>NZ_JBVJGT010000068.1:0-31338 GCF_055587185.1 Micromonospora sp. NPDC048040 | reverse complement strand
TCACCGAACGGGTGCAGATCCGGGCCGGCAGTGTCGTCGTACCGCTGCACGACCCGCTCCGGGTCGCCGAGGAGTGGGCCGTGGTGGACAACCTCTCCGGCGGGCGGGTCGGCATGTCGGTCGCCTCCGGATGGCAACCGAACGACTTCGTCCTCGCTCCGGAGCGGTACGCCGACCGGAAGAACCTGATGCTGGCGGGCATCGACGAGGTACGCCGGCTCTGGCGGGGCGAAACGGTCAGCCGTCCGCGTCCCGGTGGCGACCACGTCAGCGTGCGCGTGTACCCGCCACCGGTGCAGCCCGAACTGCCCGTCTGGGTCACCAGCGCGCGCAGCCCCGACACCTTCCGGATGGCCGGTGAGATCGGGGCTGGGCTGCTCACGCACCTGCTCGGCCACTCGGTCGAAGAACTCGGCGAGAAGATCGCCGTCTACCGCAGGGCCTGGCGCGAGGCCGGCCACGCCGGCTCCGGCCACGTCACCCTGATGCTGCACACCTTCCTCGGCACCGACACCGAGCACGTGCGCGAGCTGGTCCGCGTGCCGCTGTGCGGATACCTGAAGAGCTCCTTCGACCTGCTCTCCGGTCTCGGCGCGGTGTCCGGCAGCAGCAGCGACTTCCGCGCTCTGCCCGAGGAGGAACTCGACGCCCTGGTCGAGCAGGCCTTCGACCGGTTCTTCGACACCGCCGCCCTGCTGGGCACCCCCGAGGCCGCCGCGGACCTGGTGGACCGGCTCAAGGCGATCGAGGTGGACGAGGTCGCCTGCCTGATCGACTTCGGGGTCGACCACGACCACGTGCTGGCCGCCCTACCGCACCTGCGGGCCGCCCGGGACATCAGCGAGGACCGCCGTCGGGTGGCGTTGGCCGACGAGCCCGTCGCCGCGCAACTGCGCCGCCACCGCGTCACCCACCTGCAGTGCACCCCGTCGCTGGCCGGTGTGCTGGCCGAGGATCCCGACACCCGCGCGGCGCTGCGTGCCCTGCGCCGCCTGGTCGTCGGTGGGGAGGCGCTGCCCGCCGCGCTCGGCGCCGACCTCGCCGGCCTGGTCAGTGGCGGCGTGCACAACATGTACGGCCCGACCGAGGCGACCGTGTGGGCGAGCACCCAGCGGGTCACCGGTGACCGGCCGGTCGCCGCGACCGTGCCGATCGGCCGTCCTCTGGCCGACGTACGCGCCTACGTCGTAAACGCGGACCTGCGGCCCACTCCGGTCAACGTGCCCGGTGAACTGCTGCTCGGTGGTCCGGGCGTCACCCGTGGCTACCACGGCCGCCCCGCGCTGACCGCGGAACGCTTCGTTCCCGACCCGTTCGCCGCCGACGGTTCCCGCCTGTACCGCACCGGCGACCTGGCCCGTTGGCGCCCCGACGGCACGCTGGAGTTCCTCGGTCGGCTGGACCACCAGGTGAAGATCCACGGCCATCGCATCGAACTCGGCGAGATCGAGAGTGTGCTGGCCGCCCAGCCGGAGGTCCGTGCCGCCGTGGTCGTCGTACGCGGTGACGGTGCCCGCCGCAGCCTGGCCGCCTACTGCCAGCCGGCCCGCGCCGGCAACCCGGCACCCGACCCGGCTGCCCTGCGGGCCGCGCTGGCCCGCGCACTGCCGGACTACATGGTGCCGGCCACCGTCACCGTCCTCGACGAGCTGCCGCTGACCTCCAACGGCAAGATCGACCGCAACCGGCTGCCCGACCCGCACACCGCCGGGCCCCACCGCTACCTGGCTCCGCGGACCGGCATCGAGCAGACCATCGCCGAGGTGTGGGCTCAACTACTCGGCCGCGACCGGGTCGGTCTCGACGACAACTTCTTCCACCTCGGCGGCAACTCGCTGCTGGCGGTCCAGGCCAGGGCCCGGCTGTTGGCCCGCGACGTGACCGGGTTGTCCCTGGTGGACCTGTTCCGCTACCCGTCGGTACGCGCGCTCGCCGCCGCCTGCGCCACCACCGGCGACCGCCCCGACGCGCTGGCCGGGACCCAGCAGGCCGCCGGGCGACGCGCCGCCGCCCTGTCCGCCGCCGTCTCACGCCGGGCGCGAAGGGGCTGACCGGCCGTGACCGCACACCTGGACAGCACCGGAACCGCCCCGGACGGCGGTCCGCCCGACGGGGTCGAACCGATCGCGATCATCGGCATGGCCTGCCGGGTACCCGGTGCCGACACCGTCGCCGGCTTCTGGGCCAACATGCTCGACGGCGTCGGGTCGATCACCCGCTTCACCCCCGACGAACTTCGCGCCGCCGGCGTGGACCCGCACCTACTCGCCGACCCCGAGTACGTTCCGGCGGGCGCGATGATCGACGACGCCGACCACTTCGACGCGGAGTTCTTCGGCTACAACGCGGCCGAGGCCGAGACGATGGATCCGCAGCAGCGGGTCTTCTGCGAGACCGCCTGGGCGGCCCTGGAGGACAGTGGACACACCCCGGACCGCACCGACGGCGCCGTCGGCGTGTTCGCCGGCATGTTCATGAACAAGTACCTGATGGCCAACCTCGCCACCAACCCCCGCTTCCAACGTTCGGCGATGGCACCCCTGGCCCGCATCTTCAACGACAAGGACTTCCTGGCCTCCCGGGTGGCGTACCTCCTCGACCTGGACGGCCCCGCGTACACCGTGCAGACCGCCTGCTCGACGTCCCTGGTCGCCACCCACCTGGCCTGCCAGTCCCTGCTGACCTACGAGTCGGATCTGGCGCTCGCCGGCGGGGTGGCGATCAACCTGCCGCTGAAGGCCGGCTACTCGCACACCTACGGCGGGGTGTTCAGCCCCGACGGGCAGTGCCGGCCCTTCGACGCCGACGCCGAGGGGACCGTACCGGGCAACGGCGCCGTGGCCATGGTGCTGCGCCGGCTCTCCGACGCCCTGGCCGACCGGGACCACATCTACGCGGTGATCCGGGCCAGCGCGGTCAACAACGACGGCGCGGTCAAGGCCGGTTTCACCGCGCCGAGCGTTGACGGGCAGGCCCGCGTCGTCACCGCCGCGCACGCCCTGGCGGCGGTCTCGCCGGGCAGCATCGGCTACCTGGAGGCCCACGGCACTGCCACCCAGGTGGGCGACCCGATCGAGGTCGCCGCGCTCACCCAGGCGTTCCGCATCGGCACCGTTCGGCGGGGCTTCTGCGCCCTCGGCTCCGTCAAGGCCAACATCGGCCACCTCGACGCCGCCGCCGGAGCCGCCGGCCTGATGCGCGCCGCCCTGGCGGTACAGCACGGACGGATCCCGCCCATGCGGAACTTCCGCTCCCCCAACCCCGACCTCGACCTGGACACGTCGCCCTTCTACGTGCCGACCCGCGTCACCGAGTGGTCGGCCGGTGCCGGACCACGCCGCGCCGGGGTGAGCGCCTTCGGGGTCGGCGGCACCAACGCCCACGTGGTCCTGGAACAGCCACCGCCCATCCCCGACCCGGCCGGCACGGCGCCCGCGACCGGCTGGCACCTGGTACCGCTGTCCGCGCGCAGCCGCACCGCCGTCGACGCCGCCACCCGCCGGCTGGCCGACCATCTGGAGGACCACCCGGACCTCGACCTGGCCGACGTCGCCTTCACCCTCCAGGACGGGCGGCACGCCTTTTCGGTACGCCGGTTCGCTGCCTGCGCCGACCTGACCGACCTGGTGGCCGTGCTGCGGGGGGAGGACCCGCACCGGCTGGTCACCCGCACCGCCCCGGAGTCCGTCCACCGGGCGGTGTTCATGTTCCCCGGCGGCGGCAACCAACACCGGGAGATGGGTGTCGACCTCTACCGCAGCCAGCCGGTGTTCCGCGAGGAGATCGACCGCTGCGCCGCCCTGCTCCGCGACCGGCTCGACGTCGACCTCACCGCGCTGCTGTTCCCGGGCGGTGGCGGGTCGGGACGGGGACGCGCGCTCGGCCGCGCCGAGGGACCCGGCGTGGTCACCGCGCTGTTCGCCGTGGAGTACGCGCTGGCGAAGCTGTGGATGTCCTGGGGCGTGGAGCCGGTCGCCCTGCTCGGCCACAGTCTCGGCGAGTACGTCGCCGCCTGTCTGTCCGGGGTGTTCACCCTCGGCGACGCGCTCGCCGTCACCTACGCCCGTGGTGAGTTGTTCGCCCGAATGGCCCCGGGCCGGATGCTCGCCGTACCGCTGCCCGAGGCACAGGTCGCGGAGTTGCTCGACGAGAGGCTGTCGATCGCGGCGGTGAACACACCGGAGCTGACCGTGGTGGCCGGCCCGGACGACGACGTCGCCGCCCTCGACCGGCTGCTGGCCGGCCGGGGCGTGGACTGCGGGCGGATCAACGTACCGGCGGCGAGCCATTCCTGGCTGGTCGAACCGATGCTCGACGAGTTCACCGCCCGGGTGAAGGAGTGCGACCTGCGTCCACCGCACACCCCGTTCGTCTCCTGTGTCACCGGCACCTGGATCCGCGCCGAGGACGCCACCGACCCGCACTACTGGGCGCGTCACCTGCGTCAACCCGTACGCTTCGCCGACGCGCTGCGGACCGTCCTGGCCACGCCCGACCGGGTGCTGCTGGAGGTCGGGCCCGGGCGGGCGCTGACCGCGCTGGTACCCGGACAGCGGCTCGCCCCCACCCCGACCGCGGTCGCGTCGCTGGGCCACCCCCGCGACCGGCTGCCGGACACCGCGCACCTGATGGCCGCGGTGGGCCGGCTCTGGCAGGCCGGGGTGAGCGTGGACTGGCCGGCGCTGCACACCGCGCGGCCGGCCCGACGGGTCAGCCTGCCCGGCTACCCGTTCCAGCGCCGCCGGTACTGGGTGGAGCCGGGGGCGACCGCCGTCGGCGCCGACGCCGGACCGGCCGCCACCCCCGACGTCTCCGCCGCCTCGGCCTCCGGCGTCGACCCGGACGACGCACCGGACGACGGCTACCTCGGCCCCCGTGACGAACGGGAACGTCAGGTCGCGCGGGTGTGGTGCGACCTGCTCGGCGTGGACCGCGTCAGCGTCACCGACGACCTGTTCGACTGCGGCGCCCACTCCCTCATGATCACGCAGGCCGCCCGGGAACTACGCCGTCTCGGCGCGCCCCAGCTCACCGCCCGCGACGTCCTGGCCAGCCCCACCGTCGCCGGGCTGGCCGCCCGGATCGAGGCCGCCGTGTCCGGGCGACCGCTGATCGAGGTGCGCGGCAACGGCCCCGACCTCGCCGCCGAGGTCGTCCTCGACCCGGCGGTCGCCCCTGACGAGGACGCGCCGGCCCGCACCGGGCCCCCTCGGGTGGTGCTGCTCACCGGTGCCACCGGGTTCGTCGGCGCGTTCCTCTGCGCCGAACTGGCCCGGCAGACCAGCGCCGAGATCGTCTGCCTGGTCCGGGCCGCCAACCCCGAGGAGGGCACCGAACGCCTGCACGCCGCCCTGACCTCCTACGGCCTGCCGATGCCACCCGCGCACCGGCTGCGCGTCGTCCCCGCCGACCTGGCCAGACCCCGACTCGGCCTGGCGCCGGCCGATTTCGACGCCCTCGCCGACGAGGTCGACGCGATCTACCACTGTGGCGCCTGGGTCAACTTCGTGCGCCCCTACCGGTCCCTCAAGGCCACGAACGTGCGCGGCACCGAGGAGGTACTGCGGCTGTCCACCCGGGGCCGGCCGACGCCGGTGCACCACATCTCCACCCTGGCCGTGCTCGCCGGAGCCGTCGCCGCCGGCGTCGGGCAGATCCACGAGGACGACCCGCTCCCGCCGCCGGTGGGGCACGACACCGCCTACAGCCAGAGCAAGTGGGTCGCCGAGGGTCTCATCGGCCTCGCCCGGGAACGTGGCGTACCCGTGTCGGTCTACCGGGCCGGTGCCGTGCTCGGGGACAGCCGCACCGGCGCGACCAACCGGGAGGACTACGTCACCAAGGTCATCCAGGGCTGCCTGGACCTCGGTCTGGCTCCCGCCCGCCGGTACGCCTTCGCCGCCGCCAGCGTCGACTACGTCGCGCGCACCGTGGTCGCCCTGTCCCTGCGGCCGGAGACCCTCGGCGGCACCTTCCACACCGTCAACCCCGACCCGCTGGACTGGAACGACATGTTCACCCACCTGCGGACCTGCGGCTACCGGGTGCCGAGCGTCGACTGGCAACGCTGGCACCACCAGCTCACGGAACAGATCGAGGCCGACGAGACGTCGAACAACCTCGCCCCGCTGATGGCGATGCTCGGCGACACCCCGGACCGGGACATGCCCCGGATGCGCTGCGACAACGTCTGGTCGGCGCTGCCGGCCGACCTGGCCCGTCCACCGGAGCTGGACGCCGCGTTGTTCGCGCGGATGCTGGGTTTCCTCGCCCGGGGCGGGGTCCTGCCCGCGCCGCCGAACGCCGGTCCGGACCGTCCCGGCACGACGCCGGCCGTTTCCCCCGCCGCCGCCCAGGAGGACCTGCTCACATGACCATGCTGTTGACCGGCGCCACGCTCATCGACGGGCTCGGCGACGAACCGGTGACCGACCGGGCCGTACGGATCGACACCGACCGGATCACGCAGGTGGGGACCCGGGTTCAGGCCGACGGCGCCGACCTGGTCGACCTGAGCGGGCTGACCCTGCTGCCGGGGCTGATCGACGCGCACACCCACGTGGGCTACTCCAGCGACGTCCGCGCGATGCTCAACGGGCAGCTGTCGGTGGCCGAACGGGCCGCCGACATCTTCCGCAACCTGCGCGAGACCGTGGACGCCGGTTTCACCACGATCCGTGACTGCGGTGGCCTCGACCTCGGGGTGCTGCGTACGGTGCGACGAGGGCTGGTACCCGGCCCCCGGATCTGGGCCGCCGCCGTGGCGCTGTCCCAGACCGGCGGTCACGGCCGGCTGGGTTCGCCGCTGGCCCCGGCGGGCCCGTCGCCCCTGTCGGTACGCGGCCTGACCGGGATGACCCCCAACGCCGACGGCGTCGAGGAGGTCCGCCGAGCCGCCCGCGAGTGCTTCCGTCAGGGCGCGTCGTTCCTGAAGATGGCCGTCACCGGCGGGGTCATCTCGGTGTCCGACTCGTTGGAGGACACCCAGTACACCGTCGAGGAGATCGCGGTGGCCGTCGCCGAGGCCCGCGCCCGCAACACCTACGTCACCGTGCACGCCCACAACGGCGCCGGTATCCGCAACGCCGTCGAGGCGGGCGTGGGCTGCGTCGAACACGGTACCGGCATCGACGAGGCCACCGCCGCGTTGATGGGTGCCCACGGCGTGCACCTGGTGCCCACCCTGGCCATCGCCGAGACGATGCGTACCGACTCCGCGCGGCAGGGACTCGCACCCGGCTTCCGGGACCGGGTCGGCGACACCGCGCAACGCATGATCGACGCCATGCTGCTGGCCCGCGAGGCCGGCGTGCTGGTCGGCTCCGGCTCCGACCTGATCGGACCCGACCAGAACCACCGCGGACTGGAGCTCGCGCTCAAGGCCCGCGTCCTGGGGCCCATGGCGGCGATCGTCTCGGCCACCTCCGTCAACGCCCGCATCATGCGGGTCGCCGACCGGGTCGGGTCGGTCGAGGTGGGCAAGCTGGCCGATCTCGTCGCGGTGGACTTCGATCCGCTCAGCGAGCCGCACCTGTTCGAGGACCCGGACCGGGTCGTCCTCGTCGTCCGCGACGGCGAGATCGTCAAGGACACCCGCAAGTGACCCCGGCGCCGCGCGGACACCCGCCGATGACCGCCGCTGCGGGGCCGGCCCGGGCCAACGGCCGGCCGGCCGGCGCCGTCGCCGACCTGCGCGCCCCGACCACCGCCGAGAAGGTAACCGAGCTGCGCCGCCGACGCGCCGAGGCGGAGCAGCCCGGCTCCCCGCGGGCCGCCCGCCGGCTGGCTGCCCGGGGCCGGATGACCGCGCGGGAGCGGATCCTGGCGCTGCTCGACCCCGACTCGTTCGTCGAGACCGACCGGCTGGCCCGCCGGGACGTCGAGGGGTACGCCGGGCCGCAGCCGCCCGGCGACGGTGTCATCACCGGTTTCGGCACGGTCGACGGCCGCCAGGTGTGTGTCTACGCGCACGACGCGACCCACCGGGGTGGTAGCGCGGGGGCGGTCTTCGGCGCCAAGGTCTGCAAGATCCTCGACCACGCCCTGCACGTCGGTTGCCCGGTGGTCGGCATCAACGACTCCAGCGGCGCCCGGGTGGAGGAGGGGGTGCTGGCGCTGGCCGCGTACGGCGAGGTGGCCCGTCGGATGGTGACCGCCTCCGGGGTGATCCCGCAGATCTCCCTCATCATGGGTGTCTGCGCGGGCGGGGCCGTCTACACCCCGGCGTTCACCGACTTCGTGGTCATGGTGGAGAACACCTCGCACATGTTCGTCACCGGCCCGGACGTCATCCGGGCGGTGACCGGGGAACGGGTCAGCATGGAGGCCCTGGGCGGCGCCACGGTGCACGCCACCCGGAGCGGGAACGCCCACTACGCCGCCGCGAGCGAGGCCGAGGCCATCGACTACGTCCGGGACCTGTTGTCCTACCTGCCGGCCAACAACCTCGACCCGGCCCCGGTCTGGCCACCGGCGTCCCTGCTGGAGCCCACCGCCGCCGACCGGGAACTCGACACGCTCGTACCCGATCGGGCCACCACCCCGTTCGACATGCACGAGGTGCTCAGGCGGATCGTCGACGACGGCGACCTGCTGCCGGTGCACCCCGACTTCGCCCCCAACATCATCTGCGGCTTCGCCCGCGTCGACGGCGTCACGGTGGGGGTGGTCGCCAACCAGCCGCTGCACCTGGCCGGTGCCATCGACATCGACGCCGCGGAGAAGGCCGCGCGGTTCGTCCGCTTCTGCGACTCGTTCAACATCCCCGTGCTCACCCTCGTCGACGTGCCCGGCTACCTGCCCGGTACCGCCCAGGAGCACCAGGGCATCATCCGCAGGGGTGCGAAACTCGCGTTCGCCTACATCGAGGCGACGGTACCGAAGATCACCATCGTGGTACGGCGGGCCTTCGGTGGCGGGTACGCGGTCATGGGATCCAGGGAGCTGGGCGCCGACCTGTGCTTCGCCTGGCCGACCGCGCAGATCGGCGTGATGGGCGCGGCGGGCGGGGTCGCGCTGCTGCACCAGCGTACCCTCGCCCAGGCCGACGACCCCGCGCTGTTGCGCCAGGTTCTCGTCCACGAGTACGAGGACCGGTTGCTCACGCCCTACCGGGCCGCCGAGCACGGCTGCGTCGACGACCTGATCCTGCCGTCGGAGACCCGACCCACGGTCGTCCGCGCACTGCGCGCCCTGGTCGACAAGCGGGTCATCGGTCCGGCCAAGAAGCACGGCAACATCCCGCTGTGACCGGCCGCCCTTGGCGCCGGGGATACCAACCACGCCGTGTTCAGTCCCGACGCCGGGGACGCCGCCACGGCGCGGCGGGGCCACGTCCGCGGTGACGGTCCGGGGACCCGGGGCCTCGGCGGAAGGCCGCCGGCCACGGGTGCACCGACGGCCCGGACCACCCTCAGGTCGCTGCCGCCTCCCCGGCCGGCACCGCCGCACCGACCGGCTGCCCGGTGGCCCCGATGAGACGGGCTACCACCGCTCGAGAGGACACGCCGAGCTTGGCGAAGATGTTCGCCAGGTGCATCTCCACCGTCTTCTCGGTCACGAACAGCTCCTGCGCCACGCGCCGGTTCGTCAGACCTTGGCTGACCAGCACGGCGACCTGCCGTTCCCGACGCGTGAGCAGGTTCAGGCCAGCCGACTCCTCGCGGTCGTCCCGGCCCGTACGGCGCGACGAACGCGCCGCGAGGCGACGCCGCTCCAACGCGGCCTGTCGAGCCAGCCGGTGCGCGCCCCACCCCTCGAACGCGGCCTGCACCGCCTTGATCTCCCGGTAGCTGTCGTCGACCAGGCCGAGTGCGGCCAGCGGTCCGACGGCGACCATCCGGGCCCGGGCAGCGTCCACCACCATGCCGGCGGCGGCCAGTTCCCGTGCCGCCACCTGCGCGGTGGCCACCGCCCGCGCCGGGTCGTCGGTGGCCAGCACCTGTGCCCTGGCGAGCAGGGCCAGACCGGTGTGGCCTGGCAGGTCGAGCACGGCGGCGACCGCGTCGGCGCGGTCGGCCCAGTGCGCCGCGACCTCGGTCCGACCGGCGGCGAGTTCCGCCCGCGTCATCGCCTCGCACCAACTGGCCTGCGAGCACAGGTCGGAAGCGGACGGGCCGGGGCTGTCACCGAGCTGCGTGCGGGTCAGGTACGCGGCCACGTTCCCGCCGGCCAGCCCGATCTCCACCAGCAACCGGCGGGCCAACAGCGAGTACGGTCCGTCGGGCAGCACCGGCAGGGCATCCACCTCCGGGTAGGTCTCCGCCGTCGCCCGTACCTGGCTGTCCAACCATGCCCGCAGGATGCGGGCCACGGCGATCTCCCGCTCCCCGCCGACCGCGGTGGCCACCTCCGCCGCCCGCTGCGCGCACTCCTGTGCCTGCGGCAGCCTTCCTTTGACCTGCAACGTCACCACCAGGGCCGCGTAGAGCCGGGCCAGCAGCAGCAGCTGCCCGCTGTGCTGGGCGCCGGAGACCGCCCGGTCCAGGTGGCGTAGCGCGTCGTCGAAGCGCTCGTGCAGTATCTCCGCCTCGATCACCCATTTGGCGGCCCGCAGACTGCGAACGAACTCGCCGTCGAGCATCGCGTCGAGCAGGTCGACCGCCTGATCCAGGCGGCGACGCGCGGCCGGCATGTCCAGCGCGGCGGTGTCCGCCACCGCCAGCAGGGCGAGCGTGGTGGCCTCCGCCGAGCGGGCCTGATGGCGCTGGGCTGCCGTGTACGCCACGGCGGCCAGTTCGCGGGCGACGTCGGCGCGGCCCGCGGCCAACTCCAGACAGGCGAGTTCGAAGCTGAGCATGGCCCGTCCGATGCTCTGGGCGGCGGGCAACGTGGCCAGCTCCGCCCGGGCCAACGCGCCCGCCTCGGCACGTCGGGACAGCGACAGCTCCACCATGACGCAGAGGGCCACCGCATGGGCGCGACGGGTCGTCGGGCGACGTTGGCGCATCTTGAGCGCCTCGTGCAGCGCGTTGCGGCTCGCCAGCAGGTCACCGACGACGGCGGCCAACTGGGCGAGGCGAACCAGCAGCACCACGCGTCGCAGGTCGTGGTCGGGTCGATGCGGCAGCAGCCGCAGGGCCACACGGAGCCAGTGCGCCGCGGTGACCGGGGCGTGGTGCTGCGCCGCCATGGCGGCCCGGTGCAGTATCGACACCGCAGTCAGATCGCCGGGGCGGGCGGTGCGGGCGACGTGTGGGGCCAGCGCCTCGGGCGGGGCGCCGCGCCGGCACAGCGCGGCCGCCGCCCGGTCGTGCGCGGCCAGCTGCCAACCCGGGCTGACCGCGTCGTAGACGGCCCGCCACAACACGGCATGCCGGAAGCTGATCAGCCGGCCACCGGCGACCGGGCGGACAATGTCCAGTTCGGCCAGTTCGTCCAACGCGCGGTGCACCTCGGCGTCACGGCACTGGCCGATCTGCGCGACCAGCGCCGGCTCGAACACCTCTCCCGCCACCGCCGCCGCGTCGAGGACGATGCGGCTCAGCGGGGAGACGGCTTCCAGCTCCCCGACCAGCCTCATCCGCAGAGTGACGGGCAGCTCGCCGACGACCACCGAGGCGGTGCTGCACAGCCCGGTGGCGGCGGCGGCCAGCGCGTGCAGGTGCAACGGGTTGCCGCCGCTGTGTCGGTAGACCGCCCACTGCCACGACGTCCTGCACTGTGGACCGAGCAGGGTCTGCGCGTCCTGCTCGCTGATCGGCCCGAGCGGCACCTCCCGCACCCACTCGTCACCCGGCGCGCCGACCAGCGCGGCGTGCAGGCGTACCGGGGCCTGGCGGGGCCGGTAGGCCAGCACGACCAGCAGTGGCACCGGCGACGGGGTACGCACGAGCTGGGTCAGCAGCGCGATGGTCGCCTCGTCGGCCCAGTGCATGTCGTCGACGAGGACGACCAGGCTGTTGGCGTCCGCGTCGCCCGTCCGGTTGACGAGATCGCGCACCAGTTGGATCGAGGCGGTGGCCCCCGTCGGCGCCTCACCCGGGTCGGTCTTCCGGTTCGCGCAGCGGTCGCAGTCGACCAGCGCGTCGAGCAGCGGGGTCAACGGTTGTGACCGCTGGCCCCGGGTGGCCGAACTGGACACCACCCGGGCTCCCCGGCGACGGGCGAGCTCACCGAACTCGCTGAGCAGCCGGGTCTTGCCGATGCCGGGATCACCGGTCACCGCCACGACCCGGACGCCGGCTCGGCCTGTCGCCTCCAAGGCGCTGCGCAGGACTGCAAGTTCGGGGTCACGACCCACGAACGGGGGCATCAGCACCACTGTCCCGACGCATACCGGCTGCCACCGACTGGTTTCCACGTAACCCCGGGACCGGCCATTCTAGATCGACTCCCGTCTTCGACGATACGCCGCCATCACCAATAGGACATTAGCAGGATTCGATTGGCTCTTGTGAGATGACTCTCGACGCAAAAGCCGCACCACGCAGCAGACCCGGACCTACGGATGCCCCTGATCCTAGGGAACTCCCCAGTGCCCGACAAACAACCACAAGTCCATAATCGACGTTAGCCATTTATGAGGCGGAGGCATCATTGAGCACCCGGCTGTACGCCCTCCCCGTCGACCAGACGGGCTGGCACATCAAGGCAGGGAACACCACCGTATTCGACTGGGACTACGACGAGAGCCGGGACAAACTGCTCACCCTTTACGAAAAGGGCAAACAGCGGCAGTGGAACGCGGCGGAACGACTCGACTGGACCATCGAAATCGATCATGACGACCCGATGGGCATACCGGAAGAGTCGGTGGCCATCTACGGGTCGCGCACCTGGCAATCAATGAACCGCAGAGAAAAGGCCAACGTCCGGCTACACATGAACTCGTGGCAGTTCTCCCAATTTCTCCACGGTGAACAGGGTGCCCTCATCTGCTCTGCCAAGATCGTGCAGACCGTACCGGACATCGACTCCAAGTTCTACGCCGCGACCCAGGTCGTCGACGAGGCCCGCCACGTCGAGGCGTACTCCCGCTACCTGCGGGAGAAGATCGGCTTCGCCTACCCCATCAATCCGCACTTCAAGGACCTGCTCAACGACATCATCTCCGACTCCCGCTGGGACATGACCTACCTGGGCATGCAGGTCCTCATCGAGGGTCTCGCCCTGGCCGCTTTCGGGCAGATCCGCGACTACTCCAAGGAACCACTCGCCCAGGCGCTCAACGCCTACGTCATGCAAGACGAGGCGCGTCACGTGGCCTTCGGTCGGCTGGCCCTGCGCGACTACTACCCCGAGCTGACCCAGGCCGAGCGCGACGAACGTGAGGAGTTCTGCATCGAGGCCTGCCACATGCTCCAGCAACGCTTCGTCGGCGAGGAGGTCTGGACAGCGCTCGACCTGGACGCCGCCGAGTGCATGGCCTTCATGCGCGATTCCGAGCACTACCAGTACTTCCGATCCAAGCTGTTTTCCCGGATCGTGCCCACACTCAAGGACATCGGCCTGTTCGGCCCGAAACTGCAGCGGGCCTTCGCCGACATGAGAGTGCTCAGCTACCAGGACGCCAACCTCGACCGGTTGATGACCGAGGACGAGAACGTCGCCGACGAGGTCGACAGGCTGCGCCGGGAGCAGGTCGCGCGCGCGATCCGGCTCGGCTCAGAGTCGTCCTAGCGCCCCACACACCGAGCTTCCGGCCCGAGGAGATCGCCCCGTGGACACCCCAACCGCTGTACCCGCCAACTACGTCCCGCAGGCGTTGGCGCTGTTCGAGAAGTACGGTCCGGCGGAGGCGATCGTGCACCAGGGCCGCCGGCTGACCTACGCCGACCTGCGGCACGGCGTCCTGCACCTGGCCGAGGCCCTGAACGGGCAGGGAATGGTCGCGGGCCGGGCGGTGGCGGTGGTCGCCAACAACCACCCGGACGTGGTCATGTTGCACTTCGCCCTGCACCTGCTGGGCTGCCGGTCCATCTGGGTGGCCCACGCGCCGCTGGAACACCAGTTGGACTTCCTCGGCCAGGCCCGCCCGGACGCGCTGGTGTACGACCCCCGCACCCACGCCGAGGCCGGCGTCGAACTGGCCCGACGGTCGGCTGCCCCGGCCGTGTTCAGCCTCGGCCCCGCCGCCCTGGGCACCGACCTGTGGCAGGCACCCCGGCGGGCCCTGGACCCGGCCGACGCCACGGGCGAACCCGCGTCGGTGTTCCAGACCAGCGGTACGACCGGACGCCCCAAGCTGGTCCACCACCGCAACGTGCTGTTCCAGACAATCCTGGAACTCGCCACCAGGTGGGCGGGCGAGGGCCGCCCGACCCGCCACCTCTACTACGGCGTCTTCTGGCACGTCAGCTCACAACTGGGCGTCATGGGCATGCTGTTCGCCGGCGGGACGCAGGTGATGTGCGACTCCTTCGACGCCGGGCAGTTCTTCACGCTCATCGAGCAGGAGCGCATCACCAGCACGAACGCCGCCTCACCCCGCCTGTACGAGCTGCTGGACTGCCCGCTGCTCGGCCGGACTGACCTGAGCAGCCTGGAGATGATCACCTTGGGCGGCTCGACCGTCGCCCCCGCCCGGCTGACCCAGGCACTCGAACGCTTCGGGCCCATCGTGCGCGTCGCGTACGGGATGAGCGAGGCGCCCCTGATCACCGAACTCAACGGCGACGAGCACGACCCGAGCCGGCCCCACCTGCTGCGCTCCTGCGGGCGTGCCTACGGTGACGTACGCATCGCCATCCGGGACGAGGCCGGACGGGAGTTGCCGCCCGGGCAGCACGGCCAGGTGTGGATCACCGGGTCGCTGGTGATGGCCGGGTACTGGGGACAGCCTGAGCTGACCGCCGGGACACTGGTCGACGGCTGGCTGCGCACCGGGGACACCGGGCACCTCGACGAGGACGGCTACCTCTACCTGGTGGGACGCGACCAGGAGCTCATCGTCACCGGTCCCGGCGCCGTCAACGTCTACCCGGGACCGATCGAGGATGTCCTGACCGCCCACCCCGACGTCCACGACGCGGCCGTCGTCGCCGTGCCCGACGACGCCTACGGTGAGGCGGCGTACGCCTTCGTCGTGCCCGTACCGGGTGCCACCGTCACCCCTGAGCAACTCCGCGACCTGATCACCGAACGCCTCGACACCAACTGGACGCCGCGTGACGTGGAGTTCGTCGACACGTTGCCCATGATCGGCTACGGGAAGGTCGACAAACGCACACTGCGTGACCGCTATCTCGCCCGTACCGGCGCAGCAGTCGGTTCACCGGAGTGACGGTGTCCAACCGGCCCCGGGCCGCCCTCGTCGGGCTGCTCACCGCCGGAACGATCTCCGACACCGGCACCCGGGTGTCCACGGTGACGCTGCCCTGGCTGGTCCTGGTCAGCACCGGCAGCCCCACCCGGATGGGCCTGGTCGTCGCGGCCGAGATGCTGCCCTACGTGCTGACCAGCGCGCTGGGCCCGCCGCTGGTGGACCGGCTCGGTGCCCGTCGGGTCTCCATCACGGCCGACCTGGCCAGCGCCGCCGGCATGGTGCTGCTGGCCGCCACCTACCAACTCGGGTTCGCCCTGCTGCTCGGGCTAGTCGCCGTCATCGGCGTCGTCCGGGGTCTCGGCGACAACGCCAAACGGGCGATGGCGCACGCCACCATCGCCGCGGCGGGCGCTTCGATGGCGCGGGTCAGCGCCATCGACGACGGCCTGCACCGGATGAGCATCCTCGTCGGCGCACCGGTCGCCGGTGTGATCATCGCCTGGTTCGGCATCACCCAGGCCATCCTCGTCGACGCGGCAACCTTCGCCGTGGCCGCCGCCGTCGTGACGGCGCTGATCCCGGCGTCCATCGGACGGCCCATCCACGACGCCACGACGGAGCGGAAACCGTACCTGAAGGCGCTGGGCATCGGGCTGCGCCACCTGCGACAGGACCAGGTCGCCGTCGGGATCTTCGCGGTGATGTTCATCATCAACCTGTTCAACCAGGCCAGCGTCGCCGTCTACATCCCGCTCTGGGTCGACCAGGTGCTCGACAACCCGGCCGCGCTCGGCGCGGTCAGCGGTGCGCTCGCCCTCGGCGCGATCGTCGGCAACATCGGCTTCTCCATCGCCGCCACCCGGCTGCCCCGCTACGTCACCTTCACGATCGGGCTGCTCGTCGGTGGGGCCCCGCGATTCCTGGTCATGGCGTTCAGCCACGACCTGCTGGTGGTGACCGCCATCACCTTCGTCTGCGGCCTGGCGCTGTCCTCCGTCAACCCGATCATCGCCGCGACCATCCTGGAACGCACCCCGCCACCCTTGCAGGCCCGGATGTTCGGCCTGGCCACCGCGTTCTCCTGGGCCAGCATCCCGATCGGCGGCGTGCTCGGCGGCTGGGCCGCGTCCGCCCTCGGACTGACCGCCGCGATCACCCTGAGCGGACTGCTGTACCTGATGGTGGCGCTCACCCTGGTGCTACGCCCCGCCCGGTGGCGCCGCCTGGACGAACCACCGCCCACCATGGCCAACACCACCGAACCGGTCCGGACGTGAACACCACCGTGGCCACCCGATCGCTACCGTTCCCGGCGTCCGCGGCCGGGCCGCCCCGCACGGCGCGCGTCGCCCGGCCTGGCAAGCTGCCGGCAACCCCCGACAGTCCCCCTCCCCGATCCAGACGCGACCGGTCAACACTGCGGAAGGCGCCCACGACATGCACGTTCGAGACGACTACGGGCTTCCCATCGCCGAAGCAGACGCGCACGAGGCACTCGCCGCACACCGCGCCGGCGCTCTACCCCCGGTCGCCCTCATCAGGGTTCCCGAACCGCCCCGCGACACCTGGGCGGACCTCGCCCACGCCGGGTTCATCCGCAAGCCGATCTGGCTGAGCTGGCGGGCGCCCACTCCACGCTCGGTCGACGACTACGCCGCCCGGCTCGCCCGCAAGGCCCGCCAGGACCTCCGCCGAGCCATCGACCGGGCGGCCAACGCCGACGTGCACATCGAGGTGCACCAGACGCTCAGCGCCGACCAACTCGACCCGTTCCTCACCCTGTACGAGAACCGGGTCAACGGCATGACCTTCGGCCTCTCGTTGGCCGGCCCGATGCGCGCCGGCATGATCGACAATCCGACGACCTTCGGCGTGTTCGCCTACGAGAAGGGTGAACTGGTCGGCGGCTGCCTGTGCCGGGAGTTCCCGCAGGACAACTCGGTGTGGCTGCTCTTCTCCGCCGTCGAGGCCCGCTGGCGGGAACACAGCCTCGCCCGGGTCATCTACCTGCACGCCTTCGAGGAGACCCGCAGGCGCGGATTTCCCGAGGTGACCCTGGGCAACGACCCCAACCTCTACGGACACGTCGCCAAGCCCGGCCTGTTCCTGTTCAAGACCCGCCTCGGCTTCGAACCGGTACCCGCCAAGCCCATCGGTCGGGCCCCGGCGGGCGACTTCGCCGACCTGCTGCTGTCGGTCGAGGCACTGACCACACCCGTGGTCGTGCTGGGTTACGCCGACGGCGACTCCCACGCCGCCGCCAGCACTCCACGCCTGACCAGCCACGTCTTCGGCGCCGGGCCGGAGATCGACATCAACCGGTACACCACCCGTACCGTCGACACGGCCAGCCGCGTCGACCTGCCGGCGCGGGTAACCCGTGCCACCGCCTGACCACTGATCCGCAGTCCTGCTCCACCGCCGTACCCACTGGCCGCTCCGGATGTGACCCCTGGAGAGAACCAGTGCCGCACAGCCACCGATTGTGAGGGCGGAAATGGTCTGTTCGCTCGTCTGCGCCTGCTCGTCCGCCGAGGCGACGCACGCGACCCGTCGTCGGATCCTGATCTCTGTATGAACACGGACCTCAGTCAGGAAAGATCCGCACCCGCCCACCGGTCCGGGTCGGCGACGACGAGGATCTCCGTCCTCGGGCCGTTGCGCCTCGATCACCTCGATCACACCGTGCAACTCGGGCCGAAGGTCTCCGGTCTCCTCTCGGCACTGGTGCTCCACGCCGGCCGACCGGTCGACGCGGGCCAACTCGTCGACCTGCTGTGGGGAAAGTCCGCCTCCGCGGCAGCCGAGACGACTCTCCGCAGCCACGTCTCACACCTGCGCCAGAAGCTCGGACTCCCGCCCGGCCAGGGCGGTCCGGTGGCCACGGTGCGGACCGTGGGCACGCCGGCCAGCCGGGGCTACCTGCTGGAGGTGGCGCCGGGCAGCATCGACGCACAGGTCTTCGAGAGCGCGGTGGTGGAGGGCAGCCGGCTGCTGCGAACCGGCGGTACCACCGAGGCGCGGCAGGCGGCGAAGCTGCTCCGGGACGGGCTGGCTCTGTGGCGGGGCACCGCCTTCGCGGACATCGCCCACTGGTGGGGCGCCACGGCCGAGATCAACCGTCTGGACGCGCTGCGCCGTTCCGCGATGCAGATCCGCGCCGAGGCACTGGTCGAGATCGGCAGTTACCTGGAGGCCACGGGCGAACTCGCCGGCATGATCGCCGTCGACCCGTACAACGAGAAGGTGCGGCGCCTGCTGGCGCTGGCGCTCTATGCCGACCAGCGGGTGGACGAGGCGGCTGAGGTCTGTCGGGAGGGGCTGACCCTGTTGGCGTGCCGTGGCCTCGACGCACCCGACCTTCACGAACTCCAACGGAGGATCCTGCGACGTACGGTTTCCGTCGGGACGCGCCAGTCGGTGTGGACGGCCAGTTGGCGCTGTACCGCAGCCTGCTCGTCGACCGTCGGCTGCTGATCGTGTTCGACAACCCGGCTCCACGCGGTCAGCCCGCGGCGGCATCCGGGGCCCAGTACGCCCCCGGCGCCGGGGCGCCCAGAGTGTCACGCACCATGAGGACCGCCTCCAGGCGGTTACGGGCGCCGAGCTTGGCCAGGGCGTGCGAGACGTGGCTCTTGACGGTGGCGCTCGAGACCCCACAGAGTTCCGCCGCCTCGGCGGTGGTGAGTCCCTCGCCGAGGCGGCAGAGCACCTCGCGTTCCCGGGCGGTCAGCTTCTGCACCGCGTCCTGGGACGGCCGGTTCACCCCGGCCGGGTCGACGTAAAAGTTCAGCAGGGCAGCGGAGAACACCCGGTTCCTGCCGGCGACCGCCTGCACGCTGCCGGCCACACCGCTGAGATCGGTCTCCTTCACCAGGCAGCCGGCGGCGCCGGCCGCCACCGCGGCGTCGAGACTGCGCCGGGACCAGTCCAGGCACAGGAGGACGACCCTGATCCGCCGGGCGGTCAACTGTCGGATCGCACCGACCATCGGTTCCCCGTGGCTGGCTCCGAGGACGGCCACCTCGACACGTTGCAGCGGCCAGTCCGCCAGCGGTCGGCGGCTGTCCACCTCGGCCACGACGTCGAGCTGGCTGTCGCCGTTCAGCACGTCGTACAGCAGGTGACGCCAGAGCGGATCGTGGTCCGCGACCAGGACCCGGGTCCGCATCCTGGCGCGGGTCTCGCCACCGTCGGCCTTCGATCGCGACCGGAACTGGCGCGTCGCATCCTGGACCACCGTCATACCGGCACCTCCCGATGCAGCTCGGCTGCGCTCAGTCGCCGGATCCCGTCGCGGAACCGGAACTCGTAACAGATCCGACGCTGCGCCGCGGCGATGAGCGCGGCCAGGTCGGCAGGCCGGTCACAACGCCCCCAGTGCAGGTCGAGATGCCGGGTCATCACGTCGGCGTCGAGGACGTCGCCCACCCGTGCGTACGCCCGGAAGCCGTCGATGCCGTCGACCTGGCGGACGTCGGCCGCGCCGCTGATCGAGATGAGTTCGCAGGGCTCGACCGGGGCCAACGTGTGGTATTGGAAGTGGACCCTGTCCGGCTGGTCGATCGGGGGCACGGTCACCGGTTGGCCGAGTGCCAGCTGCCCGGCGAGACGGACCACGTCGAAGCCGGCGCAGTGCCGGGCCAGTGCGCCGATGTGGCCGCCCAGGCGACCGTTCACCTCGATGATCCGTGGCCCGCGCTCGGTCAACTTGATCTCGGTGTGGGTCAGACCGGGGCCCAGGTCGAACGCGGTGAGGGCACGCGTGGCGAGATCGAGGATCTCCTTCCGCTCGACGTCGGTCACCGCCGCCGGCCAGAACTGCCCTGTCTCCCGGAAGGGCGGCACCAGCGGGAGTTTCCCGGTGACGGCGAGATGCCGCAGCCCCTGCGGCCCGTGGTAGCTCTCCACCGACACGTAGTCGCCGTACGGTCCGCCCGACCGGCCCACGAGCAGCTCTTCGACCACCACTGTGGACGCGCGGCCCGCCGGCAGGAGTGGGGCGAGCACCCGGTGCGCCACCGCGTCGTCAGTGATCACGTACGTGTTCCGGCTGCCCTGGCCGTAGACGGGCTTGACCACGGCGGGCAGGCCGACGTGGTCCCGGGCGGCGGCCCACTCGTCGATCGAGGAGATCGGGCGGCTACGTACGTCGTCGACGCCGCGCACACGCAGGCGCTCACGTTGCCGCACCTTGCTGGTCAGCAGCCCGGTCGTGGCGATCGGGTGAAACGGCAGGCCGAGCGCGTCGGCCAGCCACGCGGTGACCGGCAGCATCGGCTCGGAGAAGGTCAGGACCGCCGCCGGGGTGAGCCGACGCACCGCCGCCAGATCCGCCTCGCGGTCGCCGGTCAACGGTACGACGTCACCCAGCCGGCGCAGCACCTCCCCGGTCCGGTCGGTGTATCCGCTCGGGTTGACCAGGAACGCCACCGGGCCGAGCGTCCCCAGTCCGACGGCGATCTCCGCGGCCGACGCGGCGCCACGGTCGTACACGACAACCAGCGGGCCGGCCATCAGTCGGGCATCTCCGCCGCCGCGTGCAGCGCACCACGGTACAACTCCAGGTACGTCGTCACCTGCGCCTTGTCGAACAGGTCGGGATCGTAGGCCACCGCGACGGCGGTGCCCAGGTCACGCGAGTTGATCATGAAGTCGACCATGAACGGGAAGCTGGTCTTGTCGAAGGCCCACCACGCGCCGGGCCTGATCGCGGTCAACTGCTCCAGTTGGTCGTACACGTGGAAGTGGGTGAAGTTGAACGCCGTGTCGAACGGTGGCCGGCCCAGCCGTTGCTCGATCATGGCCAGCGGGTACCGCCGGTGACGCATCCCCCGCTGCTCGGCGGCGAGGGCGCTGCGCCACAGTTCCACCTGGTCCTCGGGCACCACCGGCACCCGGATGGGAACAGTGTTGAGGAACAGTCCGACGAGGAGGTCCGCGCCAGCGATCTCCGGCCGCCCGTTTACCGTCAACCCGGTCACCACGTCCCGGTCCCGACCGGTCCACGTGCTCAGGGCCCGGACGTGACAGCCGAGAACCAGACTCTTCAGGGGGACGCCGATGGTGCCGGCCACCGCTCTGAGGCCCTCCAGCAGGGTCTCCCCGACCTCGAAGGTGAGCATCTCCCGGGGGTCGGCCGCGCCGCCGAAACGCCCACGGTCGAGCAGCAGCCCGGGCACGTCCGCCTCGGCGTGCCAGAAGTCGGCGGCCTCCCGGTTGTCGATGGACTCCCGTTCCAGCCGGAGGAACTCCCGTTGCCCGGAGGCCGGCGGCAGCGGCAGGTCCGCCGGCCGGCCGGTGAGCTTCGCGTCGTACAGCGCGAGAAGCTCGTAGCAGAGTCGCGCGTAGCTCCAGCCGTCGAGGAGGGCGTGGTGGAGTGTGAGGGTGACGTGGAAGCAGCCCTCGAGTGCCACCACGTGGCAACGGAGGACCGGCGGCCGGCCCCAGTCGATGGCCTGGGACAGCTGTGTCTCACGCCAGCGGGTGACCGGTTCGGTTGTGGTGGCGTACTCGACAGTCAACGGCGGGTCCACCGAGGACCACAGCAGTTGCGCGGGGACGCTGAAACCGCCCAGGTCGAAGGAGGAGCGCAGGGCCTGGTGTCGGCCGCACAGCTCGTCGAGCGCGGCCGTGAACAACGCCTTGTCGAACGGCCCGGTCACCTCGACACCGATGAGGTCCTGGTAGAGACGGGGGTCGCCCGACGCCTCGCTCAGGTAGATGAGCCCCACCTGAAGGACCGAGGCGGGCCAGGCGTCGCGTACCTCCGCCGGCATCAGCGCCCGGTCGTAGGGGTCCAGGAGACTGAACGGCTGGTAGTCCCCCACCCCGTCGGCACGTCCGTCACGACCGGCCACCGCCGCCACCAACTCGCTGACGGTCGGAAAGAACATCAGGTCGCGCAGCTCGACCGGAATGCCCCGCGCGTTGGCGTCCGCGACGACACGTAGGGCGATCAGCGAGTCCCCGCCGAGGGCGTAGAAGTCGTCATCCGGGCCGATCGGCTGGTCATCGAGGTGCCTCCGCCAGATCTCCACCATGGCCTGCGTCGTGTCGCTCATTCGGCGAACTCCCTCGGGGATGCCGTGCGCCGCCGGGTCAGCACGGGCAGGTGTGTGATGCCGGCGATGAAGTTCGATGCCAGGTGCTCCACCGGACCGTTGAGCTCGATCCGTTCGAACGCCCGGAACAACTCGGCGAAGAAGATGGCCAGCGTCATCCGCGCCAGCGGTGCGCCCAGGCAGTAGTGCGGGCCGAATCCGAAGGCGATGTGCCGATTGTCCGGGCGGGTGATTTCGAACCGGTAGGGATCGGTGAAGACCTCCCCGTCCCGGTTGGCCGACCCGACCCAGACCGCGACCGCCTCGCCCTGACGGACCAGGCCGCCGCTGAGTTCCACGTCCTGCCGGGCATGGCGCAGGAAGCTGTTGGCCGGCGAGGTCCACCGCAGGCCCTCCTCCACCAGGCCGGTCAGTGCCTCCGGTGCAGCGACGGCCTGCGCCGGGTGTTCGATCAGCGCGAGGACGGTGCCGGTGACGGCGTGCGGGGTGGTGGCGTTCGCGCCGAGCAGCAGGCTGTAGCAGTTGTAGATGACCTCTTCGGTGGTCAGCCGCCGACCACCGGCCAGCATGCTGGCCAGGTGCCCGATCAGGTCGTCCCGTCGCTGGCATCCGCCGTCGCGCAACTGCCTGGCGAAGTAGTCGAACAGGCTGTGGTGGGCGATGGCCAGGGTTGCGGCCGGATGACGCACACACAGCCCGGGGTCCGCTGGCGCGGCGGCCATCGCGGTCCACCGCGTCAGCTCGGCCCAGTCTGGTTCGGGAACTCCCATGAGCATCCCGGCGACCGCCATCGGCAGCTGGGCGACGCACTCGGCGAGATCCCATTCCGCACGATCGAGCACGGGCAGCAGGATCCGGCGGACCGCCCGGACGACGTCCGGTTCGAGGTCGCGCACCGCCCTGGCGGTCAGCACGCGGTTGAGCGGGGTGCGCAGCTCGGTGTGCCGGGGCGGGTCGGTCGACACCAACATCAGTCCGGCCGCCTGGTCGCCGTGGCCCAACTGTTGCAGGAGGCTGCCCTGCTCCGAGGTGAACTCGCGGTGGTCGCTGAGCACCCGGCAGGCGTCCCGGTACCTGGTGACCGACAGGAAGGTCCGGCCGTCCGGCAGTTCCTGCCGGTGCAGCGGGTGCCGGGCCCGCATCTCGGCCCACACCGGGTGCGGGTCACCCGTGGCGTAGAAGTCGGGGGCGAACAGGTCGACGTCCGCCACCGGCGTCGTCAGGGGTTGGGCGCCGCTGGAGATCCTCACCGGATCTCCTGCATCTGGTGGGCGGCCTGCACGCTTCGGGCCAGTCCGGCCGGGGTCGGGTCCAGATAGAACGACAGCGGGGACACCTCGACGCCGTGCGCCTGCCGGAGTTCCGCGAGGATCTGCACCCCGAGGAGCGAGTGGCCGCCGAGTTCGAAAAAGTCGTCGTCGGCACCGATGCCGTCGAGGTCCATGAGGTCCTCCCACAACTGCGTGATGCTCAGCCCCAGCTCCGTAGCCGGTTTCCGGTGATCGGCGCTGACCTCGGGACGGCTGTGGGACTCCCGGCCAGCCAGATCCGTCCGGTCGACCTTGCCGTTCGCGGTCAGCGGCAGCGCGTCCAGCCTGGTCACCCGAGCAGGGACGGCGTACGACGGCAGCACCTCGCTCAGCCGTCTGCGGAGCTCCAGCACGGATGCGGTCCCGGTGAAGAAGGCCGCCAGGCGCCTGCTCCCGCGCGCGTCGTCCTGCACCACGACCGCGACGTCGGTCACGCCCGGCGCCCCGACCGCCACGGCCTCCACCTCCGCCGGCTCGACCCGGAAGCCCCGGATCTTGACCTGCCGGTCCCGCCGGCCGACGAACTCGAGCTGCTCCCCGGTCCGCCGGACGAGGTCGCCGGAGCGATACATGCGCGAGCCGGGGGTGGCGGCGAAGGGGTCGGGGACGAAGCGGGTCGCGGTGAGCGCGGGGTCACCGAGGTATCCGTGGGCGATGCCCGTCCCGCCGACGTAGAGTTCGCCGACCTGACCGTCGTCCACCGGCCTGAGCCGATCGTCCAGGACGTACGCCGTGCTGCCGTGGATCGGCTGCCCGATCGGGACGGTGCTGCCGGTGACCACGGAAGTCATCCGGTGGCAGGTGCTGAAGGTGGTGTTCTCCGTCGGCCCGTACCCGTTGATCAGTACGGTGTCGGGCAGCGCCGCCACGGCGCGGTTCACGTGCGGCACGGAGAGGACGTCCCCGCCGGCCAGCAAGTGCCGCAGTCCACGCAGGTTGTCGAGGCCGGCCTCGACCGCCCGGTGGAACAGGCCGGCGGTGAGCCACAGCACCGTGACGCGCTGTGCGGCGACGTAGGCGCAGATTTCCTCCGGCGAGAGATCGCCCGGCGGCGGGATGACGAGGCAGGCCCCGTTGAGCAGCGGGCCCCACACCTCCAGCGTGGACGCGTCGAACGCCAGCGGCGCGTACTGGACGAACACGTCGTCGTCGCGGATCGGCAGGAAGCCGTTCTCCACCACCAGGCGGACGACGGCCCGATGCGGTACGCACACCCCCTTGGGCCTGCCGGTGGAGCCCGAGGTGTAGGCAAGGTAGGCGAGGTGGTCCGGGCCGGCCCGGACCACGGACGGGGCTGCCGGCCCGTCGTCCAGGGCGTCCGGCACCGTCAGGGCCCGGCAGCCGGTCGGCAGGTCCGGCAGTCCGGAGGGTGTGGTGAGGACCAGGTCGACGGCCGCGTCCCGCAGGATGGCATCGCGGCGCTCCGACGGGTAGCGGTCGTCGAGCGCGACGTACGCGGCGCCGGACCGGAGGATCGCCAGCAGGCCGACCACGGCCGCGGCGGAACGTGGCAGGTGCACTCCGACCACCGCCCCCGGGGCCGTGCCCGCCTGCTGCAACCGGTGGGCGAGCTGGTCGGCGCGCCGGTGCAGCTCGTGGTAGGTCAACTCGCCGTCCCAGGCCCGTACCGCCGTCCGGGCGGAGTGCCGTGGGGCGATCTGCCGGAACAGCTCGTCGATCATCGCGGGGCACGCTCCTGTAGTTGCGCCGACAGCAGGGCAAGCAGTGTCTCGGGTGCGTTCAGGAACTCGTAGTGGCCCCCCGCGAGGACCTCGAACCGCACGTCGTCGCTGTAGTGCTCCCAGCCCCGCAGTTCGGCCTCGGTCACCTCGGGGTCGTCGGCCCAGTGCAGCACCGAGATGTTCATCGGGACCGGCGCCGGCTCGTCGCGTCGGTAGTGGCGGTTGGCCTCCAGATCCTCACGCAGCACCGCCATGCTCAGTGCCAGCATCGCGGGATCCGGTTGCCCGCCGCGCCGCACCGCGAGGTCGGCCAGTTCGTCGAGGAGTTCCTCGTCGGTGAGGGCCAGGAACCGGTCGTGCGGACAGTGGTGCGGCGCGACCTGGGCAGAGACCACGAGGCTGGCCGGGTGCGGCAGCCGGTCGACGGGCAGGCGGCGCGCCGTCTCGTACGCCGGCAACGCGCCGGCGCAGTGACCGAAGAAGGCGAACGGTCGGTCGAGCAGCGGTAGGAGTTGTTCGGACAGTACGTCCGCCAACTGCGCGTAGCTGCGGTAATGGGGCTCACGGACACGGTTCTCCCGACCGGGTAGTTGCACGAGGCAGACCTCGATCCCGTCGATCCAGCGGGGCCACCGGTTGAACATCGACGCGCCCATGCCGGAGTACGGGAAGCAGAAGATGCGGCCGACGGACTCGTCGGACGGGTCGCGCAGCAGCCAGCGGTTGCGCTTCACGACTCGCCTCCCCTCCGGCGGCAACCGTCCGCGCGGTCGGACGACTGGGTCATCCTCGTTCTCCCCGCGTCGGGCACATCGGTGCCGAGCCGGTCCCGCACGGCATGGGTAGCTGCTGGCGGATGAGTTCGCCGAGCTCCGCTTCCCGGTCGCGGTAGTAGAAGTGGCCACCGGGCAGCAGGATGGTGGTCGCCGGCCCGAGGGTCAGGTCCTCCCAGCCACGCAGGTGCTCGGGAGTGATGTCGGGGTCGGCGTCGCCTCCGACGATCAACATCGGGCAGGGCAGGGGCTGGGGCGACGCGACGTGCCGCGCGGCCAGCAGCGTGTCGGAGCGGATCGCCTGGATCGCGAGGCGCCGCATCTCCGGGTCGTCGAGGATCTCCTCGGTGACGGCGTTCTCCTCCCGGAGGACGGCGACCCACTGTTCGACACCGCGTGATTGGATCTCGTCGGCGCACAGTGTCTTGAACGCCGTCGGCTGGGCCGACGAGATCACCACGAGTTCGACGTGGCGGCCGGAGCGGGTGAGCCGGTGTGCCAGCTCGAAGCAGAGCAGCCCGCCCAGGCTGTGCCCGAGGAGCACCAGGTTGCCGACAGCGTGCTGGTCGATGTCCTGTGCCAACTGGTCGGCGAGATCGTGCAGGCTGGCCGCGGGCGGCTCACCGATACGTGGTCCCCGTCCCGAGTACTGGAGGACGAGCGTCTCGTCGGCGGTGGGTGCCACGTGCCGCAGCAACTCGTGTACGGAGTAGGCGCTGCCGCCGCCGTACGGCGCCACCACCACGGTACGGGCGGCAGGGCGGCTGGGCTCGCCGGCAACGCCGCGGTACCGCCACAGCCCACGCGTTATTGGCTCCAGCGCCATGCGGCACACTCTCTTTCGTCAATGGATCTCGGCCCAGTGAAGCACTCGGCTGTGGAAACACCGTGGAATCGGCGTGGAAGGCGGGAGCCGGTCGCCGGTCGCCGGTCGGGGCGGCCGGCCACGCACGGTGCCGGACCTCCACCGATGGTGGAGGCTGGACGCACGTCCTCCACCATCGGTTGAAGACAGGCCGATGCATCAACGACATGATCTGAGAATTCGCCGGGCCTCTGTTCTCTGGTGCGCGCCTGGACCGTGCCGTATCGGCACTACCGAGCAGGCACCCCCGAACTGGCCGGGCTCACCGTCAGCGCCGTGCTTGCGTCACCGCGAGTGAAGGATGAGCATGACCCCAACCGAATCGCGCCGTGGTGTCGGCGGCTGGGCCGAGACCCTGCTGGCCGGCTTCACCCACTCCGTGCGTCGTCATCCCGACCGGACAGCCGTCATCGCGGACGGGCGAGTGCTCACCTACGCCGAGCTGGACCAGGCCGCCGAGGCGGTGGCCGCGCAGCTTCAGGACCGGGCCGTCGACCCTGGCGCCCACGTCGGCATCTTCCTGCCCCGGACCGCCGACCTGGTCCTGGCGGCGATCGCGGTGATCAAGGCGGGCTGCTCGTACGTTCCGCTCGATCCGGCGAACCCCCGGGCCCGGCTGGAACGCATCCTCGCCGTGGCCGAACCTGCCCTGGTCATCACGACGAGCGACCTGGCAGGCAACCTGCCACCGGACACCGCGGTGATCCGGCTGGACCACGATCGGCCAGGGGACCTGCGCTACTCACCGCCGTCGGTGGACTCCTCCGCCTGCGCGTACATGATCTTCACTTCGGGCACGACCGGCCAGCCCAAGGGCGTACGGATATCCCACGGCAACGTCCTGCACCTGTTCGACTCGACGGACTCCCTCTTCGCGTTCGACGCTCACGACGTGTGGTCGATGTTCCACTCCTTCGCGTTCGACGTCGCTGTCTGGGAGATGTGGGGGGCGCTGCTCTACGGCGGTTCCGTGGTCGTCGTACCGGAGCCCGCCGTCCAGGATCCGGCCTTGTTCCGACGGCTGCTGCGGGACCGGGGAGTGACGGTGCTCAGCCAGACGCCGACCGCCTTCAACCAGTTGATCGCCGAGGAGCAACGGCACGACGACAGGTTGTCGGTGCGTCGGGTCGTGTTCGGCGGCGAGGCGCTGCGCTTCGCCAGCCTTGCGCCGTGGGTCGCCAAGTACGGCGACGAGGCGGTCGAGCTGATCAACATGTACGGCATCACCGAGACGACCGTCCACGCCTCCTACCGCCGGGTCCGCGAGGCCGACCTGCTCCAGGGGGCGAGCCTCATCGGGGTACCGCTGCCGAACTCCTCGTTCCTGCTGGCCGACGACCAGCTCCGGCCGGTGCCACCAGGCGACGCGGGCGAGATCGTCGTCATCGGTCCGGGTGTCGGGCTCGGATACCACGCGCAGCCCGAGCTGACCCGGCAACGGTTCGTCGAGCTGACCGACGCCGACGGGCGGACAATCCGCGGCTACCGTTCAGGTGACCTCGCACGGCTCCGACCGGACGGCGACATCGAGTACCTGGGCCGGGCCGACGACCAGGTCAAGATCCGCGGGTTCCGGATCGAGCTCGGCGAGGTCGAGGCGGCGCTGGTCCGACAACCGGCGGTACGCGCCGGCGCGGTGGCCGTCCGTACCCTGCCGACCGGGGACGAGGGCCTTGTCGGATACGTCGTGCCCCACGACGGGACCGCGCCGGACCAGCGCCGGCTCCGCGACGATCTCTCGCTGGTCCTGCCCGGCTACATGGTGCCGGCGGCATTCGTGCTGCTGGACGCGCTGCCCCACACCGTCAACGGAAAGCTCGACCGGTCGGCCCTGCCGGAGCCGACCCTCGCCGCCACCACCGGTCGCGCGCCACGGTCGCTGGTGGAGGAACTGCTCTGCCAGCTCTTCGCCCAGGCGCTCGGCCATCCCGTGGTGGACCCGGACGACAACTTCTTCGTACTGGGGGGACACTCGCTCACCGCTGTCCGCCTGGTCACGCGGATCAGAGCGGTCCTCGGGCTGGAGGTGAGCATCCAGGAGCTGTTCGAGTCGCCCACCGTCGCCGCGGTCACCGCGAAGATCACCGCCGCGACCGGTCGTCCGCCACTGACCCGACGTACCGACGGTGACGTGGTGCCCCTGTCGCACGCGCAGCGACATCTCTGGTTCCGGCATCAGGCGCCCGGCACCTCCCCAGCCGACCAAGGGGCGTACCTTCTCCACCTGAGCGGTCGGGTCGACGTGGCGGCGCTCGACGCCGCGCTCACCGATGTCGTACGCCGGCACGCCGTGCTCCGCACCCTGTTCCCGCAGCACCAGGGGGCACCTGTCGCGCGGATCGTCGACGCCACCTCGGTCCAGCCGCCCCTGGTCGTCGAACACGTGAGCGCGGAGAAGCTGGCCGACTCCGTCACGGCCGTCGCCCTGGAGCCCTTCGACCTCCAGCGGGAGCCCGCCATACGGGCCAGGCTGTTCCTCGTGGACGAGGACCGCTCGGCGCTCGTGCTCGTCCTGCACCACATCGCCGCCGACGAGTGGTCATGGCATCCACTGCTGCGCGACCTGACCGAGGCGTACGGTGCCCGGCTCGCCGGCCTTGCGCCGCGCTGGCAGCCGTTGCCCGTGGAGTACGCCGACCACGTCCTGTGGCAGCGGGATCTGCTGGGCGACGTCGACGACCCGGACAGCGTCACGGCGCGGCAGTTGACCTTCTGGAAGGGATACCTGGACGGCATACCGCACGCACTCGTGCTGCCGTTCGACCGGGCCCGGCCGGCCGACTCGCGGTCACACGTCGGCCTGGTCCCGGTCGACATCGACGCCGACCTGCATGTCCGGCTCGCCGGACTGGCCGGGGCCAGCGGCACGACCGTCAGCATGGTGCTCAAGGCGGCGGTGGCCGCACTGCTGACCCGGTTCGGGGCGGGCACCGATCTGCCGTTCGCGGTCACGGGGTCCGGTCGGGCCGAGGCCGCCCTGGAACGGCTCGTCGGACGCTTCGCCAACACGCTGGTCACTCGGGTCGACACCGCCGGGGACCCGACCTTCGCGGAACTGCTGGTCCGGGTACGGACCACGGACCTGGCCGCGTACCAGCACCAGGATCTGCCCTTCGAACGGCTGGTCGAGCAGCTCGACCCGGTGCACCCGGCCGGCCGGCACCCGCTGGCCCAGGTCAGGACGGGGACCCAACCCGCGATCTCATCCGGCGTCGCCCTAGCCGGGCTCGGCGTGGAGGCGGAACCGGTCGGCAACCACACCGCGGCGTTCGATCTGTCGTACCGGTTCGCGGAACGGCGCGACGCGGACGGCCGGCCGCAGGGGGTGCTCGGCTCCGTGGAGTACCGCGTCGACCTGTTCCACCGGGAAACCGTCGAACGCCTCGCGGGCGGCCTGGAACGCCTACTGGAACAGGTGACCTCCCACCCCGCCGCCCGGCTGAGCCAGCTCGACGTGCCCGACGCCTGAGGTGGGCCTGGTCGGGCACCCGATCGACAACACGTTGCTCTTCGGTCGGGTCATCGATCCGACCGCCGACGATCCGGACACCATCGCCATCCGCGAGGTGCACGAACTCATCCACACCGACGACCTGGTGGAGGCGTGTGTCCTGCCCCTGGCTCGACCTCAGTTGCTGCCCTCGATGATCTCCATCAGCTTGGCGCCGCGGTACGCCCGTGCGACGGGGGTGGCTGTCCCGCGCGCCCGCGGAGGCGAGCACCTGGACTGCGGTCGCGGCGCTCGCCGCGGCGTGCCGGGAGCTCAGGTACTTCGCCAGCACCGTCGCCGACACCATCTCAGGCGGCCGGCTGTCCCAGCAGTGGCTGGCGTGCGCGCACGTCCTCGTCGCGGTCTGCTCCGCGGCCAGCAGCTGCGCCACGTGTCGGGCGACGAGCTGGTGCTCGGCCAGGGGTTTGCCGCCGCTCATGACCGCTGCGCGCCACGGTTACCGGCCCGTGGATGGCCCGGCGCGCTACCTTCTTCAGCTGCGCTGATGGCGCAGTCCGTAGAACCGGAGAGCCGATTCACGCTGCTGCTCGACCGTGCCGATCTCCTTGGCGTCGGCCGGAGCGAACAGATCGACCTCCTCCAGCGCACCACAGGTCGGCTCCGACGCCAGGACGTACCCGAAGCGGCCGTTGGTGAATTGCCTCAGCAGGCCCGAAGGCCAGACAATCCAGCGCCGAGTGAAACGGCGCACAATTTCACCACACCAGGCTTTCCACGGGTCATGCCGTTAGGCACGCGGCTCACGACGTGCCGGCCAGGGAGTCGGGATCTAATTGCATATGTACGGTTTCTTGCTCGCAGAAACACGTGGTGGGGGGGGGGGGGGGGGGGGGGAACAAAGGGCGGTTTCCCACCCCGATCCCCACCCCCTCTCCCAAAAAAAAAACAAAAAAAACCCTCCACCAGAAGAACTTCTCCCCCCAGCCGC
>NZ_JBVJGT010000067.1:0-31382 GCF_055587185.1 Micromonospora sp. NPDC048040 | reverse complement strand
TCTCCCCCTCTTCTTTCTCCCCTCCCCTTCTTTTTTTTTTTTCTTTCCCCCCCCCCCCCCCCCCCCCCCCCCCCCCCCCCCCCCCCCCCCCCCCGGCCCCGGACGGACGTGAGTCCGTCCGGGGCCGCGTCGTGGTCGGTCGAGCAGCCGTCGCCCGGCTACGAACCGGATTGGACCAGCGCGGCCCAGGCCTCGCCGCGCTCCTGCGAGATCCGCATCATCTCGGGGCTCGGCTCGAACTCCTCGGCCGCGTCCTCCGGGACCGGGCCGCCCGGCAGGTCGCCCCGGACGAACATGCCGAGGAAGTCGAGGGCCATCTCCCAGCCGATGCCGACCTCCACGAGCATCTGCTCCGAGGTCGTCGCGTGCTCGAGCTCCAGCAGGGTGCCGTCGCCCTCCTCGCTGAGTCGCAGCTCCACCTCGCTGTCCGGCTTGCCCTCGTACACCCAGCTGATGGTGAGCCGCCGCGGCGGCTCACAGCGCAGGATGTCGCCGCTGGCGTTGCCCTGCAGGGCGAAGTTGCCGCCCTCGCGGAGGTCGCCCTTGGGCTCGATGAACCAGCGGTTGATGCGGTTCGGGTCGGTGCAGGCGCTCCAGACCTCGTCGACGGGCGCGTCGTACCGCTGCCGGATGATGATGCTGCGGGCCTCGCCGGCCGGGATGGTGCGTCGGCCGAGGGCCCGCTCCGTCGCCTGACCTGATGCCACCGGGCCGTTCACTTCTTCGCCCCTTCCTCGTCGATCTTGTTCTGGAACGACTGGAGGATCGTCGGCCAGCCCTTGTCCATGCCGTTGCGGACCCGCTTGGCGTGCTTGGTGCCCATCCGGTCGAAGTGGGTGTGCTCGACGTCCACCCGGGTCTTCTTCTGGCCGTCGGCCACGAAGGTCACGGTGAACTCGCTCGCGTTGTCCGGGTCGATCCGGCCGAAGCCGTTGAGCCGCCAGCCGATGACCAGCGTGTCCGGGGAGTCCACCTTCCGGATCAGGCCGAAGGTGTGCTCCTCACCCTGCTCGTCGATCTCGTACCAGCGACCGCCCTTCTTGTCGACGCCCAGCGGGGCCCCGACCTTCGTGGTGCGGAAGTTGTTCGGCCACCACTCGGGGAAGCCTTCGAGGAACACCGTGAAGGCGGTCTTGCGGTCGGCCTTGACAGTGACGCTGTGCCGGACGAACGGGTCGTAGTTCGGGGGCTTCGGCTTCCTCGCGGCGGTGCTCTTGGTGGTCGTGCTCTTCGCGGCCGGTGCGGTCTTCTCCTGAGTCATGTCTCGTCCTCACTGTCGCTGCGCGGCGGATGGGCGGGTCAGACGGGGTCCGCCCATCCTCCTCCATAAGTCGGCACGAACGTAAGTTATAGTTTATACGTAGTCCGGTCAATCGCGCGCGACCGCCGCGGTTCCCGCCGGGTGTCGCCGTCCCGGGCCCCGCGGCAGGCTTCGCCGGTCAGTCGCCCCACCGCAGGTACGCCGGCGCCGGGCGGCCCGGCAGCAGGCGCAGCGGGGCATGGTCCAGCCCGAGCACCTCCCGCATCGCGATGTTCTCGCCGGGCCACTTCGGATTGTCGAGCTCGTCGAAGGCGATGATGCTGCCCTTGGTGAGGTAGGGGCGGATCGCCTCCAGCACGGCCTTCGTCGGCTCGTAGAGGTCGAGGTCGAAGTACGCCAGCGCGATGACGGTCTGCGGGTTCTCCGCGAGGTAGCGCGGCACCGTCTCCCGGACGTCCCCCTCGACGAGCACGCTGCGCCGCGTCACGTGGCCGAAGAAGTCGCTGCACTCGTGCGCGTCCAGCACCTCTTTCAGGTACGCCGGATAGCCCCCGGGCACGGCGAAGCGGCCCTCGTACGCCGTCGGGCCGACGCGGTCGACGTCGTTGACGTCGGGGAAGCCGGTGAAGGTGTCGAAGCCGACGATGCGCCGCAGCGGGTTGTAGGGCTCGTAGACACCGCGCAGGGCGGCGAAGGTGGCGAGGTGACGGCCGAACCGGACGCCGAACTCCATGATCACGCCCGGGACGTCGAGGACCTCACGGTAGAGCGCGTCCATGGAGAGCAGGTCGGTCATCTGGTGGCGGCGCAGGAACAGGGGGAGGTTGTTGACCAGTTCCTCCGTCGGGATGGGGGAGTTGGTCAAGAGCTTCGTCAGGCGCTGGGTGGTCTCCGTCTCCTCCGGTGAGTCGTGCACGAACGCACGCAGGTCCTGACCGTCGCCGCTGTCCATCCGCAGCCTCCATTGCGTAGATCACTTGATAGTTTCAAGCGTAGTGGAGGGGTAGGGTCGGCACAACACGGTCGCGCCGGCCGTGATCCTCAGGTCGTTGCCCGCGCATGGGACTTGCGCAAGATGAGCCACTGTAGACCGACTTGCCGGCGTGCTAGATATGAATCAAGTAGACGGGTCGCCCTGCCAACTCCTGGAAAGGCAAGTGATCACCGTGCGTGTGCTGTTCGCCAGTCTCGGAACCCATGGCCACACCTACCCCCTGCTGCCGCTGGCCACGGCCGCCCGTGCGGCGGGCCACGAGGTCACCTTCGCCACCGGCGAGGGCTTCGCGGGCACCCTGCGGAAGCTGGGCTTCGAGCCGGTCGCGACCGGGATGCCGGTCTTCGACGGGTTCCTGGCGGCGCTGCGGATCCGCTTCGACACCGACAGCCCCGAGGGGCTGACCCCCGAGCAGCTCAGCGAGCTGCCACAGATCGTGTTCGGGCGGGTCATCCCGCAGCGCGTCCTCGACGAGCTCCAGCCGGTGATCGAGCGGCTGCGGCCCGACCTCGTGGTGCAGGAGATCAGCAACTACGGCGCCGGGCTGGCCGCACTCAAGGCCGGCATCCCGACCATCTGCCACGGGGTCGGCCGGGACACGCCGGACGACCTGACCCGGTCCATCGAGGAGGAAGTGCGGGGGCTGGCCCAGCGGCTCGGACTCGACCTGCCGCCTGGGCGCATCGACGGCTTCGGCAACCCCTTCATCGACATCTTCCCGCCGTCGCTGCAGGAGCCGGAGTTCCGGGCCCGCCCGCGGCGCCACGAGCTGCGCCCGGTGCCCTTCGCCGAGCAGGGCGACCTCCCGGCCTGGGTATCCTCGCGCGGCACCGCCCGCCCGCTGGTCTACCTGACGTTGGGCACATCCAGCGGCGGCACCGTCGAGGTGCTGCGGGCGGCGATCGATGGGCTCGCCGGCCTCGACGCCGACGTCCTGGTCGCCAGCGGCCCGTCCCTCGACGTCAGCGGGCTGGGCGACGTGCCGGCCAACGTGCGGCTGGAGTCGTGGGTCCCGCAGGCGGCCCTGCTGCCCCACGTCGACCTGGTGGTGCACCATGGCGGCAGCGGCACGACCCTCGGCGCCCTGGGCGCCGGCGTACCGCAGCTGTCCTTCCCGTGGGCGGGGGACTCCTTCGCCAACGCGCAGGCGGTGGCGCAGGCCGGCGCCGGCGACCATCTGCTGCCCGACAACATCAGCCCCGACTCGGTGGCGGGCGCCGCGAAGCGCCTGCTGACCGACGAGAGCTACCAGACCGGGGCGCGGGCCGTGGCGGCCGAGATCGCCGCCATGCCGGGCCCCGACGAGGTCGTCCGACTGCTGCCGGACTTCGCCTCCCGCAGCGCGGGCTGACCGGCGGTACGCCGCCGGGGCCGGCCCGTGTCGGCCCCGCCGGCGCCCGTCCACCGGGCGGGGCCGACTGCCCGTGACGCCTGGTCGCGGCTGTCCGTGGTTGCCCGTGACGCCTGGGCGTGGCCGTCGGCGACTGCCCGTACCACCTAGTCCTGGCCGTCGGCGGACGCCCGGGGGCGCGGCCGGCGCCCCTCGGACCCGCCGGTGCGGCCCTCGCCCTGGCGGGCGCGACCGCGCGCGATCTCCGTGCCCAGGGCGTCGAGGCGCTGGTTCCAGAAGCGTCGGTAGCGCTCCAGCCACCGGTCGAGCTCCTGCAGAGGGGCGGGGTCGACCGCGTAGAGCCGCCGGGTGCCCTGGGGGCGGACGGTGGCGAAGCCGTTCTCGCGCAACACCCGCAGGTGCTGGGAGACGCCGGGCTGGGAGATGCCGAACTCGCGCTGCACGACCGCACCGACCTCGCCGGCCGACAGTTCGCCGTCCGCCAGCAGCTCGATGATGCGCCGGCGGACGGGATCGCCCAGGATGTCGAACGCGTGCACGGGTACGACAATATCAGACCGGGGTTATAGAAGCCGCAGGTTCGGCCGGTCGGGCCGTCGGTACCGCCGGGGCGGCTGACGGACCGGGCGGCCGCGCCGCGAGGGGGAGAGATGTTCGGACCGGAGCACGCCGAGGTGTACGAGGCCGCTTACCGCGGCCGCGGCAAGAGCTGGCACGACGAGGCGACGGACGTGGCCGACCGGATCCTGGCCGCCCGCCCCGACGCCGTCCGGCTGCTCGACGTCGGCTGCGGCACGGGCGCGCACCTCGAGACCTTCGCCGCCCGTTTTCCCCACGTGGAGGGACTCGAACTGGCTCCGGCGATGCTGGCGCTCGCCCGGCACCGGCTGCCCGGGGTGCGCCTACACGCCGGGGACATGCGGGCGTTCGACCTCGGCGTCACGTTCGACGTGGTGACCTGCCTGTTCACCGCGGTCAACTTCCTCGGCACGGTGGCCGAGATGCGGGCCGCCGTGGCCGCGATGTCGGCCCACCTGGCGCCGGGCGGCGTGCTGGTGCTCGAGCCGTGGTGGTTCCCGGAGCGGTTCATCGACGGGTACGTCGGCGGCGACCTGGTGCGCGAGGAGGGCCGCACGGTGGCGCGGGTGTCGCGGTCCACCCGGCAGGGGCGGGTGACGCGGATGGAGGAGCGCTGGCTCGTCGGCGACGCCGCCGGGATCCGGGAGTTCAGCCAGGTCGGCCTGCTCACCATGTTCACCCGCGAGGAGTACGACTCGGCGTTCGCGGCGGCCGGCTGCGAGTCCGCGTACGTCGAGGGCTGGTTGACCGGCCGGGGCCTTTTCGTGGCGACGCGCACCGGCGGCTCCGCCACCCCGTCAAAGGGCTGACCGCCCCGGGTCGAGCGGCCCGACGGCCGATCTTTCCGAGCCCTTCAGATAGCCGACAGGACGCTGGCTGCGGCATCACGGCCGTGGCAGTCCCCTGTTCACAATGATCTATTCGTCAGTTTGTCGAAATGCTAAAACCGGACGGTCGTCGGCGATCTCGTGAACCGTTCACGGATTCGTCGGAATGTGTCCCGGTTGATTTCCGTGCCTGGCCGGACCGACCCGCCCGCCACCCCGCCGGCGGTGAAGGCCGACGCACCGGCCCGACCTACCTGACGACCAGTCCGTCGTCGGCCTGCGCGGTCCACCACGGGTTGCGGCGGGCCCACTCGACGGTCCGGCGCAGGCCGGTCACCAACGGCACGCGGGCCCGCCAGTCCAGCAGCGCGGCGGCCTTGCCGCAGTCCGGCACGCGGCGGGGGATGTCCTGGTAGCGGGCGCCGAGCCCGGCTCCGGTGTCCGCGGTCTGGGCCGCCACCGGCACCCCGGCCACCGTGCCGGCCAGCCGGATCGCCTCGGCGACGGTGGTCTCCACGCTGCTGCCGATGTTGAAACACTCGCCGACGGCGCGCGGGTGGGCGGCGGCCAGCAGGGTCGCCTCGGCCGCCTCGTCGATCCAGGTGAAGCACCGCGTCTGGCGGCCGTCGTCGTACACCACGGGCGGAACGCCCCGCAGCAGGCGGGCGACGGTGCGGCTCAGGACGTAGGCCGGGCGCTGGCGCGGGCCGTAGACGTTGAAGTACCGCAGGACCGTCACCGGCAGGCCCTCCTGCCGGTGGAACGCGAACGCCAGGTGCTCGGCCGCCGCCTTGCTCGTCGAGTACGACCACCGGTCCGTCGCCGTGCTGCCGAGCACCCGGTCGTCGTCCTCCCGCCACGGCACCCGCGGATTGCGCCCGTACACCTCGCTCGTGCTGGACACCACGACCCGGGCGCCAGCGCGCAGCGCGGCGCGCAACGCGTTCCGGGTGCCGTCCACGTTGATCTCGACCACGTCCAGCGGCCGGCTGAGGTACCGGTCGACGCCGACGACCGCCGCGAGGTGGTAGACCTCGTCCACCCCGGTGGCGGCAGCCGCCAGCCCGTCGGCGTCCCGGACGTCGCCGCGGACGTGCCGGATCGCGCCCGGCGGGTGCTCCAGGTCGGGCGGCGGGTCGGCGAGGTCGAAGACAACGACCTCGTCACCCCGGCGGAGCAGCCGTTCGACGACGTGACTGCCGACGAAGCCGAAGCCGCCGGTGACCAGGGATCTGGGCACTGTCTCTCACCTTCCAATGCCGCGGTAGGCGAAGCCGAGCCGGTGCAGCTCGCGGATGCGCGCCGGCGAGAGGTGCATGCGGCCGTCGAAGACCAGGCAGGGCTCGTCCACCCGCTCGACCAGGGCGCCGAAGTCGAGCTCGTGGAACTGGCGGTGCCCGGCGAGGAAGGCCAGGCAGCCCGCCCCGCTCACCGCCTCGTCCAGGCTCGCCGCCGGTGCGGTGCCGAACCGGGCGACGATCTCGGCGGGGTCGGCCAGCGGGTCGAAGATCCGGACCCGGAAGCCGCTGTCGCGCAGCGCCGCCACGACCCCGCGCACCGGAGTGTTGCGGACGTCCCCGGTGTCGTTCTTGAACGCCGCACCGAGCACGGCGATCGTCGTCTCGGACCGGTCCCGCCCCAGCTTGACCAGCTCGTCGGCGATGACGGCGGCGGTGTGCCGGGGCATGTCGTCGTTGACCGCGCGCGCGGTCTCGACGGTGCGCAGGGGCACGCCGCGGTCCCGGCCGTCCCGCCACGCCATCCACGGGTCCTTCGTCAGGCAGGAGCCGCCGACACCCACCCCCGGCAGCAGCAGGTTCACCATGCTGCTGCCCTTGGGCAGGGTGTTCGCCGCGCCGATGACGTCGAGGACGTCCACCCCCAGCACCGCGCAGTACCGGGCGAGCTCGTTGGCGATCGCCACGTTCGCGTCGATCCACCAGTTGGTCGCGAGCTTGACCACCTCGGCCGCCTCGGCCGAGGGCACCTGCCGGACGTCGACGCCGAGCGCGGACCGCCAGAACCGCTCGGCCGCGGTGGCGCTGCGCGGGCCGCACCCGCCCACCACCACCGGCAGCGTCCGCACCTGCGCCAGCGCCACCCCCTCGGCGAGTCGCTCCGGGCAGAAGGCCAGCCCGAAGTCGCGCTCGTGCACCAGCCCGCCGCTCTCCAGCAGGGGTGCGACGAGGGTCCGGGTGGTGCCGGGGGAGACCGTCGACTTGAGGATCACCAGTTGCCCGGCGCGCAGCCGTGGGGCGATCTGCTCGCACGCCGCGACGAGCTGGTCGGTGACCATCTCGTGGCCGGCGTCGGTCGGGGTGCCGACCGTCACGATCACCACGTCCGCCGCGGCGACCGGGTCGTACGACGTGCTGGCCGTCAGCCGTCCGGTGTCGGCGAGGTCCCGGACGGCGCCGGCCAGGCCGGGTTCGGGCAGCCGGCAGCGGCCGGCCCGCAGGTCCGCGACGGTGCCCGGGTCGCTGTCGACGGCGACCACCTCGGCGCCGCGGCCGGCGAGGGTGACGGCGAGACAGGTGCCGACGTAGCCGGCACCGGCGATGACCACCCTCAGCGGAGACGGTCCGCCCGGGTCGGGAAGGAACGGCATGATGGCCCGGCACCGCCTTCCTGGTCACGACCTCGTGGTCCTGTCGCCGACACGCGCGCGTGCCCGTGCCGGCGGGTCACGCGATGGCCGCCGCGGCCAGCGCGGTGCGGCCGGCCGACCAGGCCGGGCCCGAGCGGCCCACCGGGCCGGACAGCCGCGTGAACGTCTCGACGAGCCGGCACACCGGGCCGATGGCCAGCGCCGGCGGGTCGGTCGGCCGCGGCGGCGCGGTGGCGACCGGGGCGGCCGCGCAGCCGTCCTGGGGCAGCACCAGCTCGGCGGTGCCGACCAGATGGCTGGTGGGCTCCTCGTCCACGAGTGCCCGGGTCAGCGTGCTGTCGCCCCGGACCAGCACGACCCGGGCCTGGTACGTGCCCGGGCGCGCCACCACCGGGACCTGCGCGCCGTCGGGCGCCACCGCCCACGCGGTCGGCGCGTCCGCGGCCTCCCCGTCAGCCCGCAGGCCGACCAGCACCAGGTCGCCGGGCTCGCTGTCGGGCACGTGCAGCACCATCCGGGGCCGGGTGACCTCAGTGACGGCGTTGCGCAGCCAGCCCGCCAGGACGTGGCAGGGCCGGCCGGCCAGCAGCCGCGACATCTGCCGGAAGTGCCCCGGCGACGTGCCGACCAGCCGGGAGAACTGGGTGGTGAAGGTCCCCGCGCTCGTGTAGCCGACGTGGCCGCTGATCGCGGTCACCGTCAGGCCGGAGTGCAGCAGCATCCGGCGGGCCTCCGCCATCCGCAGCGCGGCGAGGAAGCGGGCCGGGGTCATCGTGGTCACGTCACGGAACAGCCGGTGGAAGTGGAACGGGCTGAAGGGAACCACCCGGGCCAGGTCGGCCAGCTGCAGCGGCTCCGACAGATGCCGGCGCATGTAGTCGATGGCCCGCGCCGCAGCCGCCTCCCGGGACTGCTCCATCGTGCTCCGGGCAACGCCAGACGTCGATTTCACATCAGCTCCCTGTGGCAGTGGATCGGGCACCGCAGAGGAGTCTGCGTAGTCCTCCTTGACGATTTCTTGAACGCCTCGGCAACCGGCGGGGGGCGCCATTGGCGGGTCAGCCGAGCAAGTTGGGAGAAGTGGATCCGATGAACGCCGTGAAACATGGGTCCGTAGCGGTACGGCGATCCGGGGCTCCCGTCGGAGCTGGATTTCGACGAACCATTTCGTCAACTGTCGTCTGATTTCACCGCGTCCCACCTGCGGGAGGAGTGCGGCATGCCCGCCAATTGGCGAACCATTCGTCAATACGTCCTGACGCCGGGGATGGCCCAGACCACCTTCGCGACCCGAGGCTTCCGTGCCCGGGACGAGCCGACCCGTGAGCGGCTCGAGTCGGTCGGCGCCCACTTCCTCACCGGCTACGGGCACGCCGTCGGCGCCCGCGGCCCGGACGAGGCGGCCGTGGCGCTGGAGACCGTCGAGCCGGAGCTGCGCGGGTTCGCGTACGAGGGCGCGGCGATGGGCCTCGCCGTCCTGGACGGGCTGACCGGTGGCCGCCGCGTCGCCCGGTTCCTGGCCGGGCCGGCCGCCCGGCACGTCTACATGGTCCATGTCGGGGTGGGCTGGGCGATGGCCCGCCTGCCCCGCTGGCGTCGGCACGCCATCCAACCCGCCGACCGGCTGCTGGGCTGGCTCGCCCTGGACGGCTACGGATTCCACCAGGCGTACTTCCACACCCGGCGGTACGTGCGGTCGCACCGGCGCGACGAGGTGCTGCCCTGGCCCGGCGACCCGATCGGGCGGTGGACCGGGCGCGTCGTGGACCAGGGCATCGGCCGCGCGCTGTGGTTCGTCGAGGGCGGCGATACCGATCGGATCGCCGACACGGTCGACGGGTTCCCGCCGGACCGGCACGAGGACCTGTACAGCGGGGTGGCACTGGCCGCCACGTACGCCGGCGGGGCACCGCCCGAGGACCTGTGGCGGCTGCGCGAGCGCAGCGGCGCGTACGCCCCGGCGATGGCGCAGGGCAGCGCCTTCGCGGCGGAGGCCCGGGAGCGCGCCGGACTGACCACCGCGCACACCGCGGTCGCCACCGACGTCTTCTGCGGCGCGCCACCGGCCGAGGCGGCGGCGGTCACCCAGGCCGCGCTGGCCGACCTCGACCGGGACGGGCCGGAGCCGGCCTACCTGGTGTGGCGGCAGCGGATCGCCAAGCAGTTCGTGACGCTGGGGAGGTGCTGACCCTTGTCGGCAATCATCACTATGTTCCGCCGGCAGATCGCCGGGCTGGCCGCGCTGGTGCTGCTCACCGGCATGTACGTGCTGGTCCGGCAGCCGGAGGCGAACGCCGACGAGCGGCGCGCCATGGCACAGCCGTACCGGTTCACGCCGATGTCGCTGCCGATGCCGGGCGGGCTGCCGCAGCAGTCGATCCGCCGGGTCAACGGCGCGTACCAGCATCTGGCGGCGTGGATCTCCTCCGTCGGCGCCGGCGTCGCGATGAACGACCTGGACGGCGACGGGCTGGCCAACGACATGTGCGTCACCGACCCGCGCATCGACCGCGTCGTGGTGACCCCGGCCCCGACCGCCGGCGCCGAGCGTTATCAGCCGTTCGTGCTGGACCCCGCGCCCCTGCCGACGAACCCGTACATCGCCCCGATGGGCTGCCTGCCCGGCGACCTCAACGCCGACGGCCGCACCGACCTGCTCGTGTACTGGTGGGGCCGGACCCCGGTGGTCTTCCTGGCCCGGGCGGACGCGACCGGACTGTCCCGGGACGCCTACCACCCGGTCGAGCTGGTGCCGGGCGCGGTGACCGGCGGGAGCCGGTACGACGGGCCGAAGTGGAACACCAACGCCGCCACGCTGGCCGACTTCGACGGGGACGGGCACCTGGACGTCTACATCGGCAACTACTTCCCCGACAGCGCCGTCCTCGACGACACCGTGCACGGCGGGGTGGCGATGAACCGGTCCATGTCCAACGGCCTCAACGGCGGCGAGGACCACGTGTTCCGGTGGACCGGCGGCACGGCCGGCGTCACGCCGAGCGTCTCCTTCGCCGAGGTCCCGGACGTCTTCGACACCAAGGTCTCCCGGGGCTGGACCCTGGCCGTCGCCGCGAACGACCTCGACGGCGACCAGTTGCCCGAGCTGTACGTGGCCAACGACTTCGGGCCGGACCGGCTGCTGCACAACCGGTCGGAGCGGGGGCGGATCGACTTCGCGCTGGTCGAGAGCCCCGGGCTGCCCGGCCTGACCCCCAAGTCCAAGCGGCTCGGCCACGACTCGTTCAAGGGCATGGGCGTGGACTTCGGTGACATCGACGGCGACGGCATGTTCGACCTGTACGTCGGCAACATCACCACCTCGTTCGGCATCCAGGAGAGCAACTTCGCGTTCGTCAACACCGCCGCCGACACCGACGCGCTGCGCGCCGCGCTGCGGGCCGGCGAGGCGCCGTGGCACGACCGGAGCGCCGAACTGGGCCTGGCCTGGAGCGGGTGGAGCTGGGACGTCAAGTTCGGCGACTTCACCAACCGCGGCGAACCGGCCATCGTGCAGACCGCCGGCTTCGTCAAGGGCGAGGTCAACCGCTGGGCGCAGTTGCAGGAGGCGGCCACCGCCAACGACGACCTGCTGTCCAACCCCCGCTGGTGGCCCAGGGTCGAGCAGGGCGACGACATCGCCGGCGGCCAGCACCTGGCCTTCCACGTCCGCGGCGCCAACGGCCGCTACGAGGACCTCAGCCATGAACTGGGCCTGGCCGACCGGGTGCCCAGCCGGGGCATCGCGACCGGCGACGCCGACGGCGACGGCCGGCTCGACTTCGCCGTCGCCCGGCAGTGGGACGCGCCGGTCTTCTACCGCAACGACAGCCCGGACACCGGGTCCTTCCTCACCCTGCGGCTGCTGCACGAGCAGGCGCCGGCCGCCGGCCCTCTCGCCGGGGCGGGGTCGCCGGTCGTCGGCGCGCAGGTCCGGGTGACCACGCCGGACGGCCGGGTGCTCATCGACCGGGTCGACGGCGGCAGCGGCCACTCCGGCCGGCGCAGCAACGAGGTGTCGCTCGGTCTCGGCGACGTGACCGGCCCGGTGTCGGTCCACCTCACCTGGCGGGACCGCTCCGGCGTCCCGCACGAGCAGGAGCTGGCGCTCACCGCCGGTCGACACACCCTCACCCTCGGTTCGCAGGCTCGGGAGGTCTCGCGATGACGCAGAAGCCGGCGAAGGACCCGCGGATCACCGCGCTGCGCAGGTTCGCCATCTCCATCACCATCCTCAACATCGCCGGCTACACCGTGCTCGGCTTCGAGCAGGCCTGGGCGTGGCCGCTGATCGCGATCGCCACCGGCTACACCGTCGAGCTCGGGCTGGAGATCATCGGCGCGCGGGCGGAGCAGCGCCCGCCCCGGTTCCGCGGCAACGGCCTGCGCGGCCTGGTCGAGTTCCTCTACCCCGCGCACATCACCGCCCTCGCGGTGAACATGCTGCTGTACGTCAACGACCGCCTGCCGGTAATGATCTTCGCGGTGGCCGTGGCGATCAGCGGGAAGTGGCTGCTGCGGGTGCCGGTCAACGGCCGGCTGCGACACTTCATGAACCCGTCCAACTTCGGCATCGCCGTGGTGCTGCTGCTCTTCCCGTGGATCTCGATCTCCCCGCCGTACCAGTTCACCGAATACCTGGAGGGTCCCGCGGACTGGATCGTCCCCGCGGTCATCGTCGTCTTCGGCACCATGCTCAACGCGAAGCTCACCGGCCGGATGTGGCTGATCGCCGGCTGGCTGGGCGTCTTCGTGCTCCAGTCGGTGGTGCGGGGACTCGTGCTGGACACCTCCATCCCGTCGGCGCTGGCCACCATGACCGGGGTGGCGTTCGTCCTGTTCACCAACTACATGATCACCGACCCGGGAACGACCCCGTCGCGGCCGCTGTCCCAGTTCGCCTTCGGCGGCGGGGTGGCCCTGGTCTACGGCATCCTCACCGGCGCGTCCATCGTCTACGGCCTCTTCTTCGCCACCGCCATCGTCTGCCTGATCCGGGGCGGCTTCCTCTGGTCGCTGCACGCGGTGCGCATCGCTGCCCGCGACGGCAGGGGCACGACGCCCGCCGCCCCGGGGACCGTCGACGGCACAGTGCCACCCGTGGCCCGCGAGATGGTGCGGGCATGAGCAGGATCGCCGTCGTCGGCCTGGCCTGCCGCTTCCCGGACGCCGCCGGTCCCGGGCAGCTGTGGGAGAACGCCCTCGCCGGGCGGCGCGCGTTCCGCCGCCTGCCCGACGAGCGGATGCGGGCCGCCGACTACTGGTCCCCGGACCCGGCCGCCCCCGACCGCTACTACGCCGGCAACGCCGCCGTCATCGAGGGCTACGAGTTCGACCGGGTCGGGTTCAAGGTCAGCGGAAGCACGTACCGGTCCACCGACCTCACCCACTGGCTGGCCCTCGACATGGCCGCGCAGGCACTCGCCGACGCCGGGTACCCCGAGGGCGACGGGCTGCCGCGGGAGCGGACGGCGGTGGTCGTCGGCAACACGCTGACCGGCGAGTTCACGCGGGCCGGCATGATGCGCCTGCGCTGGCCGTACGTCCGGCGCGTGGTGGGCGCCGCCCTCGGCGAGCAGGGCTGGGACGACGCCCGGGTGGCGGCCTTCCTCGCCGACCTGGAACGCTCCTACAAGGCGCCGTTCGCCGAGATCACCGAGGACAGCCTCGCGGGCGGCCTGTCCAACACCATCGCCGGGCGGATCTGCAACCACTTCGACCTGCACGGCGGCGGGTACACCGTGGACGGTGCCTGCGCCTCGTCGCTGCTGTCGGTGGTCACGGCCTGCCGCAGCCTGACCGACCTCGACGTCGACGTGGCCGTGGCCGGCGGCGTGGACCTGTCCATCGACCCCTTCGAGATGGTCGGCTTCGCCAAGACCGGCGCGCTCGCCGGCGACGAGATGCGCGTCTACGACCGCCGGTCCAACGGGTTCTGGCCCGGCGAGGGCTGCGGCATGGTGGTGCTCATGCGGGAGCGGGACGCGCTCGCGCAGGGCCGGCGCATCTACGCCTCCGTGGCCGGGTGGGGCGTCTCCTCGGACGGCCGGGGCGGCATCACGCGGCCGGAGGCGGCCGGCTACCGGCTGGCGCTGCGGCGCGCGTACCAGCGGGCCGGTTTCGGGGTGGACACCGTGCCGCTGTTCGAGGGGCACGGCACCGGCACGGCCGTCGGCGACGGCACCGAGCTTCGCGCCCTGAGCGAGGAACGCCGGGCGGCCGACCCGGACGCCGACGCCGCCGCGATCGGATCCATCAAGGGGATGATCGGTCACACCAAGGCCGCGGCAGGGGTGGCCGGCCTGATCAAGGCCGTCCTGGCCGTGCACCACCAGGTCGTCCCGCCGACCGTCGGGTGCGTCGAGCCGCACCCGGAACTCACCGCGGACCGTCCCGCGCTGCGCGCCGTACGGCGGGCCGAGCCGTGGCCGGCCGGCGCCGCGCAGCGGGCCGGCGTCACCGCGATGGGCTTCGGCGGCATCAACACCCACCTCGTCGTCGACGGCCCCACCCGCCCCCGCCGCCGGTCCCTCGACCGGCGGACGCAGCAGCTCGCCCGGTCCGTGCAGGACGCCGAGCTGCTCCTGGTCGACGCGGACACCCGCGACGAGCTGCACGACCGGCTGGACGACCTGCGGACGGTCGCGGCCGGGCTGGCCTTCGCCGAGCTGGGCGACCTCGCCACGACCCTGCACCGGGGCCAGCGCGGCCGCGCGTACCGGGCGGCGGTCGTGGCCCGGTCGCCGGAGGAGGCCGACCGCGGCCTCGGACTGGCGGCCCGGGCCCTGGCGCCCGAGGGCGCCGGGACACTGGTCGACCCGGGGCGGGGCGTCTTCGTCGGCCGGGTCACCCGGCCGGCCCGGGTCGGCTTCCTGTTCCCCGGCCAGGGCTCCGGCCGGGGCTGGGGCGGCGGGGCGCTGCGCCGGCGGTTCACCGAGGTGGACGACGTCTACCGCGCGGCCGGGGAACCGCCCAGGGACGAGGCGGCCGGGTCGACCGCGTTCGCCCAACCCCGGATCGTCACGGGCTCGCTGGCCGGGCTGCGCGCCCTCGCCGCGCTCGACATCGACGCGACCGTCGTCGTCGGCCACAGCCTCGGCGAGCTGACCACGCTGCACTGGGCGGGCTGCCTCGACGAGGACGAGCTGCGGGAACTCGTCACGCTCCGGGGCGAGGCCATGGCCAGGCACGCCGCGCCGGGCGCGATGCTCGGCGTCACCGCCGGGCCGGAGGAGACCCTCGCCCTGCTGGCCGGCACCAGCGCGGTGATCGCGGGCTACAACGGGCCCCGGCAGACGGTGGTCGCCGGAGGCGACGACGTCGTGGCCGAGGTGGCCCGGCGGGCCGCGACGGCGGGGGTGAGCTGCACCCGGCTGCGCGTCCCGCACGCCTTCCACTCGCCGCTGATGACACCGGCGGCCACCGCCTTCGCCGAGCGCCTGCGGTCCCGCCGGTTCGGGCCGCTGCTGCGCCGGGTGGCCTCGACGGTGACCGGCGCCGTCCTCCCGTCGGACACCGACCTGCCGCAGCACCTGCACCGGCAGATCGAGGCTCCGGTGCGCTTCGCCGCCGCGCTGGCACGCGCCGCCGCCGAGGTCGACCTGTTCCTCGAGGTCGGCCCCGGCAAGGTGCTCACCGGGCTGGCCCGCGAGCAGTCGCCGGACGTGCCGGCGCTGGCGGTCGACACCGACGCCGAGTCGCTGTCCGGCCTGCTCGCCGCGGTCGGCGCGGTGTACGCGCTCGGCGGGCCGGCCGCGTACCCGGCCCTGTTCGAGGACCGGCTGACCCGACCGTTCGACCCGCACCGCGCCCGCACCTTCTTCGCGAGCCCGTGCGAGGCGGCACCCGAGCTGGCCGAGCCGGCACCGGCCGCGGTCGAACCGGTCCCGGCTCCGGCCCGGGCCGACGACACCCCGCTGCCGGCCGCCACCGGCGCGCTGGAGCTGGTGCGGAACCTCGTGGCGCAGCGCGCCGAACTGCCGGTGGAGGTGCTCCGGGACGACAGCCGGTTCCTCGACGACCTGCACATGAGCTCGATCACCGTCGGCCAGCTCGTCAACGAGGCCGCCCGCGCCATGGGGCTCTCCGCGGTGGCGATACCGACCAACTTCGCCACCGCCACCGTCCGGGAGATGGCCGAGGCGCTGGAGGCCCGGGAGCGCGAGGCCCCGCACGAGCGCCCGGACCTCGTCGCCGGCGTCGCGCCGTGGGTGCGCACCTTCGTCGTCGACCTGGTCGACGAGCCGCTGGCGGCGACGGACCCGACGGAGCCGTGCGGTCGCTGGCAGGTGTTCGCCGACCCCGACCACCCGCTCGCGGACGCGCTGCGCCGGGCCCTGGAGGCGGGCGGCGTCGGCGACGGCGTACTGGTCTGCCTGCCGGACGAACCCGACGAGGAGCACCTGGCCGTCGCGGTGCGCGGGGCCCAGGCGGCCCTGCGCCAACCGCCCGGCGGGCGGCTCGTGGTGGTGCAGCCGGCGGCGCGGGCGGGGGCGGTGGCCAAGACCGCCCGGCTGGAGGGCGACCGGCTGCGGACCACCGTCGTGACCACCCCCCTCGAACCGGCCGCGGTCGACCGGGTGGTCGCCGACGTGGCCGCCACGGAGGAGTTCACCGAGGTGGTGTACGACCCGGGCGGCGTCCGCCGGGTGCCCGTGCTGCGCCCGCTGCCCGCGTCCGGCGCCGAGCCGGAAGCGCTGCCGCTGGGTCCGGCGGACGTGCTGCTGGTGACCGGCGGCGGCAAGGGCATCACCGCCGAGTCCGCGTTGATGCTGGCCCGGGAGAGCGGCGCCCGGTTGGCCGTCCTCGGCCGGTCCGACCCCGCCGCCGACGAGGCCCTGGCCGGCAACCTGATGCGACTCGCGGACGCCGCGTCCGACCTGCGCTACCTGCGCGTCGACGTCACCGACGCCGCCGCGGTGGCCGCCGCGGTCGCCGCGGTGACCGCCGACTGGGGTCCGGTGACCGCCGTGCTGCACGGCGCCGGGCAGAACACCCCGTCCGCGCTCGTCGACCTGGACGAGGTGGCCCTGCGGGCCGTGTTCGCCGCCAAGGTCGACGGCCTGCGGGCGGTCCTCGCCGCGGTCGACCCCGCACAGCTGCGCCTGCTGGTCACGTTCGGCAGCATCATCGGGCGGGCCGGACTGCACGGCGAGGCGCACTACGCCGCGGCGAACGAGGCGCTGGCCGAGCTGACCCGGGAGGTGGCCGCGACGCGGCCGGGGTGCCGTGCCGTCTGCCTGGAGTGGTCGGTGTGGTCCGGGGTCGGCATGGGGGAGCGGCTGTCGGTGGTCGAGTCGTTGAGCGGCTCCGGCGTCACCCCGATCAGCCCCGACGACGGCCTGCGGGTCCTGCGCGAGGTGGTCGCCGACGACACGCTGCCTCCGGTGGTGGTGGTCACCGGCCGCACCGGCGGCGTGGAGACCCTGCGCTACCACCGCTCCGAGCTGCCCCTGCTGCGCTTCACCGAACGGCCGCTGGTGCGCTACGACTGCATCGAGCTGGTCTGCGAGGTCGACCTGGCCCGCACCACGGATCCGTACCTCGAGGACCACCGGCTCGACGGTGACCTGCTGTTCCCGGCGGTGCTCGGGTTGGAGGCCATGGCCCAGGTGGCCACCGCCCTGGCCCGGCACCCGGGAGTGCCCGTGATCGAGGAGGTCCGGTTCGACCGCCCGGTGGTCGTCGACCCGGACGCCGGCACGACCGTACGCATCGCCGCGCTGGTCCGGTCGGAGCAGGTCATCGACGTCGTCCTGCGCAGCGCGGCGACCGGTTTCGCGGCCGACCACTTCCGTGCCCGGCTCCGGTTCGCGCCGGACGAGACCTACCCGGCGTACACCGCGGCGCCGGCGCCGGCGGAGCTGCCGGCCGTACCGCTCGACCCGGCCCGCGACCTCTACGGTGACGTGTTGTTCCAGGCCGGTCGGTTCCGCCGGATCAAGGGCTACCGGCAGGTCGCGGCGCGCGTCGCCGAGGCCGAGGTGGTCACCAGCGACGCCGCCTCCTGGTTCAGCGCCTTCCTGCCGGGCCGGCTGGTGCTCGGCGACCCGGGCGCCCGGGACGCGTTCATGCACGGGATCCAGGTCTGCGTGCCGGACGCGACGCTGCTGCCGGAGGGCATCGACCGGATCTGGTCGGCGGGCCCCAAGCTGTCGGCCACCGAGGCCGTGACGATGACCGCGCGGGAACGCGAGCAGCACGGCACCGCCTACGTGTACGACGTCGTCGTCCGGGACGCCACCGGCGCGGTGATCGAACACTGGATGGGCCTGCGGCTGCGCGCCGTGCGTCCGCACGCGCCGCGCGGGTCCTGGCCGCCCGCGCTGCTGGGGCCGCTGCTGCAACGACGGCTCGCCGAGGTGTTCCCCGACGACATCGCCGTCGCCGCCGCGCCCGGCGGCGGGCCCCGCGACTCCGGCGCGCTGCTCTCCCGCGCGCTGGGCCAGCCCGTGGTGGTGCGGCACCGGCCTGACGGACGGCCGGAGGTCGACCTGCCGTACACCGTCTCCGTGGCGCACTCGGCGCCGCTCGACCTCGCCGTCGCCGGGGACGGGACGCTCGCCTGCGACGCCGAGCCGGTGGCCGCCCGCCCGGCGGACGTGCGACACGACCTGGTGGGCCGGCACGGCGCCGTGGCGGCGCTGCTCGTCGCGGAGGTCGGCGACCCGCCGGACGTGGCCGCCACCCGGGTCTGGTGCGCGGAGGAGTGCCTGCAGAAGGCCGGCCGCCCCGAGGGCCGGCTCACCCTGCTGCCCGGGGCGCTCCCCGACGGCTGGGTGGTGCTGGACGCCGGCGACGTCCGGATCGCCACCCGGGTCGTCGCGGTGGCGGGAGCGGCGGCGCCGACCGTGGTCGCCGTGCTCGGCGGGGCGGGGCGGTGAGCATGCCGCGCTACTACGAGTACCGGCACGTCGTCGGCTTCGAGGAGACGAACCTCGTCGGCAACGTGTACTACGTGAACTACCTGCGCTGGCAGGGCCGGTGCCGGGAGATGTTCCTGCACGAGCACGCCCCGGAGATCCTCGACGAGCTGCGCGCCGACCTGAAACTGTTCACCCTCAAGGCCGAGTGCGAGTTCTTCGCCGAGCTGGCGCCGTTCGACCGACTCGCGGTCCGGATGCGACTGGTCGAGCTCAGCCAGACCCAGATGGAGCTGGGCTTCGACTACCTGCGGCTCGGCGGCGACGACCTGCTGGTCGCCCGGGGGCGCCAGCGGATCGCGTGCATGCGCGGGCCGAACGGGCGCACCGAGCCGGTCCGGGTGCCGACCGGTCTGGTCCGGGCCCTCGCCCCGTTCCGGGCGGCCACGGTGGGGCAGGGGTGAGCGGCATGCGCTTCGACACCCGGCTGGTGCACGGCGGCCGCCGGCCGTCGGCGGGCACCGGTGACGTCGTCCCCCCGATCCACGTCTCCACCACCTACGAGCGCCGGGCGCAGGACGAGCCCCGCTACTTCTACGGCCGGGGCGAGAACCCCACCCGGGAGGAGCTGGAGGAGTGCCTCGCCGGGCTGGAGCGGGCCCCGTTCGCCACCGTCTTCTCCTCCGGCCAGGCCGCCGCCGCGACCCTGCTGTCGCTGGTCCGTCCCGGGCAGTGCCTGGTGAGCACCGACGACGTGTACGCCGGCACCGACGGCCTGTTCGACCTGGCCGCGCGGCAGGGCGTGCGGGTGCGGTACGCCGACCTGACCACCCCGGAGGGGATCACGGCGGCCCTGGCGGAATCGGACCTCGCCCTGGTCTGGATCGAGACGCCGACCAACCCGCTGCTCACCGTGGTGGACGTCGCCGAGGTCAGCCGGCGGGCGCACGAGCGGGGAGCCCGCGTGGTGGTCGACAACACCTTCGCCAGCCCGGTGCTCCAGCAGCCGCTGGCGCTCGGCGCCGACGTCTCGCTGTACAGCACCACGAAGTCCATCGCCGGCCACGCCGACGTGCTGGGCGGCGCCCTCGTCTACCGCGACGCGGACCTGCACGCCGCGGTCCGGGCGTACCGGACGACGGCCGGGAACGTGCCGGGGGCGCTGGACTGCTTCCTGGTCCGCCGGGGGCTGCACACCCTGTCGCTGCGGGTGCACCGGCAGGTCGCCACCGCGCGCGTCCTGGTGGAGCGGCTGCGGGCGAGCCCCGCGGTCGGCGCCGTCCACTATCCGGGGCTGCCCGAGCACCCGCAGCACGCGGTCGTCAAGGCCCAGATGAGCGCCCCCGGCGCGATCGTCTCCTTCGACTACCTCGGCGGCCCCGCCGAGCGACTGCTGGACCGGTTCACGCTCTTCACCTGCGGCGTCAGCCTCGGGAGCGTGCACTCCCTCGTGGAGTGCCCGGCCCTGATGACGCACCGTCCGCTGTCGGCCGAGGCCCGCTCGCGGCGGGGCATCGGCGACTCGCTGATCCGCTTGTCGGTCGGCATCGAGGATCCGCACGACCTCGCCGAGGACCTGTCCCGGGCGCTGGCGGGCGGGCCCTGAGCCGGCCGTCCGCCCGCGTCCCGCCGTCCACCCGCCTGCCACGAAAGGGGCCGTCCATGGCCATCCGCGAGATCGACACGACGTTGCCGGTCGTCCGGTCGCTGCCCGCCCCGGGCCGCTACCTGTGCGGCCTCACCTTCGACGGCGAGTTCTTCTGGCACTCCGACCAGGAGGCCGGGGAGATCTACGCCCTCGCCCCGGACACCGGCGCCGTCGTGCGGACCCTGTCCTGCCCCCGGGCGCGGGCCGACCTCACCGTGGGCGGCGGCGCGCTCTGCCAGGTCGGCGGCCGGCCGAAGCGGATCCTGCTGATCGACCCGCTCACCGGCGAGGCGCTCGGCGAGAAGGAGGTGGCCCCGCCCAGCGGCCGGCTCTGCGGGGTGGAGACCACCGGTGTGGCGATGTGGATGGGGCTGCGCGGGCCGTCGGTGGTGCAGCTCCGCGACGTCGCCACGATGACCGTCCAGCGTGAGTTCCCGGTGCCCGGCGTGCCGTCCGGGCTGACGGTGGCCGGTGACCTGGTGGTCTACGCCGACTTCGAGGGGGCGATGCTGCGGGCGGTCGACGCCCGGCACGGCACGCTGCGTGGACAGGCGCCGGTGGAAGGCCGACCGGTCGGCCTGACCTGGGACGGCGCGCTGCTCTGGTACGCCGACTTCGCCGGCCGCCGGCTGGCGGCGGTGCGGCTGCCCGACCTGCTCGCCACCGGGTCGTGACCCGGCGGCGAACACCCGTCGCCGCGCGGGGCCGGGACGGTGTCGTGCCGGCCCGGGCGAGCCGCCGGGCCGGACGCGCGATCGTGCCGGTCCGGGGAGGCCGCCGGGCCGGTACGGGGGCGGGCCGTCAGGCCGGTGCGGGGGACGCCGCCGGGCCGGGGACGTAGTCGTTGCCGGCGTACCAGTCGCCGCGGCCCTGGGGCAGCAGGTCGAGGACGTTCCAGACCGGGCTGAGCAGGTCGATGCCGCGTTCGCCGCCGTCGGGGAAGCTCGCGGGGGCGGAGTAGAAGTGCCGCACCCGGTCGCCCTCGGCGCGCAGCACGCTGACCATCGGTCGTTGCGTGCCGTCCGGGTGCTCGGCGCGCAGGTCGGCGTTGAAGGACGTGCCGTGGCTGGACAGGATCCGCAGGCCGGTCCAGCCCCGCCCCCGGGCCCAGTCACGCAGCCGGGGCAGCGGCGCCTTCGCCACCACCGCGACGGCGGTGTGCCGGCGCAGGTGCGGAAGCACTCCGTGGAAGCCGTCCACCCACAGCGAGCACATGGGACAGGCCTCGGCGGCGTCCGGTGCGAACATCAGGTGGTAGACGAAGAGGGTCTCGTGCTCCTCGAACAGGTCGCGCAGCCGGACGCTCCGGGCCGGCCCGGGCCGGGCCAGGTCGGCCGGTCCCTCGGCGAGCCGGTAGTCGCCCAGCAGCGGGCCGGGTGGCAGTCGACGCCTTGCTGCGGCCACGCGTTCGAGCTGGTCCCGCAGGTCCTGCTCGGCCGACGCGAGCGCCCGCCGCGCGGCCACGTACGCACTGTCGGCGCCGGCGGGCCAGCTCGGCAGCCCGGTCTCCTGGTCGACATCGGTCATTGCGGCTCCCTCCACGACGGTCGGGCCATCCCCGGGCAGGCTACCCGCCCGGCACCCGACGTGATGTTTTCACCACGCGCAGGTGCCATGCGCTACGCTTTAAAAATGCGTGGTGTTTTGCTCGCTGGTGGCACCGGCTCGCGGATGTGGCCGGTGACCCGGGCGGTCTCCAAGCAACTGATGCCGGTCTACGACAAGCCAATGATCTTCTATCCGCTGAGCACCCTCGTGACGGCCGGTGTACGGGAGATCCTCATCATCACGCGCCCCGACGAGCAGCCGCTGTTCCGGCGCCTGCTCGGCGACGGCGGCCAGTGGGGGCTCGACCTGCGGTACGCCGTGCAGGAGCGCCCGGACGGCATCGCGCACGCGCTCCTGCTCGCCGCGGACTTCCTCGCCGGCGGCCCGGCCATGCTCGTCCTCGGCGACAACATCATCCACTCCGCCGAGCTGGACCGGCAGCTCGCCGAGCTGACCGGGGTGGACGGTGGGCTGGTGTTCGGGCTCCCGGTGGCGGACCCGCGCCCGTACGGGGTGCTCGACCTCGACGAGTGCGGCGCGGTGCGCGACATCGTGGAGAAGCCCTTGGTCCCGCCGTCCCGGTACGCCGTGCCCGGCCTCTACGTGTACGGCGCCGACGTCGTCGCCATCGCCGCGGAGCTGACGCCGAGCGCCCGGGGCGAGTTGGAGATCACCGACGTCAACCGGGAGTACCTGCGCCAGGGCCGGTTGGAGGTGCGGCTGCTCGGGCGGCGCACCGCGTGGCTGGACACCGGCCGGTTCGGCGACCTGATGAAGGCGGCCGAGTACGTGCGCGTGATCGAGGAAAGGCACGGCGTCAAGGTCGGCTGCGTCGAGGAGGCGGCCTGGCGGGCCGGGCTGCTCGACGACGCGGCGATGCGCCGCCTGGCGGTGCCGCTGCGCGCCAGCGGGTACGGCGACTACCTGCTGCAACTGCTCGACGGCGAGCGTCCGGCGCGCCCGGCCGCCGTCCGGTGAGGGACCGCGGGTCGGCGGCGGGCAGGTGATGGCAAGCTCACGCCGTTGCCCGACCAACTTGTCAATCATATAGTGAGCTGAGGCCGAGTTCGCCTGCGAGGAGAGCGACATGACCGCCGTCCGGTTCGACTCCGTGGCCTTCAAGGCCGAGCAACGTGACACCTGGAACGCGGTCAGCGCCGGGTGGGACTTCTGGCAGGACCGCTACGAGCGGGCCGCGGCGCCGGTGACCGACTGGCTGCTGCGCGCCGCCGGGCTCCGCCCCGGTCACCGGGTGCTCGACGTCGGCTGCGGCACCGGCGAGCCGTCGGTCAGCGCCGGCCGGCTGGTCGCCCCCACCGGCCGGGTGCTCGGCATCGACCTCGCACCGGAGATGGTCGACCGGGCCCGCCGCTGCGCCGCCGGCCTCGGCCACCCGATCGAGTTCGCCGAGTCCGACGTGGAGGCCCTCGACCTGCCGGCGCACTCCTTCGACGCGGTGCTCAGCCGGTGGGGGCTGATGTTCGCGGTGGACCGGCAGCGCACCCTCGCGGACCTGCACCGCCTCCTGGCCCCCGGCGGCGTGCTGGCCGCCGCCGTCTGGGGGCCGCCGGAGGCGAACCCGATGACCTCGCTGGGCTTCCGGACGCTGGCTGCGGGCCTGCCGGTTCCCCCGCCGGGCCGCCCCGGCCCGTTCAGCATGTCCGACGCCGAACGCACCTGCGCCGACCTGCTCGCCGCTGGCTTCACGGACGTCGGCACCGAGTCCGTCGGGATCGCGATGCGCTTCGCCTCCGTCGACGAGTACCTCGCGTACACCCGCGACGTGACGCCGCCCGGTGTGCTCGCCACGGTGCGGCGGCAGCTCGGCGCCGACGCGGAGCGGGTGGGCTGGGACCGGCTCGCCGAGGCCGCCGCCGCCTTCGCCGACGCGGACGGCGTGCTCACCCTGCCCGGCTCGGCGCTCTGCCTGCGCGCGCGCCGCCCCGCCGACGCCGCCGGCGTGCCGGCCGACGCCGGCCGGCCCGAGGCGGCCGGATCCGGCCCGCCGGGGGCCGGGCCGGGGAGGGCCGGATGACCGCGGCCTGCCCGAGCGCACCACGTCCGGCCCGTCCGCCGGCCGGCCACCCCGGCCTGCTCGCGCTGGCCCAGTCGTACGTCGACGCCGCCGCCGCCCGCGGTGAGCTGCCGCGCCGGGACCTGGGTGGGTTGCCCGGCGCCCGGGTGCGCGTCGACCCGGAGTTCTGCCGCACGGTGGCCCGGCACTTCGACCGGGCGCCCCGGCGGGACCTCGGGCCGGGCCTGGCGGCCCGCTACCGCCGGTTCACGGAGGAGAACCTGCGCCACTTCGCCCTGCTGGCCCGGGCGGGGATCCGCGTCGAGCCGTGGCGGGGCCCCGGGCAGCCGTACCGGGGCGCGGCGGACCTGGTCGACCGCCTCGCCCGCAGCGGCGTGCTGCACGTCTACCTGACCCGCGACGGCCACGGCCCCGACGGGCCCGCCCCGGACCATCCGCTGTGCGCCCCGTCGGGTGTCACGGTCGGCGGCGTACCGCTGCTGCACAACGACATCTTCCGGGCCGTGCACGACGTCTTCGGTCACGTCATGCTCGGCGCCTCGATGGGGGTGGCGGGCGAGTTCCTGGCCGCGTACGGGCACATGGCGATGTACTCGCCCGAGGTGCATCCCGTCGTCTTCACCGAGCAGGTCAGCCAGATCTGCTGGTTCTTCCACGGCCCGCACCTGGCGGACCGGGCCGGGCGGTGGCCCCGGCGCGGCGAGCCGGGGTGGATCCCCCCGTCCGAGCGGCCCTACCCGGAGCAGAAGCTCTTCCCCTGCCCGCCGGGTTTCCTCGACCGCTTCACCGCAAGCTTCACGGAGGAATCAGCATGACCGACACGGCTGCCCATCCCCTGTCCGCGGTGCGGGCCGAGTTCCCGTTCCTCGACGTGGCCGGGCACGGCCCGCCGCTGGCCTACCTCGACAACGCCGCGACGACGCAGAAGCCCCGGTCGGTCCTCGACGCGGTGGTCGACTTCTACACCACGTCGAACAGCAACATCGGGCGCGGCTTCTACGACCTCAGCCGCCAGGCCACCGGCCGCTACGAGGACGCCCGGGAGGTGGTCCGGCGGTTCGTGAACGCCGCCCACGCCGACGAGATCGTCTTCACCCGGGGCACGACGGACGCGGTGAACCTGCTCGCCGGCACCTTCGCCGAGCGGATCGTCGGCGCCGGCGACGACATCGTGGTCACCGGCATGGAGCACAACTCCAACCTGCTGCCGTGGCGCCGGCTCTGCGAACGGAGTGGGGCGAGACTGCGGGTCGTGCCGTCGCCGGTCGGCGGGCCGGTCCGGCCGGAGGACCTGGCCGCCGTCCTGGGCCGCCGGACCCGCCTCGTCGCGGTCAGCCACGTCTCCAACGTGCTCGGCACCGTCAACCCCGTGCGGGAGCTGGTCCGGGTGGCGCACGACCGGGGCGTGCCCGTGGTCGTCGACGGCGCGCAGGCGGTCGCGCACCTGCCGGTCGACGTGCGGGAGATCGGCGCGGACTTCTACTGCTTCTCCGGCCACAAGGTGTACGCCCCGATGGGCTCCGGGGTGCTCTACGGCCGGCGCGAGCTGCTCGCCGACCTGCCGCCGTACCAGGTGGGCGGCGGGACGGTCAAGGGGGTCTCGCACGACGCCCCGGTGTCCTACGTGCCGGTTCCGGCGCGGCTGGAGGCCGGCACCCCGGACATCGGCGCCGCGGTCGGCCTCGCCACCGCGTTGACCTGGCTGGACGGGCTCGACCGGGACGCGGTGCGGGCACACGACGCGGACCTGGTCCGGTACGCCGTCGACGTCCTGCGCGACGTCGACCGGGTGCGGGTCGTCGGCGACCCGGCCGCGGACCCGGCCGGCATCGTCTCCATCGCGGTGGACGGCCTGCACCCGTACGACGTGGGCGGGCACCTCGACGCGCACGGCATCGCCGTGCGGTCCGGCGTGCACTGCGCCAGCGCGTTCCTCGACGACCTGGGGCTGCTCGGCACGGTGCGGCTCTCCTTCGCGGTCTACAGCACCCGTGACGAGGTCGACCGGGTCGCCGAGGCGCTGCGTACCGTGCGGGCGGGGGAGTGGACCACCCAGTACCCCGACATCCGGTTCCGGTGACCGCCGGGCCCGCCCCGGCCGCCGCCACGGAACCGGGATTCGACACGCTGCCGGCCGGGGAGCTGGCCCTGGCCGTGCTGGAGCGGGCCCGCCGGCTCGGCGCCTCGTACGCCGACGTGCGACTGCGGCGGGTGCGGGCGCTGCGCGAGCGGGTCCGCGACGCGCAGCCGGAGGGCACCCAGGAGAGCGTCGAGACCGGGGCCGGCGTGCGGGTCCTCGTCGACGGCACCTGGGGTTTCGCCTCGGGGGTGGACCTCTCCCCGCCGGGCGTCGCCGAGCTGGCCGCCCGGGCCTGCGAGCTGGCCCGGATGCTGCGCGCGCTGCGCGGCGCGCCGCCCCGGCTGGCGCCCGAGCCGGTCCACGGGCCGGCGGTGTGGGAGTCGCCGTGCGAGGTGGACCCCTTCGCGGTGCCCGCCGCCGAGCGCACCGCCCTGCTGGCCCGCTGGTGCGCGATCGTGCGCGACGGCGGCGCCGACCTGGCGGAGGCGTACCTGCAGGTGTTCCGCGAGTCCACCGTGTACCACGACAGCGAGGGGCGGCGCATCCGGCAGCGGCGGACGTGGCTGCACCCGATGGTGGTCGGGTTCCGGATCGACGCGGACAGCGGCACCTTCGAGACCATGCGCACCCTCGGACCGCCGGCCGCCCGCGGCTGGGAGTACCTGACCGGGACCGGCTGGGACTGGGCGGGCGAGCTGGCCCGGCTGCCGGGGCTGCTGGCCGAGAAGCTCGCCGCCCCCTCCGTCGAGCCGGGGGAGTACGACCTCGTCATCGACCCGACCAATCTCTGGCTGACGATCCACGAGACCGTCGGGCACGCCACCGAGCTGGACCGGATCCTCGGCCGGGAGGCGGCCTTCGCCGGCACCTCGTTCGTCACCCCCGACGACATCGGGTCGCTCCGCTACGGCTCGCCGGCGATGAACGTGGTCGCCGACCGCACCACCCCGCACGGGCTCGCCACCATCGGCTACGACGACGACGGCGTGGCCGCCCGGTCGTGGCCGCTCGTCCGCGACGGCGTGCTGGTCGGCACGCAACACGACCGGCAGACCGCCGGCGCGGCCGGGCTGGACCAATCCACCGGCTGCGCGTACGCCGAGTCGTACCGGCACCTGCCCGTGCAGCGGATGCCGAACGTCTCGCTCCGCCCCGCGCCGGACGGGCCGGACACCCGCGAGTTGATCGGCCGGGTGCGGGACGGGCTGTACGTCGTCGGCGACAACAGCTTCTCGATCGACATGGCGCGGGTGAACTTCCAGTTCACCGGGCAGCGCTTCTACCGGATCCGGGACGGCCGCCTGGCCGGCCAGGTGCGGGACGCCGCGTACACGGGGACGACGCTGGAGTTCTGGCGGTCGCTGGAGGCGGTGGGCGGCCCGCAGACCTGGCTGCTGTCCGGTGCGGGGCAGTGCGGCAAGGCGCAGCCGCTGCAACTCGCCGCCGCCGGGCACGGCTGCCCCTCGGCGCTGTTCCGAGGCGTACGCGTGACCAGCACCCGGACGGAGGAGCCCGCGTGAGGACCCCGAGCCCGCAGGAGACGGTGGAGATCGCCCTGGGCGCGGCGGGCGGCGACGACTGCGTGGCGATCGTGGAGCAGGGCGCCGACGTGCACCTGCGTTGGGCGGACAACGCGCTGACCGGCAACGGGAGTGGCGACGAGCGCCGGGTGTCGGTGGTGGCCGTCGCGGGCGGCCGGGTGGGTGCGGTGTCGCTGTGCGGGCCGGCCGACCGGGCCGAGGTGGTCGCGCTGGTCGACGCGGCGCGGGCGGCCGCCCGCCAGGCGCCGCCGGCGCCGGACGCGCGGCCCCTGCCGGCCTCCGGCGCCGGGTCGCCGCGCTGGGAGGACCCGGTCCCGGCGGCGCCGCCGACGGTGCTGACCGGGCTGGTCGACCAGTTGGCCGCCGGGTTCGGCCGGGCGCGTCGCGGCGGCCGGGTGCTGCACGGGTACGCCGAGCACCGGATGCGCAGCACGTTCCTCGGCACCTCCACGGGTGTGCGGCTGCGCCACGACGAGCCCGCCGGGCACCTGGAGCTGACCGCGCGCGACCGGGACGGCTTCCCGGTCTGGACGAACGCCGTGACCACCGACTTCGGCGACGTCTCGGTGGCCGCGCTGCAGGACGAGCTGGACCGGCGTCTGCACTGGGGTCGGCGACGGTTCGAGGTGCCGCCCGGCCGCTACGAGTGCCTGCTGCCGCCGACCGCCGTCGCCGACCTGATGAACTACGCCTACACCACGGCGGGAGCCAGGGCGGCGGCGCAGGGGCGGACGGTCTACAGCGGACCGGGGGGCCGGACCCGGATCGGGGAGCAACTCGCCGGCGTGCCGCTGACCCTGCGCAGCGACCCGGCGGCCGACGGGCTGCGCTGCGCCCCGTTCCTGGTGGCGCCGGCGTCGACGCCGACGAGGTCGGTGTTCGACAACGGCCTCCCGCTGGGCGCGACCCGCTGGTGGGACCAGGGTCGGCTGCGGTCGCTGGTGCACACCCGCGACAGCGCGGACGAGTTGGGCATGCCGCTCACGCCGGCGGTGGACAACCTCATCCTGGAGGGGCCGGGCGGTGCGTCGGCCGCCGACCTGATCGCGTCGACCCGGCGTGGCCTGCTGGTGACGAGCCTCTGGTACATCCGTGAGGTGGACCTCGCCACCATGGCCCTCACCGGGCTGACCCGGGACGGCGTCTACCTGGTGCGCGACGGCGAGGTCGTCGGGGCGGTCAACAACTTCCGCTTCAACGACAGCCCCCTGGCGATGGCCGCCCGGGTCACCGAGGTGGGCCGGACCGTGCCGACCCGGGCCCGCGACTGGGGCGACGCGGTGGCGCGTACGGCCATGCCGATGCTGCGCGTCCAGGACTTCCGGCTCACCGCGGCGACCCACGCGGTCTGACCGCCCGATCCGGCCGGCGCACCGCTGACACCGGCTGCCCTCCGGCACGCCCCGGCGTGACGCCGGCGGCCCGTCGCGGATGGGTGCGACCGCTACCCGAGCCTGCGGGGAACTCCGACCATGCGGCGCGTGGCACACCGACCCGGCCGGGCTCGCCCGGAAGCGGTATACGAACAAATAGCGTTGGTGGGATGTGCGCCTACGAGGATTCAACCCTCCCCATTGAATGATCCCCTTGAACCATCAGTGAAACCGGACATTATTTCGCAAACGATCACTGCGGGCCCGTTGACAGCCACTTTAGAAAACAATAGCGTTCGGGTCAGTGGTCCTCCCGGGTTGAGCAGAGCGTCACAGAGGGCGTCAGGGCATCCGGGGCAAACAGGGAGGTGGAGCCGTGACTGACACGGCGAGAGAGACCTACGAGTCGCTCAACATCGAGCCGAAGCCGCTGCGGCCGCACATCCTGGCTGCGGCGACGGTCGTCTTCGGTGACGACTACTACGGCGGCCGTCGGGAGACGATCAACCTGTCGGGCTTCGTGCAGATGAACAAGTGGCCGATGCCGGGGTTCAAGCACACCGTCGACGAGGACGGCACGGCGAGCTTCAACCTGGAGCTCATCAGCGCCCCTGAGGTCGGCATCAAGGGGTTCAGCTACACGCTGAACGACCGGATCCAGATCCTGTCGAACCCGTACCTGCCGAACACCGGTCACATCAAGCAGATCGTGCCCGGCAAGAACTTCCCCGCGGAGTTCTACATCCGGCGGTTCGGCATCCTGGAGACCAGCACCATGCGGCTGGCCCACCGGGGTGTCATCGACGTCAAGGGGATCGTGGACGGCCTTCCGCCGTACAAGACCCCGCTCACCTCGCCGTTCCTCGGCCGCCCGTACGGCGACCAGGGTGAGGTCATGCCGGCGCACAACGTGGTCCGGGGCACCAACCTCCCGGCCGCGTGGTACCCGTCGAACGACGAGAACGAGGCCGTCGGCAACACGCCGAGCGCCTTCTTCGCGTCGAGCATCGGCCCGTGCGTCTCGATGCTGGTCGACCCGTCGATCATCATCCAGGCCTCGACCGAGGCGAAGATCAAGGTCGAGGTCAACGGCCGCACCGAGGAGATCGAGCTCGCCGGCGACTACCCGCTCGCCGCGGGCGCCGAGATCCTCCTCTTCGGGCCGGAGAAGCACGACCAGGGCTCCGGGGTGCTGGCCCAGCTCGCCCGCGTGGCGCTGGTGGGCAACAGCCCGGCTCTCGGCGGCAAGGTCATGCTGCGGGCCAGCTTCTTCACCGTCTCGGGCGGCCAGCTCGGCGACGGCAACGAGGAGAGCCTGAGCCGGCTGCGCTACCCGGGTGAGCTGCACTTCGACGCTCACTTCGAGCTGGTGACCCCGTCCGCCACGCTCTACGCGGCGGCCCCGGTGCACCTGAGCGGCCAGCTCAAGGACATCGAGCCGACCGGCACGCTGCTGACCGCCGAGCACGCCGACGCCGCGCTGCGGACGAAGGACGGCGAGTCCCGGGCGCGCCTGACCGGTGTGTCGATGAAGCTGGGTGACGCGCTGGTGGGCTCGGAAGCCTACGTCAGCGCGTGACGACCAACCGCCGTTGGTAGTCCCGAAAGACGTCGTCCCGGGTGGCCTCCTGTCACCCGGGACGGCGTCACTCTCCAGGGGTGGCAGACATGTTCGAGCGGTTCACCGACCGAGCGCGACGGGTTGTCGTCCTGGCCCAGGAAGAGGCCCGGATGCTCAACCACAACTACATCGGTACGGAGCACATCCTGCTGGGCCTGATCCACGAGGGTGAGGGCGTCGCCGCCAAGGCTCTGGAGAGCCTCGGCATCTCCCTGGAGGGTGTGCGTCAGCAGGTCGAGGAGATCATCGGCCAGGGCCAGCAGGCGCCGAGCGGGCACATCCCGTTCACGCCGCGGGCCAAGAAGGTGTTGGAGCTGTCGCTGCGTGAGGCGCTGCAGCTCGGGCACAACTACATCGGCACGGAGCACATCCTGCTGGGCCTGATCCGTGAGGGTGAGGGCGTCGCCGCCCAGGTCCTCGTGAAGCTCGGCGCGGACCTGAACCGGGTCCGTCAGCAGGTGATCCAGCTTCTCTCGGGTTACCAGGGCAAGGAGCCGGCCGCGGCGGGCGCCGCGCCGGGTGAGGCCGCGCCGTCGACCAGCCTCGTGCTGGACCAGTTCGGTCGGAACCTGACCCAGGCTGCCCGTGAGGGCAAGCTGGACCCGGTGATCGGGCGGGAGAAGGAAATCGAGCGGGTCATGCAGGTGCTGTCCCGCCGGACGAAGAACAACCCGGTTCTGATCGGCGAGCCCGGTGTCGGTAAGACCGCCGTGGTGGAGGGCCTGTCCCAGAAGATCATCAAGGGTGAGGTGCCGGAGACGCTGAAGGACAAGCAGCTCTACACCCTCGACCTGGGTGCCCTGGTCGCTGGCTCCCGTTACCGGGGTGACTTCGAGGAGCGCCTGAAGAAGGTGCTCAAGGAGATCCGCACCCGCGGCGACATCATCCTGTTCATCGACGAGATCCACACCCTCGTCGGCGCCGGCGCCGCCGAAGGCGCGATCGACGCCGCGAGCATCCTCAAGCCGATGCTGGCGCGTGGTGAGCTGCAGACGATCGGCGCGACCACCCTCGACGAGTACCGTAAGCATCTGGAGAAGGACGCCGCGTTGGAGCG
>NZ_JBVJGT010000066.1:0-33686 GCF_055587185.1 Micromonospora sp. NPDC048040 | reverse complement strand
TCCTCCTCCCCCCCCCCCCCCCCTCCCCCCCCCTACCCCCCCCCCCCCCCCCCCCCCAACCCACCCCCCCCCCCCCCCCCCACCCCCACCTCCCCCCCCCCCCCCCCCCCCCCCCCCCCCCCCCCCCGCCTCGCATCTACGTCACGGACCGCCACCTCCCTCAGGAGGCCGGGCGGCTCCGTCGCCGGGCCCCGGAAGGGGCCCAGCGCTCGCCTCGGGTTGCGCTGGCTGGTCCTGGGCCTCAGCGAGGCCGTCAGGTGTGGACGAATACTTGACGCGGAACGCAACGGTTTTCCAGTCGACCTCGAAGGCTCCGCCGTTCTTCTCGACCCGCCTGGCCAGCAGGTATGCGAGGGAAAGCAGCAGAATCGGGATCGCCAGGGGAGTGACCGCGGCGTAAACGCTCGCGGTGACTCCCACAGTCGCGGACCTAGCTGTTCGTCATGGGCATGCTCATACGCCCACCCTTTCGTACTCGATGCGGGGGTGTTGCTTCGCCGCGGCGAGTCGGTCTCAACAACCTGGGAGACCAGCCAGCCAAAGCCCAAGTGTCCGGAGGCAGGGCCAGAGAGAGCTGCTTCCGTCACGCAAAGACCCCGGTTTCACAGACCGGTGGCCGTCAGCCGTTCGGCGAGGCGCCAGCACGCCGTGGGCGCCAGGTCCCATAGTGCCGCCGTCGCTGCCTTGATCGGAACTGCTCTCCGCTGCGTTACGCTGTCGGCTGAACCACCGATGCTGGCTGCGGGCCGGTCGGGACGAGATCCCAACCGTGCTGAGGAGCCGACGGTGGACTTTCAGATCCCTTCGAGCCTCGACGGGCTCGACCTCGACGCGTTGACCGAGCTGGAGAACCAGGCAGTCGCGGCGTTCGATGCTCTCCGCGACGACACGGCCCTGGACGCCGACGGCCTCGCCCGGCTGCGCGAGCTCGCCGCCTTCGTTCAGTCCGTGCGTACCGAGCAGGCGCGGATCGAGCAGGCGGCCGAGCAGGTCGCCTCCGAGCTGGACGACCTGACCGCGACGGTGCACGGCGCTCCGGAGGGCGGCGATGGCGACGGTGACGAGGGCGACGGCGGCGAAGCCGAGGAGGAGCCGGCCGAGGAAGAGCCGGCGGAGGAGCGACCGGCGGAGGAGCCGGAGCAGCCGGCGCAGCAGCAGCCCACGCCGGTCGTCGCGTCGCTGGCGCGCCGGGCGGCCCGCCGTCAGCCGAAGCCGAAGGTGACCAGCGCCGGTAAGTCGGCGGTCATCAAGGCGGCGGCCGACGTGCCGAACGTGCCGCACGGGCACGTGTTCTCCTCGGTGTCGGAGGTCGCGTCGGCGTTCGACGACAAGTTCGCCGGCTTCCCGCGCGGGGTGGGCGTCGCGACCCGCATCAAGCAGAACGTGGCCCGGGTGGAGCTGCCCGTCGACCAGGCGCTCGTCGCCGGGGGCCGGGGCCTGACCGATATGGAGCTGGTGGAGCTCGCCGCGTCGGAGTCGCGGCTGTCGGGTGGCAACCTCGTCGCGGCCGGCGGCTGGGGTGCACCGTCGGAGACGCTGTGGGAGCTGTGCGAGGGCCTGGAGACGACCGAGGGTCTGCTGGACCTCCCTGGCATCACGGTCCCGCGCGGCGGCGGTATCAAGGTGCCGGCCAACCTGGACTTCCGGGACCTGTATTCGGGGATCGGCTTCGTGCAGACCGAGGCCGACAGCACCGCGGGCGTGGACAAACCCTCGTACCGGGTGCCGACGGTGAACTGGGCCGAGACGCGCCTCGAGGTGGACGGGGTGCAGATCGAGCAGGACATCGTGCAGAACGCGATCTGGCCCGAGCTGACCCGGGACGTGGTGCGGCGGACGCTGACCGCGCACGAGCACAAGATCAACGCGCGGCTGATCGCGCGGATGGCCAGCGCGCCGGGCCAGTCGCAGCAGTTCGCGCTGACCCTCGGCGGCGACGTCGACGGCGACGAGACGACCACCGCGCTGCTCGGCGCGATCTCCCTCGCCGCGACGGACTACCGGTACCGGTACCGGCTGGGTCGGCGGCAGCTCCTCGAGTGCGTGGCGCCGCTGTGGCTGATCGACTGGATCCGGGCGGACATGAGCCGCCGGGCCGGCGTGAACTACCTCGACGTGACCGACGAGCAGATCACGGCGTGGTTCACCCGACGGCACCTGCGGCCGCAGTTCGTCTACGACTGGCAGGACGGGTACGCCGACGCGGGCGGCATCGGCTTCGGCGGAAGCGCCGCCCCGGGCCAGTGGCCGGGCACCGCGGACCTGCTGATCTACGCGCCGGGCACATGGGTGAAGGGCTCCAAGCCGATCATCGACCTGTCGGCGGTCTACGACAGCACGAAGCTGAAGGACAACGAGTACATCGCGCTGTTCACCGAGCAGGCGACGCTGCTGGTGAAGCGGTGCTTCGTGTCCTACAAGGTGAGCGTGCCGCTGTGCCCGACGGGCGTCACCGGCAGCACCGTGGCGTTCGACTGCTCGGCGGCCTGAGCTACCCGTTTGGTCGGGGCCGCGCCCGCACCGGGCGCGGCCCCCAGCCGGTGAGGAGATGACGGGTGACGCAGCCCCTGGTGTATGTGGACGCCCCGGCGACGACGCCGTACCGCTTCGGGCTGTTCGCGGCAGCGGCCGTGGTCGACCCGGCCGACCAGCGCGAGTTCCAGGCCGGGGTGGAGTGGGAGCCGCTGTGCGTCGACGCGCCCGCGCCGACGAGCGCGGCGGCGGCCTCGGACCCGGCCCGCGCGCCGATGGCGCTGCCGGACGGGGTGCCGTCGGTGAAGTCGGCGGTGATCCGGCTGTACGCCGGCCTGACCGGCCGGTCGGTGGCCCGGCCGGATCTGATCGACCGGGCGCGGCGGGCGATGGGCCAGGTCGAGCAGCAGTCGCTGGAGCACTACGTGTGGACCGGCGAGGCGGGGAGCGACGAGTTCCTGGCGGCGGCCGACACGGAGGTCCTGGCGGGCTCGGACGTGGCGCCGGTGCCGCTGGAGGAGGGCGTCGGCCGGCTGGAGGCGCACATCGCGGACCGGGCCGGCGTGCTCGGCGCGCTGTGGGCGCCACGGTGGACGGCCGGGTGGTTCCAGGGCAAGGGCCTGACGCGGATCGAGGGTCCGCGCATGGTCGCGCCGCTGGGCGACCCGATCGTGTTCGCGCAGACGACCGGCGTCGGTCCGGGTGGCGCCGCGCCGGGCAACGACGAGGCGTGGCTGTACGCGACGGGGCCGGTGATGGTGCGGCGGTCGGCGGTGTTCCTGCCGAAGCTGCCGGAGGCCCTGGACCGCAAGGACAACGAGGTGTTCGCCGTCGCGGAGCGGTTCTACACGGTGGGGTGGAGCTGCACGACGGCGGCGGCGAAGGTCAAGCTGCCGGGCGTCCCGGCGTAGGAGGGTGACATGACGGTGATCTACCCGAAGGACCGTGCGGACGCGCAGGTCCTCGCGAAGCAGTTGCTGGCGGCGGCCGGCGACGAGCGCCGCTTCGAGGTGCAGACGACGACGGACGGCCCGGTGGGGCTGGCGTTCGACGTGCCCGACGACCTGGCGGACAAGGTGCTGAGCTCCGGCGACGGCCGGCAGCGTGTGGAGGCTCCCGCGGAGGCTGAGGCCGCCGCGCAGAGCACGTCGGCTGACGCCGGGGCCGACGGGTCCGGGGCGGACGCCGAGCCGGCGGACGGTTCCTCCCAGCCGCCGGCGAAGGCGTCCCGGTCGTCGCGCTCCTCGCGGAGCAGCTGACCGGAGCCCCACGTCCCGGGCCGCGCCGCCTCACCTGGTCTCTTCCCCGTGCCAGGTGGGGCGGCGCTTTCTGTGTGACCCGCTCCACGGTCCGAGGCGTACATAAAATCTGTATGCGAGGCTGAAATTCGCATACAATGAATGTGTACGTCACGCGCTACCCCTACAGGAGGGCTGAGAGATGGAGAAGCGGGTCAACGAGCTGGCCACCGAGTTCGGCGTCGAGGCTGAGGCCGTCGACCAGTGGGGCCTGATCGCCCAGCTGGCGCGGGCGGTGGTGGAGGCCGAGCGGGAGCTGGAGCGCCACGCGCGTGAGCTGACCGGCGCGACCGAGGACGCGGTGGTGACCGCGAAGGCGGGCGACCTGCGGACGTCGGTGCGCGGCGACCTGCTGGCCGCCGTGAGCGACAAGGCGGGGGCGGTGGACGCGGCGCTGATGAAGGTGGCCGAGCGGCGGCAGGCCCTGGCGCTCGTCGCCGAGAGCGTGAAGGCGGCGCGGCCGAAGCCGGCGCCCGAGCTGGCCGAGCGCGACCAGGTGACCTGGACGCTGGGCCGCACGGCGCACCGCGGCAAGGTCGACCAGGTGATCGACGGCCGGGTGTGGGTGATCGACGCCGAGAACGAGGTGACCTGGGTGCTGCTGGCGAACGAGGTGACGAAGGTCGAGCCGGCGAACCCGATGGAGCACGCCGACTGCCGGGGCTTCGACAGCCAGGAGGCGCACTGGCACTGCCACTCGCACGAGCTGTACGAGCAGCCCTGGTGAGCTGAGCGGCCTGACGCCCCTCGCGCCCCCCGTGGGCGCGGGGGGCGTCGTCGTTGTGTGGCCCGCTCCACAGCCCGAGGCGTACATAAAACCTGTACGCGGGCCTGGCGGTCGCATACAATGAAGTTGTACAGCAAGCCGCCCCGACTGCGTGAGGAGTGCCCGATGGCCAAGGAGATGAGCTACGAGATGCAGCGGACGATCGCCGCCCTGGAGGCGTTCACCGAGCACATCCGGTGGCGCGTCGTGTCCGGCGAGGGCCTGCTCCCGCGCGAGACGGAGGAGCAGGAGCGTGCCCGCATGGCCCACAACCGGCGGGTGCGCGAGCACAACGCGCGGGTGCTGGCCGAGCGCGAGCGGGTCGCCCGCGAGAAGCAGGCGGCGGCCAACCGGCGCGAGGTGGCGGCCGTGCGCAAGCGGCTGTGCGACAGCTGCTTCTGCGAGCTGCCGGCGTCGGGCGTGTGCGGCAACTGCTGACCGAGCGAGAGACGAGAGAGAGGAGCCGACCATGCGTGCCGAGCTGATCGAGCAGGCCCCGACCGCGGACCTGTGGGAGATCGTCCAGCTGAGCGAGGTGAAGGAAGGCGACGTCGTGTCGTTCGACCTCGCGGCCCTGGCCGAGAAGCGGGCGGAGAGCGTGGGCCTGCGCGTCGACTGGACCGACGTGTTCGCCGAGGCCCTGGCGGTCGCCGCCCGCGAGAACGTCGGCGCCCGCCCGGAGCTGGTGGGGCGCGGCCGGTGGGACGGCGGAGAGTACGCCGTCGTGCCGGACGAGCAGGGCGGGTGGGTGCGGCTGCACACGTACGACCTGAACACCGATGTGGTGGGCGGCCCGCCCGAGATGGAGCTGTTGCGACTGACGGCCTGAGCCGTCCGTGCGCCCCCGCAGCCGAGCTGGCTGCGGGGGCGCTGCCGTTCCCGCCGGCGGGCAGGCCGCCGGCAGTTCACGTGGAGGAAGAGCATGACGACAACGACGGTGGCGCGGCGCGCGAACGCCGTGCCGGCCGACCCGCGCGAGCACGCGCGGGCGATCGCCGAGGCGGTCGACGAGGCGTGGCACAGCCGGTACGGCGGCTCGCGGATCGAGGTGCCGATGAGCGTGGTGGCCGCGCTGGCGCTGGTGGCCCGGGAGGCGCCGGGCCCGGAGCAGCTGGACCGGCTGGGCGAGGTGGCCGAGCGCCTGGACCACGAGGGGTTCACGCTGCTGATCCAGCGGCTGTGGTGCGAGTTCGCGGCGCTGCGGCCGGACCTGAACCCGCGGACGAAGCACCTGTGGTCGTGGATCGACGACGAGCCGGACGAGACGACGCAGAGGGCGATTCACGCGGTCGGCCAGGCGGCGCTGCGGCGCGGGGTGCTCGGCCGGTTCGGGCCGGACGGGTGGGGCGACTACGACCTGCTGGGGACGCTGCTCCAGCAGATGAAGAGCCACGGCGGGCGGAAGGGCATCGGCCAGTTCCTGACGCCGGTCGACGTGACGGAGCTGCTCGGCCGGATGGCCGGGCCGAAGGAGGGCGATCGGATCCTGGAGCCGTGCGCCGGCACGGGCACGATGTTCCTCGGCGCGGCCCGGGCCATGCGGGAGAACGGCCTCGACCCGACGACGTGCGAGTGGTGGGCGAACGACCTGGACCCGCTCGCGGCGGCGCTGTGCGCGGTGAACTTCCACCTGTGGGGGCTGGGCTGGCGGGTGGTCGTCGGCTGCGGTGACGGCCTGCTGGACGTGTGGATGCACGAGGCCCTGGAGCACCGGCAGATCGCGATCGACGAGATGCGGCGGGCGTGGAAGCTCGCCATGCAGATCCGCGCGGTGCGGAACGTGCTGGAGCTGCCGACGCCGGAGGGCGACCTGGAGCGGCACCTGCGCCGGGCCCGGCCGAAGCCGCCGCCCCCGCCGCCGCCGGCGCCGGCGCCGGACTCGTCCACGTTCGACGCCGAGGCGGTGTTCCGGCAGGGCCGGCTGTTCTGAGTGGCCGGTCGTGTGACGTGCTACACAGCCCCCCGCGTACATAAAACGTGTACGCGGGGGAGTCGGTCGCATACAATGAATGTGTACAGCACGCGCACCCTGAGTAGCGGAGGCGGAGATGGAGAAGCTGGTGGAGCTCTTCGAGGTGACGGAGCGGCGTGGCGGGGCGATCTACCGCACCCGGTACGTGCGCGACGAGTGGGTGGACGTCGACGCCCGCGCGCCCGAGGGCTTCGTCTACGCCAACAAGTCGACGAGCTACGAGGGCCGGACGCTGCGGATGCGCCGGGCCTGACGGGGTGCCGAGGACGAGGAGAGGTTGAGATGGGCAAGAGGACGATCCAGGCCGGCAAGCGCGCTGCGGTGGAGTGCAGGCCGGGCGGCCACTGCTACGACGGCGAGAACCGCTGCGTGCACTGCCGCGAGCACTTCGGTGACGGGCACCAGCCGGACTGCCCGCACGTGGACGGGCCGGTCGACGAGTGCGACGCGCGGCCGGCGGACGTCGACTGGTGACTGCGCAGGCGGGGCTGGGCGGGTGCCCGGCCCCGGTGCGGAGTTCCTAGTGGGCTCTGGCTGTCCGGTCGCCATTGACGATTGCGGCCGGACAGGACAAGGTTACTGTCCGAGTAGGACCCGGTTCACGTGGAGGTAAACCATGGGTCTACGCGCGCTGGTCGGCACCGAGGGTGCCGACGGTGTGTACGTGGCGCGGGGCGTGCAGCACGACGGCTGCCCGACGATGGTCGTCCCGGCCCTGTCGGTGCTGCTGCACGAGCTGTGCGGTCACCGTCCGGAGAGGGCGGCGGCGGTGCTGCTGCAGAACGACTGGTCGCGGCTGTTCGCGGTGCCCGGCACCGGACCGAGCGGCCGCACGGTCGGCGTGCCGTCCGAGAGCTACCCGGTGCAGACCGGGCGGATCGTCGAGGCCCGCGCGGGCGACCGCGAGTGGGCGTACCTGTTCGGCGGCCACCGGCTGCACGTCTACCTGGGGGTGTTCCCCGAGCGCGGCCCGAAGCGCTGGGAGGCGTGGGCGTGCTGGTCGCTGCACGAGCTGGGCGACCTGACGCAGCTGGACCTGCTGGAGGTCCAGAAGGCGGGCTACGCCGCGCAGTGGCGGGCGTCCGACTACCGCGGCTACATGGAGGCCGTCCGCGAGGCGGCCCGCGACTCGACCCGCATCCAGCTGATGCAGGCGGGGCGATGAGGGCGCTGGTGGGGCAGTTCGCCCCGGGGGCCAAGTGGTACCGGGCCCGGCTCGTCGAGCTGGAGGGCCAGCCCAGCTGGACGCTCGCGCAGATGCGGGCGATGTGGGAGCGCAGCTTCCAGCGGGACACCCGGGCGATGGTCGCCCAGCTGCTGCGCCGCCACTGGTCGGTGCTGGCGAACACGGACTGGCCGCCGCAGGCGGTGTCCGAGCGGCGGCGCGAGTGGACGTACGTGTGCGGCGTCGGCCGGGGCTACCGCGACCAGGTGTGCAGCCCGGCGGCGGTCGGGCTGATGGGCACCGACGAGCCGTTCAGCGACGAGGGCTGGGCGTACCTGTGGGAGCACGAGTTCGGCGCGCTGCACGTCTACGGGGCGCACGGCGGCCGGTGGCACCACCTGGCGACGCTGCCGGCCGACGTGTGGGCCGGACTGACGACGCAGCTGGTGATCGATGTGGAGGCCAGGTTCTGCTGGCTGGAGCGAGGGGAGGCGGCGGCGTGACCGTCGAGACGAGGAAGCAGGCGGACCCGACGGTCCGGACCGACGAGTTGCAGCGCCGGGACCAGGTGCTGCTGTTCGGGCAGGTCGTGGAGATCGCCGACGTGCAGCAGGTGCGGGAGTTCCCGACGTGCGTCAACCTGGTGATCCTGCCGACCGGCGGCGGGCAGCCGAGGGAGACGCTGGTGCCCCGGGACATGCTGCTGCTCGGGCTGCGGCTGCCCCGGCTGGTGCCGATGAACTGCCAGGGCTGCAAGTGCGTGGTGAAGCTGCCGGTCGACCTGGCGCACGGGCAGCCGCCCGCCGTGCTGTGCGGGCGGTGCCGTGGCCGGATCGTCGAGGGCACCGCGCGGTGGACGCAGCCGGTGCCGGCGGGGAGGTACTGATGTCGAGCAACGTGCTGCGGGCGCTGATGGCCGACAGCGAGGAAGAGCGGCAGAAGTACCTCGACCGGGAGACGCTGCTGTACGCGGTGCAGCGGACGATCACCTGCCAGCGGACGGGCGTGGTGCTCGACGTCGACCGGGCCGTGATGGTGACGACGATCCTCGGCGACAAGCGGGGCGCGTGGGTGCTCGACGGTGAGGCCTGGGACCGCATGGAGGAGTGGACGAAGCAGAAGGCCGAGGAGATCGGCGCGACGCTGGAGGTAATCGACGGCCGGAAGCTGCGCTGACGGCCGCAGAGGGCGGGGCCGCACCCATCGGGTGCGGCCCCGCTCCGCTTTGGAGGGGCTGCGTCTCGGCTACGCTGACGGGGTATTCGCCGCTGGCTGCGGGCCGGGCATGGACCTTCGCTGTTGAGGGATGCCTGATGACCGCAGTGTGCGATACCCCGGTGAAGGGGAAGATGCTCCGGGCCACGAAGCTCGGGGTGTGCGGCGACCCGATCCTGGGCGCCGGAGGATGGCCGACCCACGTCACGTCGAAGGGCTTCGTCAGCGTCGAGTACGCGGCCGAGGTCGACGACGGCGAGGAGATCGACCAGAAGGACGCCAACGGGGACCCGCTGGTCTACGAGCCGGCCCGGCGGCGGATCAAGCTGTACAACGTGACGGTCACCTGCGGGCGGGTCGACCCGGAGCTGTACACGCTGTTCACCGGGATGCCGGTGGTGCTCGACGAGGACGGCAACGCGACCGGCATGCGGGTCACCTCGGCGGTGAACCTCGACTCGGCGGTGGCGCTGGAGGTGTGGTCGGGCACGCAGCTCAAGAAGTGCGTGGCCGGGGCGATCCAGCGGCCGAGGTTCGGGTACTTCCTGCTCCCGCAGATCATCGACGGGCAGATCGGTGACTTCACGATCGAGAACGGGGCGGCGAGCTTCACGCTGACCGGCAAGGCGATCGAGAACCCGGGCTGGGGCGTCGGGCCGTACGACGTCTACCTGCGCACGACGGGCGTCGCGGCGCTGATGGACCCGATGGGCGACCAGGACCTGCTGCACCTCGACTGGACGTACCTGCCGCCGCCAGCGCCGACGTGCGGGCTGACGGTGCGGCCGCCGGACGGCACCGTGGTGGCGGACCCGGCGGACGCGACGAACATGACCGCGCAGTTCACCGCGACGTACGTACCGGCCGCGCCGGACCAGGCGTTCTCGGTGGATTGGGGCGACGGGGCGTCGTCGGCCGGTCCGGCGGCGGACGCGACGGTGAGCCACAAGTACGCGGCCCCCGGCACGTACCTGGTGACGGTCACGCACACGTCGAGCGGCGCGCAGCGCTTCAAGTCGTTCGTCGCCCCGGCCGGCGCCTGAGGTAGACGGTGACGCAGTCGGCGCGGACCGGCCCGTGCGCGTGGGAGCTGAACACGGCGTACTGCAAGGGCTGGGACCAGTACGACGAGGCGGTCCGGAAGGCGGCCACGGATCTCGCGACGGAGGTCCTGTGGGCGCTGTCCGGCCGCCGGTACGGGCTGTGCGACTCGACGGTGCGTCCGGTGCGGCGCGGCGACAGCGAGGCGTGGCGGCGGTGGGAGTCGTGGCTGGACCTGCCGTACGGCGGCAGCTTCGCGGTGACGTACTGCGGCTGCCCGGTGGGGACGTGCGGGTGCGGGCCGGTCGGGCAGGAGCTGAGCCTGCCCGGCCCGATCAACGCGGTAACCCGGGTTGTCATCGACGGCCAGGAGCTGCCGCCCGAGGCGTACGCGGTCTACGACCGGCGGTGGCTGGTGCGGATCGACGGGGAGAGCTGGCCGGCCCGGCAGGACCTGACCGCGGCCGACGACCAGCCGGGCGCGTGGACGGTCACCTACCAGCGCGGCGTGCCGCTGCCGGCGGGCGGGAAGGTGGCGGCCGGCGCGTACGCCTGCGAGCTGGCGAAGGCGCTGGTCGCCGACACGACGTGCCGGCTGCCCCGCCGGGTGGCGTCGCTGGTGCGGCAGGGCGTGCAGCAGACGTTCGTCGACCCGGCGCAGCTCGCCCGCGACGGGATGACCGGGCTGCCGGAGGTCGACCAGTGGCTGCGGGTGGTGAACCCGCACCAGCTGCCGCGCGACACGGTGGTGTGGTCGCCGGACCTTGATCGTGGACGGAGGAGGACGTCGTGACGGAGCCGGTGATCCAGCCGCAGGACGACGTGGCGTGGCCGGTGGCGGTGAAGCTGCGCGAGCTCATCGGCGGCGCGCTGGACGGGGCGCTCGGCGGGACGCCCGCCGTGGTGGCGGTGGTGCCCGGCCGTGACGTGGCGATCGACTCCTGCTGCGAGGGCCAGGCGTGGGTGCGGATCGTGCGGACGTACCCGGTGCTGCCGGAGGAGTTCCCCGGCGGGCGGGGCACGCCGCTCGACGAGGGCGCCGACCCGGGGGCGTTCTGGGCGGTGGAGCTGGGCGCGGGCACCGCGCGGTGCGCGCCGAGCCCCGACGACGCCGGCAACCCGCCGACCGCCGCGCAGCTCGAGCGCAGCGCGGCGGAGCTGGCCGACGACGCCGGCCGGATCCGGCGGACGGTGCTGTGCCAGCTGCAGAAGCTCCAGCAGGTCGAGTCGGTGTGGATCGGGGAGCAGTCCAGCGTCGGCCCGTCCGGCGGCTGCGTCGGCCAGGAGGTCCTGGTCGCGGTGATGACCAACGTGTGCGTGTGCGAGGAGGACAGCTGATGCGCAAGGGCCAGAAGGTGACGGTGCGGGCGCTGACGGCGATGCCGGGCGTGCCGGACGGGTCGGTGCAGCACGTCGAGTGGGGGCCGCGGCTGGCCACGCTCGTGGAGGCCGGCCGGTACGAGGTGCTGGAGGGTGAGGAGGCCGAGCAGGCGGCGACCGTCGACCTGGAGCCGCCGGACGCCAGCCAGCCGACGCCGGCGCCGACGACGGACGCCGACGGCGACGGCAAGACGCGGAGGACGCGCCGCTGATGGCGGTGAGGGTCAACACGCGGCTCGACCTGTTCGCCGGCGAGATGCGTCAGCTGCTGACCGGCTCGACCGGGCAGGTGGTGTCGTTCATCCGCAGCGTGACCCGGAAGGTGCGGACCCGGGCGGTGCTCACGTGCCCGGTGGACACCGGCCGGCTGCGGTCGGCGCACCGCGAGGAGGTCGGCGTGCGGGCGGGCCACGTGTACGGGTTCGTCGAGAACGAGGTCGAGTACGCGGCCGCCGTGCACGACGGCACGGGGGCGCACCTGATCCGGGCACGGCGGGCCGGCGGGATGCTGCGGTTCGAGACGGGCGGCCAGGTGGTGTTCACCAGCCTGGTGCGCCACCCAGGGACCAAGCCGCAGCCGTGGCTGCAAGAAGCGATGGAAGACGTGGCGGGCCGGGAGGGGTTCCGGCTCGTCCGCTCGTAGGGAGGAAGCAGGATGCGGGAGTTCACGACCAGCGCGAAGGTAGCCAAGCAGGACGGCGGCGAGAGGAAGAAGCTGCCGGACGTGCCCTTCAAGCTGGACGGGGTGGAGATGGTGTGCCGGGCGCCGAAGGACGCGCAGCTGGCGTACCTGATCTCGGCGGCGTCGTCGAGCCGGTCGGAGGCGGACCAGGTGGCGGCGGTGCTCGACTTCTTCGAGCAGACGCTGGAGCCGAAGAGCCTGACGGTGTTCCGGAAGCGGCTGCTGAACACGGAGGACGAGTTCGACTTCACCGACGCCATGGGGATCTTCACGCACGTGTGTGAGGAGTGGTCCGGCCGCCCTACTGGGTCGGGCAGCGACTCCTGACCCTGGCGGTCAATCGCTGGCCCGAGTTCCACGGGACGCTGCTGATGCGGACCGGCCGGGAGCCGCTGGACCTGCCGCTGCCGTCGCTGCTGGACGTGATCTACGCCTGGTGGGTGGAGGGCGGCGGCGAGAAAGAGGTGGCGAAGTTCCGGCAGCGGCTGGAAGCCCCGCCGGCCGGGGAGGAGCTGGAGGACCGCGCCGAGTGGTCCGACGACGAGACTGACCGGAGTTTCGCCCGGGCGCTGTCAGGCTCCAGCTGATGTCCCGGCTGGGTGCCGGCGGCCCTTGGCCGGGTTGCGCGGTATCGACGTCGGCGATGGAGATACCGCCCCCGGCGGCTCCGTCGCCCGTCACCGGCGTCCCGTGTGGCTGGGTGTCGATGTCGATCATGCGGCACTGTGGCGACAGTCATCGATCGCTGTGCCGTCACGGGATGGGCGACTTGCCCCGCAGCTTGCGCCGGAAGCGATGCCAACGAACGCGCAAAGGCACCTTCGGTTCGGGGGAGGGTTCGAGTCCCCAAGCGCGGGCGTTGGCTGCCCATTGGGCGCGCAGGGCCGGTGTCTGTGCGGCGTTTTCGGGATCGTCGTGCACGGCCTCGAGGGGCTCAGCACGATGTCGTCGCCACCAGTAGCCGCTAGCGTCGCGGAAGAGCAGCGTCGTGGCGAGAGAAGGCTGCCGAGGGTGATCTGCATTGGGCCACACGAAGTCGAAGGTGTCCTCGGTCTCGGGGTGGACGGCATCAACCTGCATCGACATCGCGTCGTACGTGGTCTTACGGCCGGCGTTGACGACCTGTACCTTCGCCGGGCTGATGAGTTCCTTGCTGCCGTTGTGAATGGCGGCGGTGAGCTGAATCACCGGAACGCGCGCGAGCAGCTTGCCGGAGCCGAGGAAGGTTACCCCGGCACCATCAACCATGCCGGTGCCCGTCGACTCGAACTCGGTACCCGCGTCGTGGAACTTGAGGTCGACGAGCTTGGAGTAGATGAGCCTCGCCTGCTCCTCGCGGCGCACCTTCACGCTGCGCCAGTACCACACCCTTGACGTGGACATCGCGGTGATAATCCGCTTAAGCTCGGCCACTGTCTCTGCGCTCGCCGTGCCAGTCTCCTCCAACCGCTTCGTCACGGTCTCCAGCCGCTCCAGCGGCGGCGTGGCAATCTCGGTCAGCTGTTTCATCAGGGCGTGGGTGTCGAGCACAACCAGCCTGTTCAGTACAGAGTGGTCTGGGCCCTCGTGCTCGGCCTTCCACTGCTTCAGCATCTCCGGCGGGTAACGGTGTTCGTCGCCGTCCACCTCCTCGTGGTGCCCCAAGCACAGCAGAAGCAGGTTGGCGAAGGAGTCGCGCTCGTCGGCGGGCAGGTCGGGGCGATAGCGGGCCGCCCCGGGTTTGACTCCATAGACGTGAGCGACCTGCGCATTCTTCTTGTAGACGCCGGGTCGAACCTCAAGCACGACCGGCATGGGGCAGCCGGGCGCGTAGCACCGACCGTTGCTGACTGCCCAGAGGGCGGCCAACATCGCGGGGTGAAGCTTCCTCCGTTCACCAGCGCCCTCGGCGCCAGGCTGGGGTGTCGTCACCACCACAGGGTGTCAGAGGTGTATGACACACGGATCCCTTGCGCCTGGACCGTTACCCCCAGGCACCCCCTGATCGTCGGGGGAGATTTGCCGGCCGGACAGCGAGGCCGTTTAGCTGGCTGCCCTCCAGATCGGTCCCAGCTCATGTTTGGTGGCCGCCTTCTGAGCTGTCATGCCGAGGAACATGCGTTCGCACGCCATGGCGAGGTAGCGGATTTTGTCCGTCAGGACAAGGGGCGCGCGTCGTGGAGCTGGGGAGCCAAGTCGATCAACGATGAACACCTCCTTCCTGGGCTGCACCTCGCTGAGCGTGTCGGTATGCGCGCTGACGGCAGGCATTGGAGCAAAAAGCCCGGTCGCTGCGATCGCGCGGGTGTAGAGGTAGTCCGCATCCCGATCGCGCACATAATCTTGGTAACCATTCCACATGAAATGGGATCCGGTACTCCCGCCTGAACGCGCGTGCGAGGTGCGCCGGCAGCACTGGCTCTGGCAGGCGCTGGGCCAACGTATAGATCAAGCTATAGAGCCTCATCATGCCCAATGAAGCATTGACATCAATCCTGGCGCGCCGCCGGGCCCTGTAGTACCGGCGCTGGCGACACTTGTCCGAGCAATACTGGCGGTCTCTCCGGCTGCGGTCTGGAAGCGGAGCCCGGCAAATCTGGCACTGGCGCTCAGCAACCGTCACGGCCACATCGTAGAGCGTTACGGCTAAATCTCACGGCTGTCGGCCTTCGTGTCGCCGTGACAAGGCGCGACGAGCATTGCCTACCCCGTGGTCCTGTCGAGATAAGTGGGCAGACCCATCCGCGTCGGCCTCCACGATTCCTTTGAGAGCCACGACGGAAGGAAGTCGATGAACCTGCGCACTTTGGTGATCTTGGCGGTGAGTGCCGGGGCCGGAATCGGTCTGGGCAGTGTCACTTCGGTGGAGGTTGGATTCTCCGGCGCCATCGGGATTGCGACGCTTCTTCACGCGCTGGTTGAGCCGAAGACGGTCGAGAATCCGGACACTCCGGATCGTGTAGCAAGCAGTCGGCTCACTGACCGCTGACCGAGCGATCGTCGAGCACTGACGGGACGCGGGTGTCAGGCACGTCGTCGGATTCGCCTGCGTGCCGTGCAGCATGGAGGGCTCTGGATAGAAGGAGGTGGCCCCGATCCGGGCCGCCCTCCCTCCAATCTGGGATCAGCGGAAGCCGTCGCCCCGGAACAGTGTGCTGCCCGGCTCGCGCCGGGGCAGCGGCGGCGGCACCTCGCCGGCCGGCGCCGACGCCAGGAACGGCAGGTATCGGCGGAGGAAGTCGTCGACGCCGGGGATCGCGAGGACGCGGGTCACCGCGGCCGCCACGGCGAGGGCCTGGGCGACGAGCGGCACGGCCTCGATGCCAGCGGCGGCGGCGATCGTCGGCAGCAGCGACAGCAGGGCGATCACGGCGGCGAAGACGGTCCGGGCGACGGCCCGCCACGGGTGGCGGGTCTGCGTCGTGGGGGCGAGCTGCTTCGGGATGCTCATTGTCTGTCCCTCCTCGGGATCGGGTCACACACACAGGTCCAGCAGCGGCACGCACACGACGGCCGGGCTGGGTTCGGGTTTGGGCGGCGGCGGGCTGGACGCTGGTGGCCTGGGTGGGCCCGGGGGTCCGGATGGACCGGCCGGGCCGGGAACCGGCGCCGGGCGGGGCCGGGCTGACGCCTCGACCCGGCTGCGGGCTGGCTGGCCGCCGCCGCCCGGGCCGCCCGCCGGCGGGCGCGTCGACGGGCGCGGGTCGGGGGCGGTGCAGCCGTACCGGCGGCGCAGGTCCTGCACCGGCTCGTCACGGGGCGTGAGCCGGTCCAGGACGACGCACAGGTCGCGGCGGGTCTGCTCCAGCCGGGCGTCCCGCGCCTTCGCCTCCGCGGCGGCCTGCGCCCGCCGCTGGGCCAGGTCCCGCTCCAGCGCGGCGACCCGCCGGTCCATGGAGACGTCGGACAGGTTGTAACCGATGACGCTGGCGGCCGCCGAGCACAGCAGCGGCAGCAGCGCGTACAGCGCCAGCAGCCGCGCCAGCCGGCGGCGGTCCTTGACCACCACCCGCTCGGCGGCCGCCCGCGCCACCCGCTGGGTGTCAGCGTTGGGGCTGGTCACCGGGCGACCTCCAGTCGAGCTGGTCCGGGTCGAGACCGGCGGCGAAGACGCCGAGCCGCAGCCGGGCGTACATGTCCTGGTAGCGGGTGAGCTCCTGCTCCAGGAACTGCACCCGCTGCTCCAGGTACTGCAACCGCTCGTCGACCCGTTTGTCGAAGTTGGCTTCCCGCTGCACGTCGGCGGTGCGGCGTGTGCCGAGCAGCGCCAGCAGCGCGGTGACGACCGTCGCCAGAACGGCGAGGACGCCCATCGTCACGCTGATGCCGGAGACGTCCCCGACAGAGGCCCTGGTTATCTGCCCGGCAAGCCACACCTACCTGCCCCCTCAGTGGAACGGCGCGACGCTCAGGTAACGGGGTTCTTGAAGGCGGCGTTCCAGGTGTTGGCGCCGATCAGGCCGTCGACGTCGAGGTGCTGGTCGCGCTGGAACGCCTCGGCGAGCGCCCGGTACTCGGCGCCGTAGATGCCGTCGTTGCCGGCGCTGCCGAGCCACGTCTTGCCCTTGCCGACCGACCAGCCCCGGCGGGCGAGCTGGGTGCCCCACTGCTGGAGCCAGTAGCGGTCGGTGTGGCCACGGAAGTAGCGCTCGTGGGCGCCGGACACCGAGTAGGCGGGGCCGGACGCCGGGCCGAAGTACCACCCGGCGGGCAGGGGGAACGCGATCGGCGTGCCGGGCGCGGGCTTGCCGGCGGCCGGCGGCTGCGACGGCGTGGGCGTCGGTCGGCCGACGACGGGCAGGCCGGCGTGCAGCCAGGCGTAGATCTCGTCGCCAGGGCAGGAGGTGTTCCCGCGGTCGCGGTGGCCGAGGAGGGTGAGCCGCTTGCCCTTGCGGTCGTTGGCCTCCTCGTAGAGCCACTTGAAGGCGCGGCGGGCGGCGTCGGAGACGTCCTGCTTGCCGGCCTGGTCCTTGCCGATGATGCAGACGCCGATGGCCTCGGTGTTGTGGCCGGCGCAGTGCGCGCCGAGCACGTTCCACCCGCGGCCCTCGTAGAGCAGGCCGGTGACGCTGTTGATGAGGAAGTTGTAGCCGATGTCCGACCAGCCCTTGACCCGCATGTGGTAGTCCTGGATCTGGCGGGGGGTCTGCGTCGCGCTCGCGGCGGAGTAGTGGCCCATGAAGACGGTCCGCTGCGACCAGGGCACGGTCGAGCGTGACTCGGGCGGGCGGGCGCCCCATTCGGCGCGGCTGATGATGTCCACTGTGTGTCCTCCCGGCAGCGTGGATCGTCTGTCGGGGGACAGCGGCTCTACGGTAGCGGCCCGGGGTGACTGGTGCGGGCCTGGAAGCAGGCCCGCCGGCCGCCGCTGCGCGGACAGCGGCGACCGGCGGGGGTCGTGCGGAGGCCGGCCACGACGCTGGGGCCGGCCTCCGGGTCAGCGGGCGTGCGCGGGCAGGTCGAACTCGCCCGCCTTCGCGCCGGCGACGAAGGCGTCCCACTCGTCGGCGTCCCAGACGTGGACCGGGCCGGCGGGGTTCTTGCTGTCCAGCGTCTCGACCACGCCGCCGCCCTGGTAGCGGACGAGGACGCTGTTGTCGCAGTTGGGGCCGGACTTGGTGGACTTGAACCAGACGCCGAGCTCTCGCTGCGGCTGCTCCTGCTCCATGGTGGTGCTCCTTCGGGTTGCTCGCCGGCCGCTCCCGTCGCGGCCGGGCGGGTCTACGTGCGCCAGATGAAGCGCAGGTCGTCGGGGGTGTTGGCGCGGACGACGACCTTGACGAGCAGCTGCTCCAGCACGGACTTGCGGTACGGCGGGGCGATCGCCGAGACGGTGGCGCGGCGCTCGGCGGCGGTCCAGGTGACCGCCTCGACGGCCTCGGCGGAGAAGGGGACCTTGCGGCAGCCGAGGGGGCACTTGTAGGTGCGCTCGCCACTGTGGGGGTGCGGGTGCATGGGCACGTCGCACCGGCCGCACCACAGCAGGACGCGCAGCAGGTACGGGTCGGTGCTGGCGGTCATGGGCGGCGGGTTCCAGGCGGCGGCCCGGCCGTAGAGGGCGCCGCCGGAGACGAGGCGGGAGCTGGTGGCGTTCATGGCCGCCCCCCGTTGCCGCGCCACCGCTGCGCGGGCGTGGTGAGCACCGTGGTGGAGAGGATGAGGGTCGGCCCGTTCCAGGACGGCACGGCCGGAGGTGGGGGACCGGCCGCCGCTGGGGGACCCGGCGGCCGGTGGTCTGGGGTGGTGGTGCGGCGGCGACGCCAGGGCAGCCAGCGGTGGCGGCCGGGGCGGGTCACAGCGCCCACCCGAAGGCGTCGACCCGGACCTGCTCCGCCCAGCTCGCGGCGCTGCACGGCCACGGGTTGTGGCACCACTCGCAGGCGCGGTCGTTGACGGCGAGGAACGGCCAGGCGCGGCGCAGCTGGAGGGCCGGGCCGTCGGGCTCGTGGACGGCGAGCATGTGGCCGGCGACGGTCAGCCGCTCGGCGGCGGTGAGGACGACGTACCCGTAGCCGGGGACGACCTCGCCGGGCGGTGGCGGCGGCGCGTCGGCCGGGCGTAGCGGCGGCCGGGGCGCGTCCCTCGTGGAGACGGCTGTGAGTGGTGCGCGTAGACCGGTTGTGACCATGAGACGCCCCCTGGGGTGCTGCTCTCTCGCGGATGGTCTTGGCACGGTGCTGAGTTGGCAACGTGCCGGCTGGCACGGTGCCAGCATGGCACGGAGCCGGTCTATGTCACAAGGGGAACGCGCGGATTGACAGCGCGTGTCTGTCGGGGGTGGACGCGCGAAGGGCCGGCACCGTGCGGTGCCGGCCCTCCGAGGTGGAGCGGGTCAGGCCAGGTCGAACTGGCCCGCCTTCGCCCCGGCGATGAACGCGGTCCAGCTCGCGCCGTCGAAGGCGAGCGCGGGGCCGGAGCGGTCCTTGCTGTCGCGGACCCGGGCGGCGGAGCCGTCAACGGCGTCGGACACCTCGACGCAGTTCTGGCCGCCGTCGGACCGGCGGGACTTCCGCCAGGGATGGAACGTTGCTTCGGACATGGGGGACTCCTCGGGTCAGGCTTAGGCGGCCAGGCCCTCGGCCGCCTTCTGGATGAGGTCCGCGCTCTCCTGTTCGGACAGCGCGGCGTCGCGCAGCTGGTCGAACAGCCGCGCGTACCGCTGCGCCTCTCCGGCCTCGGTGACCAGCAGGTCGGCCGTCACGGTGTCGACGGCGACGAGCGTCAGGTCCTCGGGGTCCGGGTAGGCGTACAGGGAGAACGGGGAGCGGGGGACGTACCCGCGGCCGAGCCGGGCGTCAACCGGCAGGACGCGGACGCTGATGTTCTCCCTGGTCGTGGCCAGAGTGAGCAGGTGGTGCAGTTGCTCCCGCATGACGGCGGGCGGCACGGGTAGCCGCTCGATCGCCTGCGGTTCCAGCACGACGTCGTACTCCGACCCGTCGGGGCCGGAAATCTGCTGCTGCCGCCGGAGCCTGCCGGCGACGGTGCCGCCGAGGTCGAAGTCCGCGCCGTCGTCGAGCGCGACCTGGCCCCGGTGGCGGGCGTACGCCTCGGTCTGGAGCAGGCCGGGCAGCAGGGAGTTCTGGTACTCGCGGATGGCGCGGGCGCCGGACTCGATCTCGGCGGTGCGTGCCTGCCGGGCTCCCATGCCGGCGAAGTCCGGTGTGGTCCACCAGCCACGGGCGAGGCCGTCGCGGGCTACCCGCTGGAGCGCCCGGTACCGCTCGTCGCCTTCGGCCAGGAGGACGTCGAGGAGCCGGAGGACGGTGTCGAGCGGCCGGCGCTCGCCGTTCTCGACCTTGGACACGACGGTGCGGTCCAGGCCGGCGGCGCGGCCGAGTTCCGCGCCGGTCATGCCGGCGGCGTCGCGCAGCTCGCGCAGCGCGCTGCCGAGTCGCAGGCGTCGGGCGAGGGGGGAGATCACGGGGGCTGCACCTCCGACCGTTGGCACGGTGCCCGTTTGGCACCCGCCTGTGGTGAGGGTACGCGCGACGGGCGAAAGGCGGTACGCGCTGGGCTTCCGGCACTCCTGGCGTCGTCGCTACGCTGATCCCAGATCCGGCGCGGAACGGGTCGGGCTCGCTGGATGAGCGCCCTGCGAAGGGCCCCGGTTGCGTCACCGGGGCCCTTCGTCATGTCGGCAGCTCACTGGCGCAGCGCAGTACGGCCGCAGTGGACGATTGCGACCGCCGAAACTGGCCTACGCTGGGGGCGTGGCGCTGGGGCGTGCGTACATCGAGATCATCGGCGACGTAAAGAAGTTCGCGCCGGACCTGAGGCGCGGGCTGAGGTCGGCGCTGAAGGTCGGCGCGCTGGGCGGGATCGCCGTCCAGGCGACGAGCAGCCTGGTCAGCCTGGCCGGTGCGCTGGCGCAGGTCGGCGGCGCGGCGTTCGCCATTCCCGCCGCGGCCGGCGTCTACGGCGCGGCGATGGGCGCGCTGAAGATCGCCACGTCGGGCTTCGGCGACGCGATGGGCGCGGTCGTCGAGGGGGACGCGAAGGCGTTCGAGAAGGCGCTGGAGAACCTGTCGCCGCAGGCGCAGAAGCTGGCCCGCGAGTTCAAGGCGGTGGGCCCGGCGATCGAGGGTGTGCGGACGGCGACGCAGGACGCGTTCGCCGCGCCGATGGTCGGGCAGATCCAAGCGACCGCCGGGGTGCTGGCGGGGCCGCTGCGCAGCGGCCTGGCCGGCGTCGCCGCCGAGTACGGCAACGTGGCGCGGCGGGCGCTGGAATTCGCCCGCGAGGGCGCCACCGTGTCGGTGCTGCGCGGGGTGCTGATGTCCGCGCGGGAGGCGGTGGCGAACCTCGGCGTGGCGGTCGGGCCGGTGCTGGCCGGGTTCCGCGACATAGCCGTGGTGGGACTCCCGGCGGTGAGCCAGCTGTCCACCGTGGCCGGCGGGCTGGGCGCGAAGTTCGGCGCGTGGCTGTCGTCGATGGCGCAGAGCGGCGCGGCCACCGCGGCGATCCAGACGGCGCTGGGCGTGCTGCGCCAGCTCGGGCAGATCGCGGGGAACGTCGGGGCGATCCTCAGCTCCGTCTTCCAGGCGGCCGGCGCGGCGGCTGGCGGAGGCGGCCTGCTCGGGACGCTGACGCTGCTGACCGGCACGCTGCGGGAGTTCTTCGCGTCGGCCGAGGGCAGCGCTGCGCTGACCGGCATCTTCCAGACGGTCTCCACGCTCGCGTCGGGCTTGAAGCCGGTCATCAGTGGGCTGCTCAGCGCCATCGGCTCGACGCTGGTGCCGGCGCTGCTGCCGATCGCGCAGGCGCTGGTCCCGGCGTTGCAGGCCCTCGTCCCGGCGCTGGCCCCGATCGGTCAGGTGATCGCGTCGGTGGCCCTGGCGATCGCCCCGGTCCTGCCGGTCCTCGGCCAGCTCATCGCCATGCTGATCGGGCCGCTGGCGCAGGCGCTCACCGCGCTGGGCCCGCTGCTCGGCCCGATCGTGACCGCGCTCGGGCCGGTGCTGCTCCAGATCGGGCAGACGCTCACCGCGGTCCTCGCCCCGATCGCCGGGCTGCTCGCCGAGCTGTTCACCCAGCTGGGCCCGCCGCTGGGCCAGATCGTCGCCGCCCTGGGCACCGCTCTCGCACCGGTCCTCACGGCGGTCGGGCCGCTGATCGGGACGCTGGTGCAGGCGCTGATGCCGCTGATCCCGACGATCGTGTCGCTGCTGCCGCCGCTGGTCGACATCGTGGTGGCGTTGACGCCGCTGATCGAGCTGGTGGCGCAGCTCGCCGGCGTGGCGGTGGCGCTGGCGGCGCCGCTCATCAAGGTGGCGGCGCTGCTGTTGGGGTTCCTCGCCTCGCAGGCCGTGGTCCCGCTGGTCCAGGCGCTGGCCAACGGGCTGACGTGGCTGCTGTCGCCGCTGACGGGCGTGGCCGAGTGGCTGGGCAAGGTCGCCGCCTGGCTGAACGGGATCGACTGGGCCGGGGTGGGCGCGGCGATCGGCGGGGCGTTCTCGTCGGCGTGGAACGCGGTGGTCGGGTTCTTCCAGTCGATCGGTACGTGGTTCGCCGAGCTGCCGGGGAAGATCGGCGCGTTCCTGGCGAGCCTGCCGTCGATGCTGTGGAACCTGTTCACGTCGGCGCTGGACATGGCTCTGCAGGCGGTCGGCGTCGGGATCGGCCTGCTGATCTTCTCGGTGACGCAGCTGCCCGGCATGGTCCTGAGCGGCATCGCGGCGCTGCCGGGCCTGCTGGCCGGGTTCTTCTCCCGGCTGTGGGCGAGCGCCCGGTCGCTGACGACCGCCGGCATCAACGCCGTGGTGTCGTTCGTGACGGCGCTGCCGGGCCGGGTCATGTCGGGCCTGTCGCGGCTGCCGGGGATCATGGCCAGCGCCCTGTCGTCGGCGCTGAGCGCGGCGCGCAGCGCGGCGTCGAGCGGCGTGAGCTCCCTGGTGTCGTTCATCAGCAGCGTGCCGAGCCGGCTCTCCGGCCTGGCCGGGAAGTTCGTGTCGGCGGGCCGGAGCCTCATCAGCGGGTTCATGAACGGGCTGAAGAACGTCGGCGGGTTCATCGGGGACGTCGCCGGGTCGATCACGTCGGCGATCCGCGGGTTCATCAACCGGGTCATCGGCAAGATCAACTCGGGTATCGCGTCGATCGACGCCAAGCTCCCCGGGTCGCTGCCGCGCATCCCGATGCTGGCCAACGGCGCGATCCTGCGGCGGCCGACCCTGTTCGTCGGCGGCGAGGCCGGCGACGAGGTGGTGGTGCCGCTGACCCGGCCGCGCCGTGCGCGGGAGCTGGCCGAGCAGTCCGGGCTGATGCGCCTGCTCGGCGAGGGCGGCGGCGGGGCGTCCGTGGTGTTCGGGCGCGACGCGATCCGCGTGACCTTCGAGGGTGTCGTGCCGACCAGGCAGGAGGCGCTGGACACCGGCCGGGCGGTCGGCGAAGGCGTGTTGGAGACGCTGGCCCGCAGGGACGTGGCCACGACAGTGAGGACGATCTGAGTGGGCGAGTACAACCCTGACCGGCCCTACGTGCTGGGGATGCAGTGGGCGCCGCTGGTGGCGGACCAGGTGCAGCTCGACACGGGCAGCGAGGTCGGCTACACGTTCCGGGCGCGCACCACCCACGCGGCGGGGAATGGGCTGCGGCGGGTGCGGCTCCAGCTGTCGAACCCGCCGCCCGGGCTGCCGGACCGCAAGGAGCTGCTGGTCAACCTGTACCCGGCGGACCGGGTGGCGGGCACCGGGCCCGTCCGCAAGCTGGTCATCCCGTGCGCGGAGGGGGCCGTGCTGGCCGGCGCGGCGCTGGCCGGCGGGGCGACGACGGCGGCCGACGCGGTGAGCAGCCCGGCGGACCCGCGGTACGTCGCCCTGACGGGCCCGAACGCGGCCGCCCGGTTCTGGTTCGGCAAGCCGCTGCCGCCGAAGATCAGCAGCCGGCGGATCCTCGACGTGTCGGTGCTCTACGTGATCTCGGGCCCGTTCGCCGACCTGGCCCCGGCGGTCACCCTCGGCCTCGAGCGCCCGTCGTCGGGCGTCAACTGGATCATGGACGAGACGCTGAACGGGCCCGCCGACCAGAGCGCCGGGACGGTGATCGGCCGGGCCCGGCTGGGCGAGCTGAACCCGTGGTGGGACACGGCGGCGGCGCCGACGACGCAGCGGGGCCGGGCACCGTGGCGGTGGCAGACGGGCAACGGCGTGGCCGGGCTGAACACGCTCCAGGCGTCCGGCGGCACGAACGTCAACGTGCGGCTCCAGGTCAGCGCGGCCGCCGTGGCGGCGGCGCAGTTCCGGGTGCACTACCTGGCGCTGGAGGTCACGTACGGGGTGGAGAACCGGCTCGCCGCCGGCGGCCTGGACATCTCGCAGGGCCCCGGCACCATCATCGGGCCGGGGGCCACCAGCGTGACCGGGTGGTACTTCGACGTGCCGCTGCTCGGGATGGACACGACCGACGCGCAGCTCACCGCCGGGCGGGAGTACGCGGTGACGGTCGGGCAGGCGTACGTGGGGCAGAAGTCGGTGGCGTCGCCCGTGCCGGTGCGGCTGGACCGGCTGGGGCCGGTCGAGGAGTTCCCCGCGCACCGCGGCGTGCTGCTGCGCAAGACGCTGCGCGCCGAGCAGACGCCGACCGTGGAGGCGGTCCAGGAGGTGCCGTCGATCCAGATGATGACGGGCGCGAGCGCGCCGGGGGTTCCGGACCTCAGCGGCCACACCTACATGAAGCAGGTCGTGGCCAGCGTGTCCAGCGCGACGACCGGGTGGGACACCTTCCAGCACGTCGTCGAGTCGCAGATGGGCGATTGGGTGTGGGCCCGCTTCTACGCCCGGCACCTGCCCGGCACGAAGGACGCGCTGGAGCTGGCGCTGGTCGGCGCGGAGGACCTGGACAGGCGGCTCGGCCCGGTCGGGCGGATCACGGTCGAGGAGTTCGACGCGCTGCCGGAGATCGCCGACGGCTGGCGGGAGGTGACCATCCGGCTGGACCCGCCGTACCTGTCCGACGGGGTGGGCGACATTTCGTGGTGGGCGTTCACGAGCAACGCCGACCCGCAGGCGCCGTGGCAGGTGCTGGGCGCGGACGCCGACCCGGCCATCGAGTCGTACGGGTCCCAGGGCAGCGGAATCGGGGGCGCTGCCGCCTCGACCTACGGCGACGACCAGCTGGTGTACGCCGCGTACGACGGGCAGCGGGACCAGGCTGCGGACCTGACGCTGATGTTCGCGCAGGAGATGGACGCGGTGCTCGGCCTCGACGTGCAGCCGGCCGTGCAGCCGCTGACCGTCGTCGACGACCAGTGCAACCGGCCGGCGGCGAAGATCCCGACCGGCATCCGCTACCACCGGCTGTCGTGGCTGGCGGTGAACACGGCGGTGGTGGCCGGCTGGGGGCACTACGAGGTGCAGCGCCAGGACGACACGATGGCCGCCGACGAGTGGGAGACGATCGCCCGGGTGGTCGAGCCGTCCGTGACGGCGGTCGACGACTACGAGGCCCGGGTGGGCGTCGAGTCGCGGTACCGGATCAGGATGGTGCACCGCCTCGGCATCGCCGGGCCGTGGTCACCTCCGGTGGCGGCGACGATCGCCGCGCCGGGCGTGGAGGGCCGCAACGTCGACACGGGCGTGCTGATCCTGACCAGCAACCACAACCCGGCCGGGAACCTGGCGTACGTCGAGAACTTCGACCGGTCGTCGGTGGAGGAGTTCACGTTCCCCGAGGCGGGCCAGGTCGAGCTGCAGGAGATGTTCGACCGGGACTACCGGACGGCGTTCCGGCCGCTGGAGCGCGGCGGCGTCGAGTTCACCCGGACGGTGCTGGTGAACCAGGCGGCGGTGCCGCCGGAGACGATGGACCGCGGCTTCCGCGACCTGCGGGACCTGGCGTGGGACACGGTGCCGTACGTGTGCGTGCGGGACGAGCTGCACAACCGGTGGCTGTCGGCGCTGCTGGTGCCGTCCGCGTCGGTGAAGCGCCGCAAGGCCGGGCAGCTCCAGCTGGCGCAGGTGCAGGTGGTGGAGGTGACGGCGACGCCGGCCCCGTTGGACGGCGGACCGGCCGCGTGCGAGGGCCTGCGGCCGGAGGGTCAGGTGTCGTCGGTGACCGCGAGCACGCCGGTGCCGGCGGCCGGCCTCGCCACGCTTGTGTTCGAGGACCTGTTCGGCCGGAACGTGGCGGGCGGCCTGGGGAACGGCTGGGCGATCATCGAGGGCGCGGCGGCGGACTTCTCGGTGGCCGCCGAGGCAGCGGCGATCAACCTGGCCGGCGGCGCCGCGCACACCGCGGTGGTCGGCGCGGGCTGGGAGGACGTCGACATCGAGGCGCGGTTCCAGTTCAACGCGGTGGCGACGGGCCAGCCGATCAACGCGTACCTGGTCGGCCGGCACGTCAACGGCAACACGCACTACCGGGCGCGGCTGGCCGCGCAGACGGACGGCAAGCTGGGCGTCTCGATCGAGCGGATCGTGGGCGGCGTGCTGACGACCGTGACTGCGCTGGCGACGGTGAAGGACCGCTTCGGCACCGCGCTGGCCTACCAGGCGGGGCCCTGGTACTGGATGCGGTTGCAGGTCCGCGACGCGGCGATCCGGGTCGCGGTGTGGCCGGACGGGCAGGACATGGCCCGGTGGGAGCAGTCGGCGAAGGACACCGCCATCGCCGGCGTCGGCCAGGTCGGAGTGCGGGGCGTGCTGACGGCCGGGAACACGAACGCGGCCCCGACGGTCAAGGTCGCCAGCTTCTCCGTGCAGCAGCCGGTGTCGAACGACCTGGACCTGCGGGTGGAGCTGCGGCCGACCGGCGACCAGTGGACGGCCGAGCTGCGGCGCACCGACAGCACCGCGGCGACGGGGTGGAAGCTGACCGCCGACCGGGCGTCGACCTGCCTCAACATCTGGGGCGGCGCCGGGTTCACCGGCTGCTACGAGACGCGGCAGCTGGTGGTGACCCGGCAGCGGCGGTGGCTGCGGGTGACGTACCGCAACGACGTCGGCGGCCAGGGCGTGGTGCAGTTCTGGGCCTCGGAGGACGGGGTGGCGTGGCAGGCGTTCGGCACGGTGTCGGCGTCGCCGGAAGCGCCGACGTTCGACCCGGGGCAGCTGGCGGTGGTGCTGACCGGCGACGTGACGGTGGCCCGGGCCGAGGTGCGGCAGGGCGTCGACGGGCCGCTGCTGGCCGCCCCGGCGTTCGAGGTGCAGGCGGCCGGCACGACGCAGCTCGCCGACGCGCAGGGCAACGTGTGGGAGGTGGACGGCCGTGGCATCTGCGCCCCCGCCTGACCTGCTGGACCTGCCCGCCTGGCGCGGGCAGCGGTCGGCGTCGTTCCGCTTCGACCTGATCGACGGGCGGACCGGCGTGCGCCGGGGTGAGCTCACGCCGCTGCGGGACAGCTCGCCGAGCCTGAGCCACGACAGCACGTCGACGATCCCGAGGCGGCTCTCCGGGGTGACCCTCGGCGTGGACGACGCGAAGCGGATCAACCAGCTGACCGACCGGATCGCGCCCCGCATGGTGCTGGGCGACGGCACCTCGTACCGGCTGGGCCGCTACCTGGTGTCGGACTCGTCGGACCTGGTGACCAGCGCCGGGTCGACGGCGCCGCTGACGCTGCTGGACGAGATGTTCGTGGTCGACCAGGAGCTGGACGTCGGCTTCGACGCGGGCGGCCAGCTCGTCGACCAGGTGGCGCAGCGGCTGGTCGAGGGCCTGCCGATCGGGCCGCTGGTGGTCGACGCGACGGAGTTCACCTCGGTGGCGGCCTGGTCGCCGGGCACGTCCCGGGCGAACGCGCTGCGGGACCTGGCGACGTCGGGCGGGTACTTCATGCCGTGGTTCGACCACCGCGGCTGGCTGCGGTTGCGGCGGGCGTTCGACCCGGCCGACCAGGCGGTGACGATCGACCTCGACGCCTCCCGCCGGGTGATCCGGGGGTCGATCTCTCGGGGCACGGACCTGCTGACCGCGCCGAACCGCTTCGTGGTGGTGTCCAACGATCCGGGCTCGGACACGGAGCCGGTCGTCGGGGTGTACGACGTGCCGGCGTCGGCGCCGCACTCGATCGCGCAGCGCGGGTTCGTGCTGCCGAGGACGGTCGACGTGCAGGTGCGCTCGCAGGCGCAGGCGACGGTGTACGCGCGGACGCTGGGGCTCCAGCAGACGGTGTACGAGGTGGTGGAGCTGAGCACGCCGGTCGACCCGCGGCACGACGCCTACGAGGTGGTGCGCTGGGACGGCGTGCGGTGGCTGGAGGTCAGCTGGACGATGCCGCTGGTGCCGGGCGGGGAGATGCGGCACACGCTGCGGCGGGCGTACCCGGAGACGGAAGGCGGGGAGGCGTGACCAACGGGAAGGTGCCCGGCCTGGCGGTGCCGGTGAAGGCGCTCGCCGAGGCGGTGCTGGAGAAGGCGGTCCGGCTCGGGCTGACGTGGCGGCTGCGGCCGGCGACGGTGACGAGCGTCGCCGGCGACGGCACGATCCGGGCGCTGCACGACGGCGACACCCAGGCGATCCGGGTGACGTCGATGATCGGCGCGGTGCCGGTGCGCGCCCGGGTGATGGTGCTCAAGACGCCGCCGGCCGGGAACCACATCGTCGGCCTGGTCGGCTCGCCGGGTGCAGGCGCCCCGACCGGGCCGGTGCAGACGTTCACCGCGGACGGCACGTTCACGGTGCCGGCCGGCGCGCGGTGGATCCGCGCGTACGGGGTCGGTGGTGGCGGTGGCGGCGGCGGTGTGGCCGGCGTGTCCGGTGCCAACGGCGCGGGCGGCGGCGGTGGTGCTGGCGGGTACTGCGAGAGCGTGTGGGCGGCTTCGGAGCTGCCGGCGCAGGTGGCCGTGACGGTCGGCGCGGCCGGGACGGCAGGCCCGGCCTCCGCGGCGGGGGCCGGGGCGGGCGGGAATTCGAGCTTCGGCGGGTTGTGGGTTGCGGGCGGCGGCACCGGCGCTGGCGGGGTCACGGCGAACACGACGGACACCAGCGGCGGCCGGGGCGGCGGCGGTTCGGCGACCGGCGGGAACGTGCTGAGCTCGATCGGTCAGGCCGGCGGCCCGGGCCGGACGCTCGACGGCCGGCACCTGTTCTCGGCGTTCGGCGGCAGCTCGCTGCTCGGCGCGGGCGGGGCGGCCCCGGTGACGGTCGGCGCGAACGGGAACGACGCGGGCGGCCCCGGCGGCGGCGGTGGCGGCGGGATCGCGCAGGCGACGGGCCGGACGGGCGGCAAGGGCGGCGGCGGCCTGGTGGTCGTGGAGGTCATCTACTGACCGCCTGACCTGGCCTTGGAAACAGCGCAGCCCCGGACCGCGAAATCCGGGGCTGTGCTGCGTTCACGTGGAGACACCAGCATAGCGGGCCGGGTCGACGGCGAGCAAAGCGCCGCGCCGCCGTACATACAACATTGACGCCAGGCCCCGAGTTCGATACAATGTCTTTGTACGTATCGCCGCCCCTATCAGGAGGTTTGGAGTGGGCAAGCCGTTGGTCGTGGCCTGGGGCCACGAGTACGTGGACGAGGTGCTGGACGCCCTCGGTCCGGACGTGGAAGTCAACGTGGTGGTCGGCAAGCCGACCGCCGAGCTGTGGCGCGGTGCGCCGCTGGTCCTGGTTGACGCCCGCGTGCTGACGCTGGCGGCCGGGATGCCGGCGCACCCGCGGATGGTGGTCGTCGCCCCGGAGAAGCTGGACGGTGACCGGCTGGCCGCCGCGTACCGGGGCTGGCAGGCCGACTACCCGGAGGTGCCGGTGTACCACCTGCCGACCGGCGCGCTGGCCGTCCGGCAGCTGGTCGCCGAGGCGGCCAAGGGGCAGGCGGCCGAGGTGCGCGTCGGCGTGGTCGGCGGCCACGGCGGCGCCGGAGCGACGACCCTGGCGGTCGCGCTGGCGCTGGTCGCGGCCGAGGGCGGGCGACGGGCGCTGCTCGTCGACGCCACCGGGCGCGGCGGCGTGGACGACCGGCTCGGCACGCCGGCCGACAGCCTGCGGGTGGTCGACGAGCCGTTCAAGCCGCTGCGGCCGGTCGACCGGCACGCGGCCGACGTGAAGGTGGTCGACCTGGACCGGGTGCTGGAGGTCGGGCAGATCGAGGTGGCCCGCCAGTGCGACCTGGTGCTGTTGGTCGCCAACGTGCAGCGCAACGCGACGGCGACGCGGTGGGTCGCCGCGAAGCTGTCGGAGGCGGGCGTGCGGTGGGCGCTGGTGCCGACGTGGATGCACGACAAGGCGGGGCAGGAGCTGGCCGGCGAGTTCGGGGTGCGGTTCCTGGACGAGGTGCCGCTGGAGCCGCCGTCGGTGTTCTCCGACGGGCGGGTGCACCTGCTGGACCGTTGCCCGCTCCTCGACCTGGCGCGGGACCTGCTGCGCGCCGCGCCGTACGCCGCCGCCCGGGTGGCGGCCTGACCGTCCCCGGCGGTGCCGTACATTGATGTTGTATGGCATCCGGCCGTGGGAGGAGAGGAACAGTGAAGGTGAACCAGGCGAAGCTGAAGGCGGTCACGCGGCGCATCGCGGCCGACCTGATGAAGCCGGGCCCGGTGGAGCTGCCGGTCATGGTCGGCCTCAAGGAGCTGATCCGCATGTTCGGCGTGAAGGACAACACGCCGTACCAGTGGCGGTCCAAGGGCCAGCTGCCCAAAGAGGACGGCAGGATCAGCGACAACCCGCAGTGGAAGCTGACCACGATCTACGCCTGGGCGGAGGACACGAACCGGACGATCGTGTGGGACCCGTGGGACGTCCTGGAAGCCGACGACGAAGCGGCGTGAGTATGAGCAGCGCCGATCCCATTGCGGCCCTACACATCGGGTGTAGGGTGCCGGAAAACGCGTCGACCCCGCCAGGCGGTCATCTGGCGGGGCCGAAGGTGAACCCGGAACGGAGTAGAACGGGTCGCACGCGCATCGTACGCCAGTTCGGGCGACGGTGCGCTGGCGGCGCTGCACAGAGAGGCCGCCTGCATGGTGGACCGGTGGACGGTCGAGCGCGCGGTGAGGCACGGGCTTTGCACGCTCGACCCTCCCGGCCGGCAACTCGTCCTGACGCTGCTCACGTGGTCCGACGCGGCCACGGCGACGATCCCCGAGCAGTTCACGCCAAGCCTGACCGACCTGGAGAAGGGGACCGGGCTCGCCCGGTCGACGGTCGCGGCGTGGCTGAACAAGCTGGAGGGTCAGTGGGTGTGGCGCGATCGGCCGACTGTGGCCGACGCGCGGCGCAAGAAGGCCCGGACGGTGTACCGCATGGGGGTGCCGCCGGATCTGTTGGCGAGACTCGCCGAGCTGGGGGTAGTTGGTCCGCGTGCCGGACCAGCCGCGTCCGAATCGCCCGGGTCTGGTAGTCCGGTGGACGGACCAGTGAAGGGCGCCTCTAGTCCGGGTCGCGGACTAGAACTAGTCCGCCAGGCGGACCGAGTTGGTCCGCCACGCGGACGCAAGACATACAGAGAACCTGAACCGGTTGGGGTCCGCGCCGCGAGCGGTGTCGACCACCGGTACGTCGAGGGGCCGAATGGCTCCTGTGGCCATCCCGGGTGTAGGAAGTCGGCTCCGCTGCACGGGCCCGCGCTGCGGGCCGTGCCCGAGAAGGGAAGGAGAGTGATCGGGGAGTGAGGGTGATCCTCGCGCCGGTCGACGTCGCGCAGTGCGCGACGTGCAGCGGCGTGCTCGTGGCCGCTGGAGACGACTGGCGGCACCGCGAGGGCACGGGTTGCACCGAGCTGGCCTCGCCGGTGATCTGCTGGCACCCGGGCTGCGGCATGCCTGCCGCTGTCGGGAGTGAGGCTTGCGCGGGCTGCGCGGGTGCTTTTTCGTCGGTCGAGGGTGTCGGGTCGCAGTCCCCGACAGCGACCGTATAGAGTCTATGTAGGACGTTCGTTCACGTGGAAAGGAACGAGATGACTTCGAGGTTCATGCCAGCCAGCCGGAAGAAGGCGAAGGCGCGGGTCGCCCTCGCCGGGCCGAGTGGTGCCGGGAAGACGCTGACCGGGTTGAAGCTGCTCTACACGCTGACCGGCGCGGTGACCGTCGCCGATGGCGTCGAGCGGATCGCGTTCGTCGACACCGAGCGGGACTCGGCGGACAAGTACGCGGTCAACCCGGAGCTGCCGGGCGTCGGCGACATGACGCCGGACGAGGCCGGCGGCTACGGCTTCTCCAAGATCAGCCCGGTGCGGTACGACCCGCGGCAGCTCGTGGAGCTGATCGACGAGGCGGCCCTGGCCGGGTTCACCGGCTTCATGCTCGACTCGGCGTCGCACTACTGGTTCGGGCCGGGCGGCATCCTGGAGCTGGTCGACCTGTTCGCCCGCAACCACGGCGGCCGGTCGATGGACGGCTGGAAGGACGTGCGCCCGATCGAGCGGGCGTACATCGAGGCGCTGATGAGCTTCCCCGGGCACGTCGTGGTGTGCCTGCGGTCGAAGCAGAAGTACGAGATCACTGAGGGCAGCGACGGCAAGAAGCAGGTGTCCAAGCTGGGCATGCAGCCCGACCAGCGCGATGGCCTGGAGTACGAGTTCGACCTGGTGGGCGACCTCGACCAGGCGCACTACCTGCGGGTGACGAAGAGCCGGTGCGAGGCCCTGTCCGACCAGGTGATCCACAAGCCGGACGCCGAGCTGGGGTTGCAGCTGCTCGACTGGCTGGACAACGGCGAGCCGCCGAAGGACGTCGACTGGCCGAAGGCCCTCGCGGCGTGCTCGTCGCGCGAGGACCTGTCCGTGCTGTGGCAGCGGGCGCAGCGCCTCGGCAAGACGCAGAAGCTGCGGGAAGCCTTCAACCAGCGGGGCGCGGAGATCGCGGCCGCGCGCCGGGCGGCCGAGGCCCCGGGCACGCAGCTCGACAGCGCGCTGACCGAGGCGGCCGGCGCGGCGACGGTCAACGGCCGGGAGCCGGAGACGGCGGGAGCGGGCCGGTGACCGTGCAGCAGGCCGCCATGAGGGCGGCGGTGTTGAAGGCGCTGATGGACGAGGTGCGCAAGGTCTACGACGCGGCCCGCGCCGAGGCCGACGGTCGCCTGGTCGAGCTGAACGGGGCGCTGGGCGTGAAGACCATCGAGGTGAAGCTGCCGGGCTATGAGGGCGCGGTGGCGCAGGTGACGCTCTCCGAGCCGAAGCCGGGCTTCGTGGTCGAGGAGGCCGGGTTCCTGGCCTGGTGCAAGGAGGAGCACCCGAGCGAGGTGCAGGTGACCGTTCCGGAGCCGGTCGAGCAGGTGCGGCCGGCGTGGCGGAAGGCGCTGCTCGCCCGGATGCGGGTCGAGCCGGACGGCACGGTGGTCGACGGCGAGACGGGGCGGGTCCTCGACTTCGTGAAGGTCGCGGAGGCGCCGCCGCCGTCGACGACGCTGACCTTCAAGAAGGGCGGCCGGGAGGAGGTGGCGCGGGCCTACCGGGACGGTCGGCTGGCGCTGCCCGAGCTGCTGGCGCTGCCGGCGAGTCCGCAGGAGTGAGCGGGTGCGGGGCCGGGCGGGGGGTGACCTTCGTCCGGCCCCGCGCCACATGGGAGCCGAGGAGGTGAGCGGTGGCGATCGACGCGCGGCTGGTCCGTGAGGGCCTGGTCGACGTGGAGGCGTTCGCCGCCGCCGCCGAGGCCGGCCCGGTGGGCGTGTGCGACGGGTGCGCGGGGCTGCTCGACGGCTCGGCGGCCGAGGGCGGCGGCCTGGTGTGGCTGACGACCAGGTGCCGGGGCTGCGGGCGGGAGCGGACCGCGCCGGGCGGCCGGACGCTGCCGCGCCCCGCCGGCCGGCGGCCGGGCCCGCCGGCGTGGCTGCTGGAGGCGGCGGCCGAGCTGGACGCGCGGCGGCTGGGGGAGCGGCCCGACTCGCGGCCTGTGTGACCCGCTACACGGCCTGAGGCGTACATAAAACTTGTACGCGGGACTGCCGTCTACCTACAATGAAGTTGTACGTTCCGCCCCCCTCCCTGCCCTGACGAGGAGCCAAGATGCTGAGCTACGAGGAGATCCTGGAGCGCGCCCTGCTGGCCGTCGCCGAGGAGGCGGGCGAGGAGCCGCTGACCGAGGACGACGGCGCGGCCGTCGAGATCAACGAGGTGCTGAGCCTGGAGGCCGGCGGCTTCATGACGACCGACCGGGGCATCGTGCTGCGGCTGAGCGACGGCGGCCAGTTCACCGTCGAGATCAAGCGGTACCGCTGACCGAGCCGGCGGGCGCGCCTCGAGCGCGCCCGCCGCTTCCGTGACCTGACCCGACCCTGACCTGAGGAGCGAGAGATGAGCGACCTGATCTTCCCCCCGCACCCTGTGATCCCGACCTTCAACG
>NZ_JBVJGT010000065.1:0-36920 GCF_055587185.1 Micromonospora sp. NPDC048040 | reverse complement strand
CCCCCCCCCCCCCCCCCCCCCCCCCCCCCCCCCCCCCCCCCCCCCCCCCCCCCCCCCCCCCCCCCCCCCCCCCCCCCCCCCCCCCCCCCCCCCCTTTCCCCCCCCCCCCCCCCCCCCCCCCCCCCCCCCCCCCCCCGCTGGGCACCCGGCTGGAGACGGCGACGCAGCTGCTGGAGGGCGCGGCCCGCGCCATGCAGGCCGGCGAGACGGGCAACGACGCGCTGGCCCGTGTCCTGATGGCCCGCTACGGCACGCAGGACGCCATCACCGACGCCGCCCGCCAGGCGGTCGAGATGCTCGGGGGCATGTCGTTCATCCGCTCCCCCGAGGTGGCCTACCTGGTCGCGGCCTGCCAGTGCGTCGCGTTCCACCCGCCGTCGCGGGCCAGCGTCGCGGCGCCGCTGGTCGACTACCTCGACGGCACCCGCCCGTTCATCATGAACGACAGCGCCCCGGCACCCGCCGCGCAGCCACCAGCGGCGGCACAGCCACCGGCGGCGCCGGTGCAGCCGTCCGTGGTCCCGCCGGCCGGCGCGCCCGCGCCCGGCCCCACGATCGAGCCGGTCCCGGTCCCGGCCCCTCCTCGATCCGCCGACGCGGCACCGGTCACCGTGCCCGGCCCGCGTCCGCAGCCGGTGGTCACCTACAGTCCCCAGCCGGCGGCCCCCCGCACCGACGAGCGGTCGGGGATGACGGCGGCCGACGCCGCCGACTGGGACCAGGCGTCCTCCCTGTTCGACGGCGCGGAGGGCATCCGGCTGACCGCACGCGACTGCGACCTGCGGTACTGGTTCGCCAACGTCCCGCAGCGCACGCTGCGCGGAAACATCGTCGGCTACTCGCCGGAGCTGGTGACCCCGGACTTCCTGCACGAGCCGGGCCCGCTGCGGGACGCGCTGATCCAGGAGGTCGCGTTCCGCGCCCTGGCCGAGGAGCGGGCGGCCCGCGCGATCGGTCACATCGTGGCGTGCGCGCCGGACTCCACGACCGCCGAGTTCTACGCCACCCAACTGGTGGACGAGACCCGGCACGCGATGATCTTCCGGAACCACCTGCGGAACCTCGGCATCGACGAGCACGACGTCGCCGCCGTCATCGCCCGACAGACCGCGCACGACAAGGCGGCCATCCTCGATCCGTTGGAGGAGTACGGCATGCCGATCGTGCGCGAGCAACAGGACTTCGTCGGCGGCGTGGTGCTGCTGACGATCCTGGTCGAAGGCTTCCTCGCCCCGTCGTTCGAACTCAGCGAGCGCAAGTGGCGACCGATCGACCCGCGGATGGCGGACATGGAGAAGGGCGCCGCCATCGACGAGGTACGCCACCTCGCCGTCGGCACGTCGATCATCCGCGAGCACGTGCAGCGGCACCCCGACGAGAAGGAACGCCTCGTCGAGCTCATCCGCGACGGCATGCGGCTGTGGGAGCAGTTGCCGGTGTCCGACCAGCTCACGCGCTGGGAGAACTGGTTCCAGGAGGGCATCGCCCCGCACCTGGCCGCCATCGGTGACTACGAGGTGTGGGACGGGCGGCGGCTGGTCGACACCACGCCGGAGGAACGCATCCAGAAGGCCGTCGAGGTCACGAGCATCGTGCACTCCACCCGCCTCACCGACATGGGCCTCGGCCGGGCATTGATCTACTGATCCTCCATCCCGTGGCCTGGGGGGCGGCCCCAGGCCACGGGCGCGCCTCGCGACGGGCTGACACGGCGGGGGCTTCCCGGGCGCGGGCACCGCGACGGCACGGCTCTACGCGGGCACCACGGCGGCGCGGCTCTACGCGGCCGTACGCTCCGCGTCCAGGTGGCTGCTCTCCCCGCGGATCCCCCACCGGCTGTAGAGCGGCCGCAGTGGCCCGGGCACCCACCAGTTGAACCGGCCGAGCAGCCGCATCGTGGCCGGCATCAACAGCGCCCGGACGATGGTGGCGTCGACGACGACGGCGAGGGCGAGCCCGATACCGATGATCTTCACGACCAGCACGCTCGCGGTCGCGAACGACACGATCACCACCACCAGCAGCAGGGCCGCGCTGGTGATGATCCGGCCGGACCGCTGCAACCCGACCGCCACCGCCTCGGTGTTGTCACCGCTGAGGTCGTAGTGCTCGCGGATGCGCGAGAGCAGGAACACCTCGTAGTCCATCGACAGTCCGAACGCGACGGCGAAGATCAGGATCGGTTGCACCACGTCGATGTTGCCGGTGGAGGTGAACCGCAGCAGCCCGGCGAGGTGGCCGTCCTGGAAGACCCACACCACCGCGCCGAACGCCGCCGTCAGGCTCAGCACGTTCATCAGGATCGCCTTGACCGGCAGCACCAGCGAGCCGAAGGACAGGAACAACAGCACGAACGTGGTGACCACGACGAGCAGCGCCATCCACGGCAGCCGCTGCTCGAGCATGTCCATCAGGTCGGCGAACCCGGCGGCGTCGCCGCCGACCAGCACCGTGCCGGAGGGCGGCGGTTCGACGCCGCGCACCGCGTCGACCAGCTCCCGCCCCTGCTCGGAGATCGGTTCCGCGTCGAACCGGACGGTGACCCGCGCGGTGTCGCCGGCCAGACCGCTGACGTCCGCCTGCCGTACGCCCGGCAGCGCGGCCACCCGCTCCACGTACGCGGTGATCTCCTCCCGGCCGGGAGGACCGGTGACCGGGCCGTCCAGCGTGACGATGGCCTCGACCGGCCGGGTGACGCTGTCCGGGAACGACCGCTCGATGGCGTCCTGGACCTGCCGGCTCTCCGCCGAGGCGGGCAGCACCCGGGTGTCCAGCCAGCCGTAGGAGATGCGCAGGAACGGCAGACCGAGAACCACCAGCACGGCGATGACCGCGCCACCGACCAGTACGGGTCGGCGCATCACCGTCCGCGCGATCCGCGCCCACGCGCCGGAGTTCGGGTCGGTGTCGACCGGCCTGCGGCGACGCTCCCGCAGCCGCGACCCGAACAGGGCCAGCATCGCCGCCATCACGGTCATCGCGAAGAACCCCGCCAGCAGCACCGCGGCGACCCCACCGACGGCGATGGACCGGAGGAACACCTGCGGGAAGACGGCCAGGCTGGCGAGCGCGAGCGCGACGGTCACCGCGGAGACGACGATGGTCCGGCCCGCGGTGACCATGGTCCGCCGCAACGCCGCCGGGACGGGGTGGCCCGCGCCGAGTTCCTCCCGGAACCGGCTGACCATGAACAGGCTGTAGTCGACGGCCAGCCCGAGGCCGAGCAGCGTGACCACGTTGACCGCGAAGATCGAGATGTCGGTGAACTGCGCCAGCAGCCGCAGGCCGGCCAACGAGCCCACGATCGCCAGCACCCCGACCGCGACCGGGAGCAGCGCCGCCAGCAGGTTGCGGAAGATGAGCACCAGCAGCAGGAAAAGGATCGGCAACGCCAGCGCCTCGGCGCGCGTCAGGTCCGCCTTGCTCTGGCTGTTGACGTCGTCGATCAGCGCCAGCGGCCCCCCGACGGTGACGTCGAGATCCGGGCTGGTCAGGCTGTCCTTGATGGCGAGGTAGTTGGTGAGGCGTTCGTTCTCGGTGGCACCGGCGATCTGCACCGCCGCGAACGTCTCGTGCCGGTCGGTGCTGACCAGGGCGGGAACCCTGGCCCCCCAGTACTCGGTCACGCCCTCGACCCGGTCCGCCGGCAGCCCGTCCAGCACGCGCCGGGCGGCGTCGGCGTACGCGGGCTCCTCCACCGTCCAGCGGTCGCTGCCGAACAGCACGACGACGTCCGCGTCGTTGCGTCCGAGCGCCTTGCGTTCGACCTCGTCGGCGCGGGAGCTCTCGCTCGCCGCGTAGGTGAACCCGCCGACGGCCAGGTCGCCGAACGCGCCGGCGCCCCAGGTGCCCGCGGCGACCAGGAACACCGCGGCGCCGGCGATCACCCACCAGCGCGCCTGGTGCGCGAGCCGGCCGAGGAGATCCAACATGACAGCAACCCTTCGCTCGACCGCGGTGCTCGGGAGAACGACGCGGCGCCGGCACAGTCAGGACCGGCGCCGCGTCGCTGTGATCACAGGATGGCGATGATCAGGTCCAGCGCCCGATGCCGATCGCCTGGGCATCGGAGAGCAGCTTCTCCCGGAGCGCGACCCGGCGGATCTTCCACGTGCCGGTTCGCGGGAACTCGTCCCACTTTATCTGGATCGGCGGGGCCATCGGGCTCAGGTCCGCGACCGCCCGCTCCCAGTCGCCCTTGTCCAGCGGAACGTCGTCCGCGGTGCTGACCACGGGTACCGGCAGGTCGCCGGCGACCGGAAGGATGACGACCTCGGTGGTGTAGTCGATCCGGTCGAGGATGAGGTCCTCGAACTCGATCGCGCTGCCGCCGGGGATCCGGTCGATCTCCCGGTCCACGATCCGCACGGCACCCCACTTGTTGATGACCGCGAGGTCGCCGGTGTTCCACCACCTGCCGTTGCACTTCAGGTCGTGCCGGTCCTGTTCGCCCACGTACGCGAGGCACCGTCCCGGCTGGTCGATCTCGATCAGGCCGACCTGGCCGCGCGGGACCTCCTTGCCGGTCTCCGGGTCCACCGCCCGCATCTTGGCGTGGAACGGGATGGGCCAGCCGATCAGCTGCGTCGGCGGCGGCCGGTGCCCCTTGCGGCGCACGACGAAGCGGAAGAACGGCCGGATGCAGAGCGCGCCGTTCTCGCTCTGGCTCCACGACTGGACCCAGATCGGGAACCGGCGCTTGGTGGCGGCCATGAAGGTGCGGATCGTGCGGGTGTGGATGGCGTCGAACGAGTTGACGTACTCGCGCACGTTGCTGAACAGGCCGGCGGGGTCGCGGGCCAGCGGCTCCCAGGCCAGGTAGATGTTCGGCAGCGCCTCCACCAGCGTCGGCTTGTGCTCGGCCAGCAGCTCCCGGATCCTCGGCGAGAGCGGGTCGGACAGGTAGAGCACCCGCGGGCCGACCGCGGCCATCGCCAGCTGCATGGTGGTGAGCCGCTCGTGCGTGTAGGGATCGCAGAACGCCACCGTGTCGCTGCGCCGGAGCCCGAACCTGGGCCACCGCTCGGTCTCCACGATCGCCATCGCGTAGATGGACTCGGCGGAGTGCATGACCAGCTTGGGTACGCCGGTGGTGCCGGAGGTGTGGGTGATGACCACCGGCTCCTTGAACTCGCGCATGTTCGGCTGGACGGGCGGCGCGTCCTTGAAGTCGTCCAGGTGCAGCACGTCCGGCCGGTCCGCGACCGCGTCGACGCTGATCGTCCGTACGGTGAGCTCCGCCACCACCTCCGGGGTGATGCCGCACTTGTCGAGGTGCTTCTGGTCGGTCAACAGGAACGGCCGTTCCAGCCGCTTCAGCATCGGGATCATCGCCTCCGGCCCGTAGGAGCCGGAGAACATGCAGGGAATGGCGCCGATGCGGGCGATGGCGCAGCCGAGGATGACGATGTCCAGGTGGTTCTGCTTGAGGATCGCCACCCGGTCCCACGGGCGCACGCCCGCCTTGTGCAGCCAGGCCGCGGCGCGATCGACGAGTTCCGCCCACTGGGTGTAGGTGCGGGTTTCGGCTCCGTCGGGGTCGATGTCCGGCGGGCGGTCGACGATGACCAGCTCGTCCGGGGCGGTCTTCGCCGCCACGTGCCAGGTCTCGCCCATCTTGGAGTGCTTCGGTACGCGCGAAAAGGGGCTCAGCCGACGGCGCCACCGGGTGGGCGTGAACTCGGTGAGAAACCGCGGAATGGGCCGCTGCGGCTCGACGTCGTCGCCGGCGACCGTTGAATCGGCGGGTGAGGCCACGAGCGCGTCCTCCTGTTCTCGGGGCTTGGGGGAGGTCAGCTGACGACGAATGATCATCGGCCGTCCAATTGGCCGGTAACGATATCGACATTGTCCGGCGTAGACCAGATCTGGGCGGACGGAAATCCGACCCCGAACGCATCCGACCCCCGGGCCGTCCGACCAGTGTGGACGCAACGACGACCGGCCATAATGCCCCGTCGCAACGGGGCGCGGGAACCCGCACCCACACCCGCGTCCGGTCCGAGTTCATTCGTCGTTCCCCGTCGACGTGGGCGTCGCGGTGTCCGCCTGCGGCCATGACCACCTTCGGACAGCTCGCCGGGGCCCGTGGTGATCACCCCTCTCCTATCGTCGGCTCGGCACATTTCTCATGATCACGGGCTTGTTAGCGAGGTGTGATGGCGACGCGTGGGCGGGAAATCGCTCGCGGCGCGATGGTTGCAGCCGTGAGTCTGCTACTGCCGGGTACGGCGGTGGTGGCGATATCGACGGGGGTTTCCGCGGTACCTTCGAGCGGGAACTCGGTGGCGGCGCGGGCCACGGGAAGCGAAGGAACGGCGGCCCTGGCGGCAGCGCGTCGGTCCGGGCAGCGAGTTCGGGTGCCGAGCCTGACGACCGAGACCGGCGAGGTGTTCGCCAACCCCGGTGGATCGTTCACGCTCGAGCAGCATGCCCATCCGGTGCGGGTGCGGCAGGGCGCCGGGTGGGCCCAGGTGGACACCCGGCTGCGCCGGCAGGTCGACGGCTCCGTCGGCCCGGCGGCCACCACGGCGCGGGTCACCTTCTCCGGCGGCGGTGACCAGCCCCTGGCGCGGCTGCACCGCGACGGACACGAACTCCGGCTCGGCTGGCCGGCCCGGTTGCCCGAGCCGGCCCTGGACGGGGACACTGCGACGTATCCGGAGGTGCTGCCCGGGGTCGACCTACGAGTTCAGGCCACCGTGGACGGCTTCGCGCAGGTCCTCGTCGTCAGGTCGGCGAAGGCCGCGTCGAACCCGGCGTTGCATCGGCTGCGTCTGAACACCACCGGCAGCACGGGACTCACCGTCGTGTCGGAGCCGAACGGAGGGCTCAAGGCGGTGACCGCCACCGGGCGGGTCGTGTTCCGAGCGCCCACCCCGCTGATGTGGGACTCCTCGGGGGCCGAGGCCGCCAGCGGATCGGTACGCGGGCCCGGCACCGGTTCCCGTCAGGCGGCGATGGCTGTCGAGGCCCGCCCCGGTGAACTGGCGGTCCTTCCCGACCGGCGGATGCTGACCGACCCGAAGACCCGCTACCCGCTCTTCATCGACCCGACCTGGGGCGGCACCAGGCAGGCCCACGCCATGGTGTCGAAGTACTACTCGACCTACAACGGCAGCGGGGACGTGAAGGTCGGCTACTACAACGACCCCAACGCCTCGCCGACCAGCGACACCTACCGGTCGTTCTTCCGCATGGACACCTCCCAGGTGCGCGGCAAGCAGATCCTCTCGGCCACCCTCCGCATCCGTGAGACGCACTCCTGGTCCTGCTCGCCGCGGGCGGTGGAGCTCTGGGCGACGAGCTCGATCAGCGCCTCGATGGCCTGGCACGCCCAACCGACCTGGGCCTACCGGATGGACACCAGAAGCGTCGCGCACGGCTACTCCAGCAGTTGTGGACCGGCCGACGTCGAGTTCAACACCTTGCAGCAGGTGAAGGACGCCGCGGCGGGCGGCTGGACCAGCGTGACCATGGGGTTGCGCGCCAGCGACGAGACGGACAAGTACGGCTGGAAGAAGTTCAACAACAACCCCGTCCTGTCGATCACCTACAACACGGCGCCGAACGTGCCGACGAACTCGACGACGTACCCCGACCAGCCTTGCCTGACCGGCGAGAGCAGGCCGGTCGTCGGCCCGCCCGGCACCGTCAGGATGCTGGCCACCGTCGCCGACCCCGACGGCGGCAACGTCAGGGCCCGCTTCGAGTGGTACGACATCGGTGGCGCCAGGCTCGGCGAGACCCTCACCGCCGCGAAGAGTTCCGGGCTGCAGCACGAGGCGGTCGTCCCGTCGACCGACATCGGGACCGGCCGCACCCTCTCCTGGCGGGTACGCGCCGAGGACGGCACCGCGGTCAGCGCGTGGAGCGCCTCCTGCGAGGTGACAGTCGACCCGCAGGCGCCGACGAACGGCCCCACGGTCAGCTCGACCACGTATCCGGCGATCGGCGTCAACGGCGGGATCGGCCAGCCGGGCTCGTTCACCTTCGGGCCGAACGGCGTCACCGACGTGGCCAGCTACGAATACGAGCTGGACGGCGCGGCCGGCGGCACCGGGACCGTGGCGGCCGGCGGTGACCTGACCGCGACCGTGTCGCTCACCCCGCCGGACTCCGAGGCACTGCTGCACACCCTGCGGGTCCGCAGCCTCGACGTCGCCAACTCACCCGGACCGTGGACCACCTACTCGTTCCAGGTGGGCGGCCGAAGCGCCCCGGCCGGGCACTGGACGTTCGACGAGGCGAGCGGCACGACCGCGGCCGATTCCTCCGGCGACAACCGCACCGCCACCCTCGGCGCCGGGGCCGGCTGGACCGGCGGCCGGGTCGGTGGCGCGCTGACGACCGACGGAGCCACCGGTCACGCCTCGGCGAGTTCGGTGGCGCAGACCAGCAGCAGCTTCACCGTCTCGGCCTGGGTCCGGCTCGACACGGCGGGCCAGGACCGTACCGCGGTCAGCCAGGACGGCAGCAAGCACAGCGCCTTCTTCCTCGGCTACGACAGCTCCGACCAGAAGTGGTCGTTCAAGGCGCCGGTGTTGGACAGTCTCAGCACCTTCATGGTCATCCGCGCGGCGTCCGACGCGCCCGCCACCCTGGGCGCCTGGACCCACCTGGCCGGTGTCTTCGACGCGTCGACCAGGGAGATCCGGCTCTACGTCGACGGCGCTCTCGCCGGGACCGCCGCCCGCGGCTCGTATACCTGGCCGGCGGTCGGGTCCCTGCAGATCGGGCGGGGTAAGAAGTACGGCAGCGCGGTCAACTACTGGTCCGGCGCGATCGACGACGTGCGGGTGTGGAACCGGGTGGTCTACCCGAGCACCATCGGCGGCACGGCGAGCGAGATCCGGAACCTGTCCAACCAGCCGCCGCGCGCCGAAGGGGCCTGGGCGCTGGACGAGGCGGCCGGCACGAGCACGGCCGACACGTCCGGCAACGGGCGTACCGCCACGCTGCACGGCGGAGCGAGCTGGGGTGAGGGCTACACGAGCGGTGCCCTGGAACTCGACGGCACCACGGGCCACGCCGCGACCGCCGGGCAGGTGCTGCGTACCGACAGCAGCTTCACCGTGTCCGCCTGGGTCCGTCTGGACCGGACAGCCGGGGTCGGCTACCCGTCCGCCGTCTCGCAGGTCGGCACCCGTACCGCCGCGTTTTCCCTCGGTTACAGCGAGCCGGACGCCAGGTGGGTGGCGACCATGGCGACCACCGACGCCGACACCGCGACCAGCGTCCGCGCCCTCGCCTCGCCCGACCAGTTCCCGGTGACGGCCGGCGAGTGGACCCACCTCACCCTGGTCTACGACGACGCGGTGGATCGGATGCACCTCTACGTCAACGGGATCTGGGCGGCGGGCGACACGATCGACGCGCGGTGGACGACAGGTGGCCCGTTGACCATCGGGCGGGCGATGGGGAACGGCAACCCCACCGACTTCTGGCCCGGCGCGGTGGACGAGGTCCGGGTCTGGACCGGCGCCCTGACGGATGCCCAGGTCAACGCCCTTCCCCTCGAGATCTATCCGTAACAGCTGCCAACGGCGGCGACGTCGTCGGCGGAGCGGGCCGCGGCACCACGATGCCGCGGCCGGCTCCGCCCTGCCCCGAGCAGCGCTCGACGTTCCGGCGGGGTGCCGGTCTCACGAAAGGATGTCAGCGTCCAATGCCGACGAGAAGAACCCAGCCCGGGCGCTGGGCGCGCCTGCGGGCGGCCCTGCTGACCGGGGTGGTCACGGTGCCGCTGGCGGTCGCCGTACCGGCGCACGCCACACCGACCGGGCAATGGAGCCCCCCGCGACCCGACCGGGGCCGCTCGGTTCAGGGCGGTGAGCCGGCGGCCTGGGGCAAGGCCGCGTCCGACCGCACCGCGCAGCACGCGGTCACCACCCCACCGGAGGTCTCCTGGCCGAAGGCCGGCAGCGCCGTGGTCGACCTGACCGGCGGAGACACGGGTCTGGCGCGCCTCGCAGACGGCCAACCGGCCCGGATTCGGGCCGGGGCATTCCCGGTCTGGGTCGGGCAGGTGGCTGAGGCCGCCAAGGCGGAGCCGGCCGGAGCACCGAGCCGGATACGCGTCGAGGTGCTCGACCGCGGTGTCGCAGACCGGGCCGGCATACCCGGCCTGCTCATGCGGGTCGAGCGCCGCGACGGGCAGACCCGCACGGGCGAGGTCGCGCTCGACGTCGACTACGCCGCCTTCGCCGGGGCCTACGGCGGTGACTACGCCGCGCGGCTGCGCCTGGTGCGGCTGCCCGCCTGCGTCCTCACCACACCGCGGCTGCCGGCCTGCCAGCAGGCCACGCCGCTGTCCACCCGCAACGACCTCGGTGAGCGGCGGCTCTCGTCGCAGGTCACCGTCGAACCGGCCGACGCCGACGCCACGGTCCTCGCGGTCACCGCGACCGACGCCGGCAGCGCGGGAGACTGGACGGCCACCCCCCTCGCCCCGTCCGCGAACTGGCAGGCGGGCGGCTCGACCGGCGACTTCACCTGGTCGTACCCGATGCGGACGCCCAAGGTCGCGGGCGACCTGGTGCCGAAGCTGGCGCTCGGCTACTCCTCGGGGAGCGTGGACGGCCGGATAGCGCAGACCAACAACCAGACCTCGTGGGTCGGTGAAGGTTTCGACTTCTGGCCGGGATACATCGAGCGCAGCTACAAGGGCTGCGCCGACGACATGGGGTCCGGGGCGAGCAACACCACCAGGACCGGCGACCTGTGCTGGGGCTACGACAACGCCGTCATGGTCCTCGGGGGACGGGCGACCCAGTTGATCCGCGACGACGCGACGGGTGTCTGGCGACCGAAGGGCGACGACGGCTCGCGGGTGGAGAAGCTGACCTCGACGGCCACCGCCAACGGCGACAACGACGGCGAGCACTGGCGGGTCACCACCGTCGACGGTACGCAGTACCACTTCGGCCTCAACCGCCTGCCCGGCTGGGCCAGCGGCAAGGCGGAGACGAACTCCACCTGGGCCGCTCCGGTCTTCGGCAACCACTCCGGTGAACCGTGCCGGGCCTCCACCTTCGCCACCTCCTGGTGCCAGCAGGCGTGGCGGTGGAACCTCGACTACGTGGTCGACCCGCACGGCAACGCCATGACCTACTGGTACGGGCGGGAGACCAACCACTACGGGCGCAACCTGACCGCCGGCAGCGGCACGCCGTACCACCGTGGGGGCCACCTCACCCGGATCGACTACGGCCTGCGCTCGAACGCGCTGTTCAGCACCGCCCCGGCCCGGACGGTCCTCACCGTCGCCGAGCGCTGTCTGCCCGATTCGACCTTCGACTGTGCCGAGTCGAAGCTCAACTCGACCAACGCCAGGTACTGGCCCGACGTGCCGTTCGACCGGAACTGCAACGCCGGCGCCACGTGCACCAACAATTTCTCCCCGACGTTCTGGAGTCGCAAGCGGCTGACGGGGGTCGCCACCCAGGTCTGGGACGCCGCGACGGTCGCCTTCCGGGACGTGGACACGTGGGCCCTGCGCCACCAGCTGCTCAAGCCGGGAGACGGGACGAGCCCGGCCCTGTGGCTTGCCGGCATCACCCACACCGGCCGGGCCGGCGGTAGCGAGGCCCTGCCGGAGCTGGTCTTCCACGGCACCCAGTTGGTCAACCGCGTCGACGCCCTGGAGGGCATCGCGCCCATGATCAAATGGCGGATCAGCACGATCGTGTCAGAGGCCGGCGGCACCACCTCGGTGACCTACTCCGCCACCGACTGCGTACGCGGCCAGACCCCGGCCCCGGACGCCAACACCAAGCGCTGCTTCCCCAGCTACTGGACCCCGGACGGCGCGGCCAACCCCACCGTGGACTGGTTCCACAAGTACCTGGTCACCCAGGTCGTCGTCGACGATCGCGACCCGGCCTCGCCCGACATGGTCAGCCGGTACGAGTACCTCGACGGCGCGGCCTGGCACCACGACGACGATGACGGCCTGACCAAGGAGAAGTACAAGACCTGGTCGCAGTGGCGCGGCTACGGGCGGGTTCGGGTCACCAGCGGGGCCGACAACGAGCAGCGTTCGCAGACCGAGACCCGCTACTTCCGGGGCATGGACGGCGACAAGCTCGCCGCCGGCGGCACCAGGGACGTCAAGGTCACCGACTCGCGTGGTGTGCGGGTCGACGACCACCGCGCGTTGGCGGGCCTGGCCCGGGAGACGATCAGCTTCAACGGGCCCGGTGGCGCCGAGGTGAGCAGCACGGTCACCGACGGCTGGATCAAGGGCAACGCGCCCACCGCCCGGATGGTCCGCCCGTGGGGCACGCTCGAGGCGTTCATGACCGGCGCCGCCGCGTCCCGCACCCGCACCGCGCTGGCCGCCGGTGGCGAGCGCGTCACCGAGACGAAGTACGCCTACAACGCCGACGGCCTGGTCACCGAGACCAGCGACCTGGGCGACACCGGCACGGCCGCCGACGACCGGTGCACCCGCACCTGGTACGCCCGCAACGCCACCGCCTGGTTGCTCGGCGCGGTGTCGCGGGTGGAGACCGTCTCCGCCGCCTGCGCCGCCACCCCGGCCTACCCCGGCGACCTGATCTCCGACGAGCGCACCTACTACGACGACGCGCAGGCCCCGCACGGCAGCCCGCCCAGCAAGGGCGACGTGGTCAAGGTGGAGGAACTCGCCGGCTGGTCCGGCGGCCAGCCGCAGTACCTGACCACGGAGCGGACCAGCTACGACAGCCACGGCCGGCCCCTGGACAGCTACGACGTACTGGGCAAGCTGACCACGACCCGCTACACCCCGGCCACCGGCGGTCCGGTCACCGCTGTCACCGTCACCAACCCGCTGGGACACGTCACCACCACCCAGATCGAGCCCGCACATGGCGCCCCGAAGACGGTGACGGACCCCAACAACAAGGTCACCACCGCCGCGTACGACCCGCTGGGTCGGCTGACCAAGGTCTGGCTTCCGGGCCGGTCGACGTCGCTCGGGCCGAACACCGAGTTCGACTACGCGCTGAGCAGCACCGGGCCGTCGGTGGTCACCACGAGGACGCTGCGCAACGACGGCAGCTACGCCACCGGCTACGCGCTCTTCGACGGCCTGCTACGGGCTCGGCAGACCCAGTCGCCGGCTCTCGGCGGCGGGCGCCTGATCACCGACACCGGCTACGACTCGCGGGGCCAGGTGGTGAAGTCGAACGCGACGTACCACGCCACGGGCGCGCCGGCGACCACGGTGTGGCAGGTCGCCGACAACGACGTGCCGTCGCAGACGGTCACCGTCTACGACGGCGCCGGCCGGCAGACCGCGAGCATCCTGCGCTCGTACGGCGTGGAGAAGTGGCGTACCACGACCACGCACGGCGGCGACCGCACCAGCCTCGACCCGCCGGACGGTGGCACCGCCACCACCACCGTGGTCGACGCCCGGGGCAGGACCGTCGAGCTGCGCCAGCACCACGGCGGATCCCCGACCGGCCCGGCCGACGTCACCCGGTACGCCTACGACCACGCCGACCGCCTCGCGGGCGTGACCGACCCGGCCGGCAACACCTGGACGTACGGCTACGACCTGCGCGGCCGCAGGACCAGCGTCTCCGATCCGGACCGGGGTGCCACCACGCTGGCGTACGACGACGCCGACCAGCTGGTCAGCACCACCGACGCGCAGGGTCGCACCGTCGCGACCACCTACGACGACCTGCGCCGGAAGACGTCGCTGCGGGACGGCTCAGCCACCGGGCCGAAGCTGGCTGAGTGGGTCTACGACACGCTCACCAGCGGCAAGGGCCAGCTCACCTCGTCCACCCGCTGGGCCGGCGGCAACGCCTACGTCTCGGCGGTGGTCGGCTACGACGACCGGTACCGTCCCACCGCCACCCGGGTCACCATTCCCGCCTCCGAGGGGGCGCTGGCCGGCACGTACCAGGTGAGTCAGCGCTACAACCTGGACGGCACGGTGCAGTCCACCACCTATCCGGCGGCCGGCGGACTGCCGGCGGAGGGGGTGCTGCGGCACTACAACGAGCTTGGTCTGCCCACGACGGTCTCCTCCACGCTGGGCGTCAGCTACCTGACCGAGACGGCCTACACCCTGCTGCACCAGCCGCTGTGGCACGTCCTGTCCACCGGCACCAAGCGCGCCCAGCGCACCTACGCCTACGACGACGCGACCAGCAGGCTGGTGCGAGCGCAGGTCGACCGGGAGGCGAACCCGTCGAAGGTGGCGGATGTCAACTACACCTACGACCCGGCCGGCAACGTCACCCGGATCGCGGACACCCCGGCCGGCGGCACCGCCGACGTGCAATGCTTCGGCTACGACCACCTGCGCCGGATGACGGAGGCGTGGACCGCCACCGACAACTGCGCCGGGGCGCCGGCGACCGGCGCCGGTGCGACCGTCGGCGGCCCGGATCCCTACTGGCACTCGTACACCTTCGACAAGGTCGGCAACCGGCTCACGGAGACGCGACACGACACCGGTGGGGACCCGGCCGAGGACGTGCGGCGCGCGTACAGCTACCCGGAGGCTGGCAAGCCCGGAGCGCACCGGCTCTCGGGCGTGGTCACCACCGGGCCGGGCGCCGGTACGGACAGCTACACCTACGACGCCACCGGCAACACGACCCGACGCCAGGTCGCCGGCGCTGACCAGACCCTGACCTGGGACGCCGAGGGCCACGTCGCCTCGGTGGCCGAGGCCGGCAAGGTCACCGAGTTCGTGTACGACGCCGACGGCAACCGGCTCGTCCGCCGCGACCCGGCGGCGGTGACCGTCCACCTCGGGGAAACCGAACTGAAGCTGGACCGTTCGACCGGAACGGTGAGCGGGACCCGGTACGTCGACGTCGGCGGCGGCACCGCGGTACGTACCTCGGACGGCAGGGTGACCTTCCAGTTCGCCGACCATCACGGGACGAACACCCTGTCGTTCGACCCGGTCACCGCGGCGACCACCGCGCGCAAGAGCATGCCGTACGGCGGACCGCGCGGTGCCCAGCCGTCGAGTTGGGTGGGAGAGAAGGGCTTCGTCGGGGGGACGCTCGATTCGTCGACCGGCCTCACGCACCTCGGCGCCCGCGAGTACGACCCCGCCATCGGGCGGTTCATCTCGGTCGACCCGATCATGGACCTGACCGACCCGCAGCAGATGCACGGCTACTCGTACAGCAACGCCAACCCGGTCACCTTCAGCGACCCGACCGGACTGCTGCCGGGCTGGCTTGAGAAATCCGGTCAGTTCATCTGGGAGAACGCCGGCCTGATCTCTGCCGGCCTGTTCGTGGCGTCGTTGGTCACCCCGGTCGGTTGGCTCGGGCTTGCGGGATTTGCCTTCGGTGTGCTCGATACTGGGAAATCCTGCATCGAACTCAAGGGGAGTGACTGCTTCATCGGCGTCCTCAGCACAGCCTTTGGCGGTGCCGGCGCTCTGATCTCCAAACTCGCGAAGCCCACGATCACAGCGGCCAAGGTGGCGAAGGCGGAACTCGACGCCGCCGACGACGCCGTGCGCGCCGCGTTCAACCCCGGCAAATTCTCCCAAAACTACCATTCCGATGTGTCGCGCCATTCCGCTGAAATGGCGGAGATGCAGGCCAAGCGTCAGGCAGCCGCCGAGGAATGGTTGTATCTGGACGAACTCGCCCGTGAGTCCAAGGCGTTCGTCCGCGGCGTCGAAACCACCTACAACGTGCCCATGGGCGTATGGAGCACGAGCTGGGAAGGGTGCAAGCTGTTCAGCAAGCCGAACGGCCTCTGCAAGGACTCCCTGGACGAGACACTCATGCCGCTGTTCGTCCCGTCGACCACCAAGCCGCGCAGTCCGGGCCTCACGCCGCGGTTCCCTTCGATCGCCATGCGGACTTTCCGACCTGTGCGGGCTCCGTCACGATCCTGGAGCAGGTCCGGTCGCCCATCATCGAGCAGCGGATCCGGTTCGAGCGGGCTGACGCGGCGAGAGTTGCACAACGTCGGATGCCATCCGAACTGCGTCAGTGGCCCGATGTAGGAAACGGCGGCCGGGCCGCCGCACATGGCGGTGTTCGAGTTGCCGCCTCCTCGATCACACCCTGACCCGTTGAGCGGTTCTTGCGCAGGTAGCGAACCCGCCGAGTTGCCTCGTGGCAGCCGGCGGGTTCGCCGTCGGCGGCTCAGGCGTGGAACGGCTCGGGGCCCGGCACCGGCTCGGGTGTGTCGTCGAGCCAGCCGAGGCGTACCGCCTGGACGCCGAGTTCGAAGCGGCTGGTCGCGCCGATCCGGTCGGCCAGCTCGGCGATCATCCGCCGGACGGTGCGGGCGGAGACGCTGAACTGCCGGGCGATGCTCTCGTCCTTGGCTCCCGCCGCGAGAAGCTGGAGCAGTTGCCGCTGCTGCCGGGTCAGCTCGCCCGGTGGCGGGGAAGCCTGCTGCTCGATCGGCACCGCGGACAGCCAGTGCCGGCCGAACAGGTCGGCGGTGGCCGCCACGAGGCCCGGGTGGGACACCCGGATGACGCCCCGCTGGTTGTCCGCCGGGTCGATGACCATCACGACGTACCGGTCATCGACGACGAACGTCCACACCGGCAGGGTCGGGGTGGTCCGGACCTCCACGCCGTTGTCGCGGACCCGTCGGGCGCCCGCGAGCAGCCGCGGATCGTTGACGATGCTGTCCAGCAGGATCAACTGCACCCGGACCCCACGCGCGGCGGCGCACTCCGCCAGCTGGTACGCCGGGTCGTAGTCGGTGCCGGTCCCCATCCCCGGCACCGCTCCGGCGGCCGCCAGGCACTGGATGCTCGTCGTCGCCTTCGCCGCGATCTCCTCGAGACACAGCCAGGCGGCGTCCCGGTCGTCGAGCAGTTCGACGTCGTGCAGTAGCGCGGGGCTGGTCCGGAAGCTGGCCGACATCTCCGCGACGGCTGCGCGGGTCAGCTCCACCGCTCGCGTCCGGCGGGTGAGCCGCGCCTCGGCGTACGACAGCAGCGGCGCGAACCCGACGGCCGGGTTCACCGGCCGGATCTGGTCGGCGTGGGGCCGCCGGAGCAGTCCGATCTCCACCAGACGCCGCACCGCCGCGTCGACCTTCGCCGCCGGCAGGTCCACGGCAGCGCGAAGCTGTTCCGGACTCCACACCCGGCGCTGGAGGGCAGCCCGGTAGACCAGCTCACACGTGTCGTCCACGCCGACTTCCGCCAGCATCAAGACCTCTCCCTCTCCCACAGCGCCACCACGCTGAGGGGAGAGGTTAGTACGGCGACCCGCCGTTCGGATATGAGCCGAAATGAACCTTACGAGGCGGGTCTGGGACGACCCGGAAACCGAGTTGGTGGAGTTGGCTGCGCACGGATCGTCACCCTCACATACGGACGAGGTCGTAGGCTTGCGCCAGGTCGTCACCCCAGGACCTGGCGTGGTCACGCTCGAACGCCCGAAACAGCCGGTCGCGGACCGACTCGCGGCGCAGCCAGGCGGCAAGCGCCGCCGGCCTCCGGCCCGCGAAGGCGAGCCCGTTCACCGTGGCGGCCAGGTGGCGATCCGCCGCCGAGCTGAGCGTGACGTCCCAGACATCGAGGAACCGCTCGACGCCCTCCCCGCCGGCCACGACCGCGTCCAGGAAGGTGGCCGGGTCGAGAAACGAACCGACCTGCGACGGGTACGTCGCCAGCAACGACCGCCACACCGCATCCAGGTAGCCGTCGATGGCGCCCTGCTCGGCTTCGGGCCAGGTACGCCACTGCTCGCGAGGCAGCTTGCCCAACACGATCGCCGGGTCGAGTTCGGTGGAGGTGACCATGCGCTCCAGCAGCGGGGGCAGCAGACTCCTCAGGTCGTCGCGGCTGCCGACCGTGTTGCCGAGGCTGATGGTCAAGGAGAACAGGTCGTGATCGTCGACCGGCACCGGTCCTCGGCAATGCGGGCAGCCTTCGAGCACCGCCCTGCGCGGGTACCGGGCGAACGCCTCCTGAAGGCCCGCCACCGCCACAGACAGATCACCGTCCACCGGTCCATCCTCGCAGGGCGGGAACCGGCGCGGCCCAATGCTCCAGCCGCACATGACTGATCTGTGGTTCGGCGGGTCGGCGGTGCCGTCGTGGTCGGCGTGGAGCAGGCGTGGACGGCGTGCGAGAGTGTGAGCCGGGCGACGGTCGACGGCTGACCGAGCGCCCTTGAGCAGGGGAAGGCAGCCCGCCGATGTTCAACACCGCACGCCTGCAGGTCGTCCTCGAGATCGCCCGCCGCGGCACCATCGTCGCCGCCGCGGAGCAGCTTCGGCTGAGCCCGTCCGCGGTCTCCCACCAGCTCGCCACCCTCGAGCAGGAGGCCGGGGTGGCGCTGGTGGAGCGGGGGCCGCGCAGCCTGCGGCTGACCGCCGCGGGCCAGCGCCTGGCGGACTACGCGCAGCAGATCGCCGATCTGATGTCGGCCGCCCGGGACGAACTGGCCACGCACGGCAAGGGTCGCCAGGGACTGCTGCGGATCGGATTCTTCGCCACCGCCGGCACCGCGCTGCTGCCGCGCGCCCTGTCGAGCTTCACCCGCGACCATCCGCAGGTGGAGCTGGCGCTGATCCTGGGGCAGCCGCACGAACTGCTGCCCCGGCTGCACCAGGGTGAACTGGACCTGGTGGTGGTCTTCGACCATCCGCTGAGCCCGGCGCAGGAGTCGCCGCACACGAAGGTCCAGCCGCTGATGGTGGACCCGCAACTGGTGGTGCTCCCCGCCGACCACCCGCTCGCGGGGCGGCGGCGGCTACGGCTCGCAGACCTTGCCGCCGAACCGTGGATCACCACCCTCGGCGTGCAGGGTGAGGTCTCGGTGCTGGAGCTGGCGGCGCGGGCCGAGGGCTTCCCGCCGCGGGTCCGCTGCCGCAGCGACCACTACGAGGTGGTGCTGGGCCTGGTGCGGGCCGGTGTCGGGGTGGCGCTCGTGCCGTCGCTCGGCCTGGGCGATCCCGGCGGGGTGGCGGTGCGGCAGCTCGCCCACGCGAATCTGCACCGGGAGATCGGCGTGGCGCTGCGCCCCGGCAACCCCAATCCGGTGGTCGGCAGCTTCGTCGAGCGGCTGGCCGGTGCGGCGGCGACGCTCAGTCAGGAGCTGTCCGAGCGGTGGGCTCCGGCGAGCCGGTCGACCGCCGCGCCCCAGCGCCGCAGCTCGGCCACGGCCTCCCGCTCGGCTCCGGGCTCGAACGCGGCGATCACGGCGTAGACGACGGTGTGCCGGCCGGACACGATCCCGGTGTCGGCGCGTACCCCGGTGTCGGTGCCGGTCTTGTTCTCCACCCGGACGCCGTCGCTCGACCACGGGTCGTGGCCGACGGAGTCGGCGACCATCGTGCGGTCGGTGTTGCCGGCGAGCCAGCCGCGCAGCAGCCGGCACGCCTGCGGGCTGTGCCAGGTCCCCGTCGCCACCTCCGCGAGGAAGGCGCAGAGCTCGTGGGCGGTGCCGGTGGCGAAGGTCCGCGGCACGTCGGGGCCGCGCTCGGCCCGGATCCGGTCGTGCACGGTGGTGTCCCGCAGCCCGGCACGGCGGGCCAGCTCCTGCACGGCATCGAGGGTCACCAGCCGCAGCAGGGCGTTGGTGGCGGCGTTGTCGCTGACCGCGGCGACCACCGTGGCCAGGTCGGCGACCGTCCATCGCCGAGGGGACAGCCGGCCGAGCAGCCCGGTGCCGCCGACCTCCCGGTCGGCGTCGAGCAGCTCCACCGGCTGGTCCGGCGCGAGCGTGGCGTCGGCGAGCCGCCGGGCCACCTCGGCGAGGAGCAGCACCTTGCCGACGCTGGCCAGCGGCAGGGCCAGGTCGGGGTCGGTCGAGACGGTGCGGCCGTCGTCCAGCCGCCGCACCATCGCCCCGACCCGCACCGCCGGCCTCATCGTGGCCCCGGCCAGGCGGGCTGCCGGTCCGGCACGGCCAGCACCCGGCCCGGTCGCGCGTCGGTGACCTCGCCGCCGTCCACCACGATCCGGCCTCCGACCACCACGCACCGCACGCCGTGCGGAGGCGCCAGCGGATCGTCGTACGTGGCGCCGTCGGCGACCCGCTGCGGGTCGAGGACCACCAGGTCCGCGGCGTACCCGTCGGCGAGCAGCCCGCGGTCTGGTAGGCCGAAGCGGCGGGCGGGCATCGCCGTCATCTTGTGCACCGCCTCCGCCAGCTCCAGCAGTCCCACGTCACGAACGTAGTGGCCGAGGACCCGGGCGAAGCTGCCCGCCCACCGCGGGTGCGGGCGGCCCCCCTTCGGTACGCCGTCCGAGCAGAGCATGGTCAGCCGGCTGGCCAGCACCCGGCGTACGTCGTCCTCGTGCATCGAGTGGCTGAGGATGGTGACGTCGCCGCGTTCGGCGGCCAGCAGGTCGCAGGCGTAGTCGACCGGGTCGACGCCACGCGCGGCGGCCAGCTCGGCGATCGTGTGCCCCTGGGCGTCGGTGTTGCGCGCGGCGGACGCGACCCGGATCAGGTCCCAGCCGCCGTTTCCCACGGTGTTCTCCCAGCCCGGCACCCCGGCGACCAGGTCGGTGCGGATCCGGTCGCGGACCGCCGGATCGGCGACGGCGGTGAGCATCGCGGGCACTCCGTCGGCGATCAGCCACGGCGGCAGCATCGCGTGCAGGGCGGTGCTGCCCGCGGTGTACGGGTAGACGTCGCAGGTGACGTCGAGTCCCTCGGCGCGCGCCCGTTCGAGTCGGGCGAGGGTGCGCACGGTGGCGCCCCAGGCGCGCCGCCCGGCCGTCTTGTGGTGCGAGACCTGCAGCGCCGCCCCGGCCGCGGTGGCGATCTCGACGGCCTCTTCGAGGGCCGACTCGACCTGGGACATCTCGTCACGCAGGTGCGTCACGTACGGCTTGCCGTGCGCGGCCGCGACCCGGGCCAGCGCGATGACCTCGTCGGTGCCGGCGTTGACGCCCGGGGAGTAGATCAGGCCGGTCGACAGGCCGGCCGCGCCCGCGGCGAGCGCCTCGTCGAGCAGCCGGCACATCCGCCGGGTCTCCTCGGGCGTGGCCCGCCGTTGGGCGAAGCCGACCACCGCGGCGCGCAACGTTCCGTGTCCGACGAGGGCGGCGAGGTGGTTGCGCCGGGCCACGCCCTGCGCGTCGGCGAACTCGACGAACGACGCGTACGCCGACGCGGGCGGACCGAAGGTCGCGGCGAGCAGCTCCCGCACCGGGCCGGCGCGGTCGGGTGGGACCGGGAAGGGGCTGATCCCGCAGTTGCCGCAGATCTCCGTGGTGACGCCCTGGAGCAGCGGCGCCCGGCGCAGCACCTCGCGCTGCGCGTCGTCGCCGGCGAGCAGGTCGGAGTGGGTGTGCACGTCGATGAAGCCCGGCGTGACGGCTAGGCCGCTCGCGTCGACCACCTCGCTGGCGGGCGTGCGACTGCCCGGCGGCAGCAGCACGATTCGCCCGTCCCGGACGCCCACGTCGGCGGGGCGGGCCGGCGAGCCGCTGCCGTCGATCACGTCGCCGCCGGTGACCAGCAGGTCCAACCGCGCCATCAGAGGACCTTGGACAGGAAGGCGCGGGTACGGTCGTGCCGCGCAGCGGTGAGCACCTCGTGGGGTGGCCCCTGCTCGACGATCAGGCCCTCGTCCATGAAGACGAGGTGGTCGCCGACCTCCCGGGCGAAGCCCATCTCGTGGGTCACCACGATCATGGTCATCCCGCTCGCCGCGAGGTCCTTCATCACCTCCAGCACCTCGCCGACCAGTTCCGGGTCGAGCGCCGAGGTCGGCTCGTCGAAGAGCATCAGCTTCGGCGACATGGCCAGGGACCGCGCGATGGCCACCCGCTGCTGCTGGCCGCCGGAGAGCTGTGCCGGGTAGTGGTGGGCGCGGTCGGCCAGGCCGACCCGGTCGAGCAGGTCGGCGGCGCGCTGTCGCGCGTCGGCCGCCCGGACGCCCTTCACCGCGACCAGGCCCTCCATCACGTTCTCCAGGGCCGTGCGGTGCGGGAACAGGTGGAAGCGCTGGAAGACCATGCCGATCGACTCGCGCTGCCGGCGCAGTCGCGCGTCCGGCAGCGGTCGCAGCCGGCCGCCGCGCTCCTCGTACCCGATCAGCTCGCCGTCGACGTAGACCCGACCCGCCTGCGGCTCCTCCAGGTGGTTGAGGCAGCGCAGCAGGGTGGATTTGCCGGATCCGGAGGGGCCGACCACGCAGACGACCCGGCCGCGTTCGATGGTCAGGTCGATGCCGCGCAGCACCTCCAGGCGGCCGAAGCTCTTGCGCAGGGACCGGCACTGCACCATGGGCGGGGTCATCGCGCGCTCCCCGTGAGGCGCAGGTTGCGGGTGATCCGCCCGCGCAGGGTGCCCGGAGCGGTGGCGCCGAAGCCGCGGCTGAATCGGCGTTCCAGGTAGTACTGGCCGATGCTGGCGACGGTGGTCAGGACCAGGTACCAGATGGACGCGACGATCAGCAGGGCGATCACCTCGAAGTTGGTCAGGTAGAGCCGCTGGGCGACGGTGAGCAGGTCGGCGCCGGCGATCACCGAGACGAGCGAGGTGGTCTTCAGCATGGAGATGAACTGGTTGCCGGTCGGCGGGACGATGATCCGCATCGCCTGGGGCAGCACCACCCGCTTCATGATCTTCATGCGCGACATGCCCAACGCCGCCGCGGCCTCCTGCTGGCCGGGGTCGACCGAGCGCAGGCCGGCCCGGACGATCTCGCTCATGTAGGCGCCCTCGTTGATGCTCAGCCCGAGCAGCGCCGCGACGAATCCGGTGACCAGGCTGTTCGTCTCCCAGGTCACCAACTTCGGGCCGCCGAACGGCACGCCCAGCCCGACCTCAGGGAAGATCAGCGCGATGTTGAACCAGAAGATCAGCTGCACCAGCAGCGGCGTGCCACGGAAGAACCAGACGTATGCCATGGCGCCGGCGCGCAGGGTACGGCTGTCGGAGACCTGCATCAGCGCCACGATGACGCCGAGCACCACGCCGATCGCCATGGAGGCGGCCGTGAGCTGGACGGTGACCCAGAGCCCTTCCAGGATGACCCGGTCGAACTGGTACTCGACGACGATGTCCCAGTGCAGGTTCGGGTTGATCGCAATGGTCCAGGCCAGCCAGGCCAGGACCAGGGCGGTCACCCCGGCGGCCAGCCAGCGCCCCGGTCGCAGCGGGTGGCTGATCCGGTTCACCTCCGGGCCGGCGGGCCCGGCCGGAGCCGGGCCCTTGACGATCGCATCCACCGGTGTGCTCACTTCTGGTCGTTGACCGTCGCGGTCTGCACACCGCTGCCCTGCACGCCCCACTTCTCGAGGATCTTGGCGTACTCGCCCGCCTCGATCAGCTCCTGGAGTGCCCGCTGGACGGCGTCACGCAGCTGGCTGTCCTTCTTGTCGATCGCGATGCCCCACGGGCCGGCCTCGTACTGGGTCTCCAGGACCTCGTACTTGCCGCTCTGTCCGGCGAGCATCTTGGCCACCGGGTAGTCGACGATGGTGGCCACCGCGCGCCCGGCGTCGATCTGCAGCAGGCCGGTCGGGGCGTCCTCGCTCTGCGAGATGGTCATCTTCTTGGCGCACGAGGCGTTCTGCTTCTCCCCGATGGCGAGGTTGGAGCTGCCCTTGGCGAGCACCACGGCCCGGCCGCACAGGTCCGCCAGATCCTTCACCCCGGCCGGGTTGCCCTTCGCCACCATGATCGCGCCGCCGGCCTGGAAGTAGTCGACGAAGTCGACGGCCTTACGGCGCTCCTCGGTGTCGCTCATCGAGGACATCGCCAGGTCCCAGCGGTCGGCCTGCAGGCCCGGGATCAGGCCGGGAAAGCTGGCGTTGGTCATCTCCAGCTTCAGGCCGAGCCGCCCGGCGATCGCCGCCGCCAGGTCCGGGTCGACGCCGGTCAGCTCCTGGGTCCCCTCCTTGTACATCTCCATCGGCGGGTAGCCCTCGGCGGTGGCGACCCGGAGCACACCCTTCTCCTTGAGGGCGGCCGGAACCAGGTCGGCAGCCTTGGCGTCGGCGGCGACCGAGGCGGAACCACCGGCCTGCGGCGTCTGACCGCTGGTCGAACGTCCGCAGCCGGCGACGGCGAGTGAGAGTGCGGCGAGACCGACGACAATGCGAAGCGCACGCTTCCTGACCACCCGAAACCTCCTGCCTGAGACGATGGCGGGGACCCTATCGGGGATCAGCCAGCATGAACAGCCCGAATGCTTTGCAGGGTGAGCATCGAATTATTCGAGGCTCACCCGCGTTCGCCGTGCAGGTCGCGGCGGGCACCCGTTCAGGTGCCGGGAAGCTGGATCTCGCGTCCGCGCCACCTGGAGCGCAACCACCGGTCGTGGCTGGCGACCACGACGGCGCCGGGGCTGCCGCCGAGGGCGTCCTCCAGCTCGTCGCAGAGCCGGGGCGAGAGGTGGTTGGTGGGCTCGTCGAGCAGCAGCAGATCGGGTGGGTCGGCCACCAACAGGGCCAGGGCGAGCCGGCGTCGCTGGCCGACCGACAGCTCGCCGATCGGCCGGCGCGCGTCGTGGGCGGTGAGCAGGCCGAGGTCGTCCAGCGGTACGGCCTCGGCGCGCACGTGGCCCAGGACGTCGGCGTAGATCTCCTCGGCGGTGCGCTCGGGCCGGTCGAACACCGTGTCCTGGGTCAGTACGCCGATGCGCAGGTCGGGGCGGCGCCGGACGTGACCGGCCAGCTCCAGCCGGCCGGCGAGGACGGCGAGGAGCGTGGACTTGCCCGCACCGTTGGCGCCGGTGACCAGCAGCCGGTCGGTGGCGGCGAGGTCGAGACGGTCGAGGGTGAGTCGGCCGGGTATCCGCACGTGACGCAGGCTGACGAGGGTCCCGTCGGCGGTGGCGGTGGCCAGCGCGGTGGCGCGGAACCGCAGCGGTTCGGGTGGTGACGCGACGGCGGTACGTTCGAGGTCGTCGAGCCGGCGGCCGGCGGCGCGTACCCGTCGGGCGATCTGGTTCTGCACCCTGCCGGCGGTGTGGCCGTATCCCATCTTCTCGTTGTCGCGCCGGTCCCGGCCCGGCGCGACCTCGTGCGCGGTCACCGCGAGCTGCCGGCGCAGCTCGGCCAGTTCCTCCTGCTGGTCGGCGTGGCGTCGCTGCCAGCGCTCCCGCTCGTTGCGCTGGTGAGCCAGATAGTCGCGGTAGGTGCCGCCGAAGCGGACCGGGCCGGCGACAGCGGGGTCGAGGTCGATCAGGTCGGTGCAGACCGCGTCGAGGAAGGCCCGGTCGTGGCTGGCCACGACGACGGCTCCGGGCAGGTCGCGCAACTGCTGCTCGAGAAACGCCGCCGCGGCGTCGTCGAGGTGGTTGGTGGGTTCGTCGAGCAGCAGCGCCGAGGGCAGGCGGATGAGCAGGGCGGCGAGTGCGAGCCGGCCGCGCTGGCCGCCGGAGAGCGCGGCGAGCGCCCGCTCCGGTGCCACATCGCCGAGACCGAGTGCCGCGAGGACCATGCCGGCGCGTCGCTCGGCGCCCCAGGCGTCGATGTCCTGGGCGCGGTCGAGCAGATCGCCGTAATCGGCGAGCAGCCGTTCGTGGTCGGGTGTGTCGTCGGCGGTGCCGGCGAGCCGGTCGGCGAGCCGATCGAGGTCGGCGAGGACGGCACGGGCCTCGCGCAGGGCATCGTCGCGCACGTCCGCCACGGTCGCGGCCGGGTCGTAGGGGGCTTCCTGCGGCAGGTAGCCGAGGTCTGGTGGGCGAACGACGCTGCCGGCGTCCGGTTCGTCCGCACCGGCGAGCAGGCGGAGCAGGGTGGATTTGCCGGTGCCGTTCTCGCCGATCAGGCCGATCCGGCGGCCGGGGGCCGCGGTGAGGGAGACCCCGTCCAGCACGCGACGGCTGCCGAGGGTGTGGACGAGGTCGTGAGCGAGCAGTGCTTCGGGCATGGGGGGTCACCTTCGGGGTGCTCCGGGCCACGGGCCGGCACGGCCCGTGGCCCGGAGCAGGGCGGAGTCGGCGGTCAGGCGCGCTCGGGCGCGGGGATCTCGCGCAGGTGGCCGCCATCGAGGCGGAGCCACCGCTGCACACCGATGTCGGTGAGGAACCGTTCGTCGTGGCTGACCACCACGAACGCACCCCGGTAGGCGGTCAGGGCGCTTCCCAGTTGGCCCACGCTGACCAGGTCGAGGTTGTTGGTGGGTTCGTCGAGCAGCAGCAGGTGGGGTGCCGGCTGGGCGTAGAGGACGCAGGCGAGGGTGGCGCGCAGCCGTTCGCCGCCGGAGAGCACGCCGGCGGGGAGGTGGGCTCGGGCGCCGCGGAACAGGAACCGGGCGAGCAGGTTCATCCGTTCGGCCTGCGGCCGGTCGGGGGCGTACGCGGCGAAGTTCTCCGCGACCGTCCGGTCGAGATCCAGCAGGTCCAGCCGTTGCGACAGGTACGCGACGCGGCCGTCGGCGCGGTGCACCTGCCCGGCGTCCGGGTGGAGGTCACCCTGCAACAGACGCAGCAGGGTGGACTTCCCGGCGCCGTTGGGGCCGGTCAGCGCGATGCGCTCCGGTCCCCGGATGGTCAGGTCGGCGCCGTCGCCGGCGAAGACGGCCCGGTCGCCGTGGTGGACCTGCATACGCTCGCCGGCGAACACGGTGCGGCCGGCGGGAACGGTCGTGTCGGGCAGGTCCAGGGTCAGCGCCTGGTCGTCGCGCAGCGTCCGACTGGCCTCGTCGAGCCGGCTCTGGGCCTCGCTGACCCGGTTTGCGTGTGCCTGCTGTGCCCGGCCGGCCGACTCCTGGGCGCTGCGCTTGAGCCCACCGGCGACGATGCGGGCCAGGCCGGCGTTGCCGAGGTTGCGGGCCGCGTTGCTGGCCCGGCGGTCGGCCCGCTCCCGGGCCTGCTGCATCTCCCGCTTCTCCCGCTTCACGTCCTGCTCGGCGCTGCGCACGGTCCGCTCCGCCGCCTCGCGCGCCACGCGCAACGCCTCCTCGTACGCGGTGAAGTTCCCGCCGAACAGACGCACCTCACCACGGTCGAGCTCGGCTACGCGGTCCATCCGGTCCAACAGGACCCGGTCGTGGCTGACCACCAGCAGACACCCGGACCAGCCCTCCAGCACCTCGTACAGCCGGTGCCGCGCGTCGATGTCGAGGTTGTTGGTCGGCTCGTCCAGCAGCAACACGTCCGGGCGCCTGAGCAGCTGCGCCGCCAGGCCGAGCGACACCACCTGCCCGCCGCTGAGAGTGCGCAGGCGCCGGTCCAACCCCACGTCACCGAGGCCCAGCCGGTCAAGTTCGGCGCGGCTGCGCTCCTCCACGTCCCAGTCGTCCCCGACGGCCGTGAAGTGCTCCTCCGCCGCGTCACCCGCCTCGATGGCGCGCAGCGCCGCGAGGGTCGCGTCGACCCCGAGCACCTCCGCGACGGTCAGGTCACCGGCCAGGGGCAGGTCCTGCGGCAGGTAGCCGAGCACACCCTCGACCGTCACGCCGCCACCGGTCGGGGTGAGGTCGCCCGCGATCAGGCGGAGCAGGGTCGTCTTGCCGGCGCCGTTCGGCGCGACCAGGCCCGTACGGCCGGGCGGCACGGTGAAGGACAGGTCCTGGAAGACCGGAGTGTCGTCCGGCCAGGAAAAGGACAGGTTGGTACAAACAATGCAGACGTCAGACATCGGGAGACACCCTCGAAAGAGAGCCGGGGACGCGACAGACACCCCGGTCGGGCAGACAGGTCTACGACGAGACACGCCGCACCGGCGCAGGCCGGCAGGCGGCCGGGGCCGCTCACCCCGAGATGTCGTCGTCCCCCGTCACCACAGTCCGCTCCCTCGCACTCTCATCGCGGTCTCCGCCGCGCGGCACCAGCTTAACAACTTCCCGAGTGGCACCGGTACGGCAACCGCCTCGCGGGAGAACGCCTGGGCTTGGGCCGATGATCCGCAAAGCCACCGCGTGAGCGCGTCTACGAGGCGACGCAGTGGTAGCGGTGCCTCAGATGCGCGCTGGTGCTCGTACCCGACGTGCGTGCGGGAAAGCGAAGGGCGGGATGGGAGACCATCCCGCCCTTCACGTGAACGGCCCTCGCGGACCGGTGGAAGACACGTCAGACAGCGGGCGTCCCGTCCCCGCGGACCGCGCGGCGGCGCCGGGCGAGGAGCAACATGATGCCGCCACCGGCCACCATGGCGAGACCGGCTCCGGCGATCAGCCCGGACTGCGGCCCGGTGATCGGCAAGTCACCCCCGCCGCCACCGCTGCCGCCGTCATCGTCACCGTCCCCGCCACTGCCGCTCGCGGCGACCACGACGGCGAACCCGTCCTCGTTGTCGCTGTCGTCCACGTCGGCTGCCTTTACGGCGACGGCGTTCGCCGGAAGTTCGGCATGCTCCGGGCCGGAGCGGGTGTCCGTCCGCTCGGTCAAGCCCTCGACCTGCACAGTCCCGCCCGCCAAGGCGACGGGTGCCTTGATGGCGGCCGACACCGTCGCCAGATTGTGCAACTCGACAGCGGAGTAGACGCTGTCGTTCGGGTTGGTGTCCTGGCCGACCGGTACGAGCGCGAGCGTGTCGTAGGTGCACACCGCTGACCGCCCGTCGTCGCCGACCGCACACTCCTTCGGCGGTTGGGTGAACGTCACACCCTTGGGCAGGCGCAGCGTGGCCTTGACGCCGCTGACCGCCTTCCGGCCCTGGTTGACGACCCGGTACCGCACCGCGCCCGTCTCCCCCGGGTTCAACGTCCCGGTGGATTCGAGCCGGCCGTCCGCGCCGACCCGCACCGACTGCTTCACGTCCGGCGCCACCACCGACAGGTCGGCTTCGGGATCGTCGACCAACTTGAGCGTGAACCATTTGCTGGCACTGAGTTGCATCTTGTCGTCGCCCCAGGCCATGCCGGCCTCGACGTGGAACCTGCCTTCGTAGGGCTTCTTCTTTTCGTAGACCTGAATATCGATGGGCAGATCCACCGTCCCGCCGGGTTCCGGCATCAGCTCCGGAAACAGGCTCGATTCGATGCGGCAGTACCAGCCCGAGTGGTCGCCGTCACACTCACCGGAGCCACCGCCCTCCGGCCAGATGAGTGCGGCCTTGGTCGACCAGTCCAGCTCGGAGGGGCGGACGTAGAAAATGACCTCACTCGGGGTCTGGTCGGTCAGATTGGTGAGTCTCAGGTGGACTCTCTTCTTGGCCACCCCCAGCGGAATCGTCGTACCGGCCAGATCGAACGTGAACTTCGCGCCCGTGTCCGCCGCCGAGGCGGACCCGGCGGGGGTAGCCGTCCCGGCAAGGACGAGCAGCGCGGCGGCGGCAGTTCGCACCAGCCATCGATGACCAAAGGCCATAGCAGAACCCTTCAGGCGAGCGGACGGTACGGCCGAGGACACTATCCGCAATGGGCTCGCGTCGGTATCCTCCGCTCACCCCCTACTGTGCGAGGGCCGGATCGGCGCGGCGGCGATGGCCACACCCCTGGCAACTCGACCGGCGCCGCAGCACCGTGCACCTCTCCACGGTGGAGGCAGATCGGGTCCGCGCGATCGTCGACTCAGCCCTGCCGTCGATCCGCCGGGCCGGCCAGCCGCCAACCGCCCCCACCTGTGATGATCCGGTCAGGCCCGAGGCGTTCCCGGAGGTGGTGGATGTGCACGCCCACCGCGGCGATCGTGGCGGGCCGGTCGTGCGGCGGCAACGACGACCAGATCCCACTCCTGCTACGCGCCACTCCCCGCGCCTCGACGAGTACCCGCAGCACGGCGAACTCCTGCGGGCCGAGCCGGATGAACCGAGCCGGCCCGTCGAGGACGTACCGATGGCCGACATCGAGTCGCAGGCTGCCGAACGACAGCACGTCGGTGCCGTCGACCGGATGGGGCGCGATCGGGTCCCGCACCCACCAGCCGTCCGTCCCGGTGAGAATGCGTGCGGCACCGATCTTCCTACGGATGTTGGCGATCACCACGCCGATCTGGGCAGCCGTCGGCGGTCGGTACCCGCGCGGCATGGCGGCCCAGATCGCCTCCCGGCTGAGGGGCGTCCCCCGCGCGGTGATCAGGACGGCCAGCACGGCGGCCTGCTGGCCACTGAGCATGACCGCGCTCGACTCAGCGTGCAGTCGGACCAGGCCGGTGGACGTCTGCAACTCCAGCCCGGCGTAGCACAGCGGGACATCCAGCACGGGTATGCACAGCTGACGGCGACCGGTGCTGGTCCGCGGGCGCCGTCCTTGACGGCATCGAGAGATCGCCGACAGCGCAGAGCCTGCCGCCGGAGAGACGTCCTCAGCCGGAAGGCAGCAGGCCGACCGGCCGACCATGGACTGATCAACCACCATGAAGGGCCTCACCATCTGACTGGCCGGCCGCCACTACCCCAACCGACCAGCCGGAACCTCGGTCCGTACTCGCGGACGCCGGACGCCGGCGGTCAGGCCGACGGCCCGACCAGTTGGTACGCCGCCCGGACGGCGGCCACGGCCCAGCGCATGCGACTGACCGCCTCGACCGGATGGTCGCCGTACTCCTGCGCGACGAGTGCCGCGCAACCGGCCGCCCGGTGCCGGCTGACGCTGTTCAGCACCGCCTGCCGGATCTGTTCGGGCGTCGGATCCGTCGACGGTTGGAGCGTGGAGGCGAAGAGTGCCTCCGCCCTGGTACCGAGCAGTTCCGACGGGCTCATCACCGGCTCCTTTCCGGTAGGTGGCGGCCATGCCCGCGAGGCAGATCCGGCACCAGGCGCACCACCACCGAGGTCGCACGCACGAGATGCGGGGCTGGCCGATCGCCTCGGGCGACCGACGTAATTCGGGCAGCCGACGGATTCGCCGAACGGCGGTGCCCGGGGTGGGTCGGCGGAGTCCGGCCCCACCCCGGTCCCGGGTTCCGGGTCCCGGGCTGCGGGGTGCGCGCCCCTGCGTCCTGCCCGGCGCGCACCCCGTGATTCACCTTTCGCTACTTGCCTGACCCGGCGAGGACGCCCTGCACGAAGTAGCGCTGGAAGGCGAAGAAGACCGCGAGCGGCACGAGCATGGACAGGAACGCGCCGGGACCGATCGTGTCGAGGTTGGACGAGAACGACCGCATCTGCTCCCGCAGGGCGTAGGTGATCGGGGCATTGTCGGAGGTGGCGAAGACGAGCGCGACCAGCAGGTCGTTCCAGACCCACAGGAACTGGAAGATCGCCAGCGAGGCGATGGCCGGCCAGCCGATCGGCAGCACCACGCGGGCGAAGATGAGCATTTCCCGGGCGCCGTCGATGCGGGCCGCCTCGAGCAGGTCGCGCGGGATGTTCAGGAAGAAGTTCCGCAGCAGGAAGATCGCGAACGGCAACCCGAAGGCCACGTGGAAGGCAACCACCGCTGGGATCTCGCCGTAGATGCCGAGGGTCCGGAAGATCCGTGCGTCCGGCACGATCGCCACCTGGATCGGCACGACGATCAACGCGACGACCAGCGCGAACAGCCAGTCTCGGCCGGGGAAGTCCATCCAGGCCAGGGCGTACGCGCCGAGTGCGCCGAGCAGCACCACGAGCAGGGTCGACGGCACGGTGATCAGCACCGTGTTCCACAGCGATTCGACGATCCGCTCGTTCTGCAGCACCTGGGCGTAGTTGTCGAGGGTCAGTTGGGCCGGTGCGGTGAAGACCGTCCACCAGCCGGTGGCGCTGTTGTCGGCGCTGCTACGCAGGCTCGCCACGGCCAGGCCGAAGGTCGGCAGCAGCCAGAAGACGCCGATCAGGACCACCAGCAGTCGCAGCAGTGCCTTGCCGAACCGCATCATGAACCGGGTCCACGGTCCCGGTCGCGGCCGGCCGCCCCGCGCGGTACCGGCGGGTATCAGTTCCGGTACGGCGTCGATGGTGGCGTGGCTCATCAGCTGTCCCTCCTCAGGCGCCGAATGTTGAACAGCATCGCGGGGAGCACCAGGGCGAACAGCAGGACCGCGAGGGCGCTGCCGAGCCCGTAGTCGAGGCCGCCGCCGAAGGACACCCGGTACATCTCCAGGGCGACCACGGTCGCGTCGTCCTGGGACGACTCGGGTGCGAGCACGTAGACGAGGTCGAAGATCTTCAGGACGTTGATGGTCAGGGTGACCAGGACCACGACGAGCACCGGCCGGACCAGCGGCACGGTCACGTGCCGGAATGTCTGCCACTCGCTCGCGCCGTCCATCCGGGCCGCTTCGAGTGCTTCCCGAGGCAGGGCGGCCAGCCCGGCCGACACCAGCACCATGGCGAAGCCGGCCCAGATCCAGATGTACGCCCCGATGACGGCGGGAGTGATGAGTGAAGGGCCGAGCCAGGTGACGCCGTTGAACGGCTCGGTGAAGTTGTCGGCGGGCAGCCGGATGACGTATGGGCCGGAGGTGAGTTCGGGGAACGCGAACCGCCCGGCGGCGTCGGTCCGGGTGGTGGCGACCACCCTGCCCCCGTCGGCCACCGCCTCGACGGTCATCTGGGGCAACCCCACCTCGCCGGCGTCGACAATCCCCGCCTGGCCGCCGCCGCCGCGGGTGAAGTCGAGCCACACCACCCCCTGCAGTCCGGGGCCGCCGGTGGGTGCCGTGGCCGGCTTGGCGTCGGTCGGGATCCGGTCCGGTGGCAGACCGACGAGGGCGAGGTGGACGGGTTCACCCGGGTTCGCCGGCCCCCTGGACTCGAAGCCGCCGTTTATCGGCGCCAGCTCGCCCTGCTCTCGGGCATCCACGCCGTGGTAGCGCGACGGGGACTCGAAGGCGTCGTGCACCGACACCGCGACCGCGTTGAGCACGCCGCGGTCCGGGTTCTCGTCGTAGACCAGCCGGAAGGTGACGCCGGCGGCCAGGAACGAGATGGCCATCGGCATGAACAGGACTGCCTTGAGCACGGCCGACCGGCGCAGCCGCTCGGTCAACACCGCGAAGATCAGCCCAAGGGCGGTGGCCACGGCAGGCGCCACGATCACCCAGACGAGGTTGTTCAGGATGGCTCGCCGGGTGTTCGGCGAGGTGAACATGGTGACGTAGTTGTCGAGGCCGACGAATCTCGATCCGTCACCGCTGCGGAAGCTGAGCCACAGCGTGTAGACGATGGGATAGCAGACCAGCACCAGCAGCAGCACCAGGGCGGGGCCGAGGAAGAGCGCGACCATCAGGCGGGTCTCCCGCGACCGTCGGCGGGCCGCGGTCCCGGCGGTGGTCCGTGGGCCGCCGGGGGCGTCCCGGTGGCCCGGGCCGCCGGCGGCGTGCCGTGGGCCGCCGGGGCCATCGGCCACGCTCGCCCGGCCGATCGTTGTTCGGGCAGGGGACGGACTGATGCCCTGGGCCGGGTCGGGCGTGATCGTCATCAGTTGCCTCCGAAGTCCTTCTTCGCGGCGGCCTCGAGCTGCTGGGCCAACGCCTCGGGGGCGATCGGCTTGGCCAGGAAGTCCTGCAGCAGCACCCACAGGTGGGCGCTGGTCCCACCGCCGAACGTCTGCGGCGTGAGGTCCGACAGGTCGAAGCGCAGCGATTCGGCCTTCACCACCGCTTCGGCGAGTTCCCGGGTGGTGTCGTCCGCGTACGTCGCGACGTCCAGTCCCGAGTTCGCCGAGATGAACCCGCCCTTGGCCGCCATGATCCTCGCCGCCTCGGGCGAGGCGAGGAAGGCCATCAGTGCGTTCGCCTCCGGCGTGTCCTTGAAGGCGACCGCCTGGTCGCCCGCCGTCACCACCGCCGGCTTCGAGCCGTCGACCGACGGCCAGTTGAAGAACTTCGCCGACTCGCCGACCTTCAACTCACCCAGCTTGTTGATCTCTGAGGCGACGAAGTCACCCTCGAACAGCATCGCTCCCTTCGGCGACTTGCCGAACACGTCGGCGATCGCCTGCGTGAAGGTGGTCTGCGTCGGGTTGCCGGCCAGGAAGCGCGGCGTACGCCAGTAGTCGGCCAGCAGGGTCAGCGTCTTGACCACGCTGGGATCGGTCCAGGGGATCTCGTGCTTGGCCAGCTTGTCGTACATTTCCGGGCCGGCGACCCGGAGGTAGGTGTTCTCGAACCAGTCGGTCAGCACCCACCCGTCGCCACCGGCGGCCACCATGGGCGTCACCCCGGAGTCGGCGAGCGCGGCGGAGACCGTCTTCAGCTCGTCCCAGGTCTTCGGCGGCTGCACCCCGGCGTCGGTGAAGCTGTCGACCCGGTACCAGATCACCGACTTGTTGGCCACCTTGAAGTAGACGCCGTAGAGCTGCCCGTTCACGGTGCCCAGTTCCTGCCAGGCCGAGCTGTAGTTGGCCTTGATCGCGGCGGCCGCGTCACCGGTCAGCGGCTTGATCGCGCCCCGCTTCACGAACTCGGCCACCACCCCGGGCTGCGAGATCAACGCGACATCCGGCGGCGAACCCCCGGCGATCCGGCTGTTGAGCAGCACCGGCAGATCGTTGCCGCCGGAGGTGTACTTCACCGTCGCGCCGGTCTTCGCGGCGAAGGCGTCCAGCACCGCCTGGAAGTTCGCCTGCTCGGCACCGGACCACGTGGCCGCCACCTCGACCGTCTTGCCGGCAAGGTTCGCGTCCGGCGCGCCGGACGTCGGGCCGGCATCGCCACCGCACCCTGTGGCGGTGGCAAGGACCGCCGTCGCCACGGCGAGCGGTACCCATCGTCGTATCATGGACCCTCCTGAATCTGGTCTGCGGATCGGGACTGGACCGGGGCGGGCGACGACCCGCCGCCCGCCCCGCGTTCGGAGTCGACCGCGGTTGAGTGGCAGCTCAACCGCGGTCGACGGGCGACGGACGCCGACCCAGGTTCCGGATTGGCGGTCGGCCCGCCCTCATCCGTCCCCATCCGGGTCGGCGCTTATCGATCGCATCCGATCAACCGATCGGTGATTGCGCCGAGTCTTCAACACCACCGCGTTTCCCGGAAGTCAACTGGGTGCTACGTGACGGGACCGACGAACACCTCACAAGATCAACTTGTCGGATCCGGACCCGACTCGCCGGTAACTCTTCGGCGATCCACTCTGAACTGGTTAAACACCGCCCGGATCGGCGCGCCGTCCCAAAATCCGGTAGCACCGGGTCGGTGAACGAACCGTCACGGTGTTGAGATTGGCCACCACTGCTATGTCCGCCCTGTTACGGCGACACTTCTTCCCGACGAAAGAGTCGCATCGAAGTGAGCCAACCGCCGTCCGGAACCGTGCACCTGTTGAGGTTGAGCGGCGTGACAGGAGGACAGTGTGGAGGACCTGGCGGGGTACACGGTCGCCATCCTGTCGGAGCGTCGTCGACACGACCTCGCCACCCTGCTGGAGGCCACCTCGGCACGGACGATCAACGTCCAGGCGGTCCGCTCGGTGGCCCAACCGGTGGTGGAGGCCGTTGCCGTCGCCACCCGCTCCTGCGTCACGGGACCGGTGCACGAGGTCATCGTGTCGTCGGGCCTGGGCCTGCGGGCCTGGCTGCGCGTGGTCCAGCAGACCGGCCATCTCGACGCGCTCGTCGACCGGCTGACGCACGCCCGCCTGCTGGCCCGCGACGGGCACGCCGCCGACACGCTGCGGGATCTCGGCCTGAGCCAGATATGGGCAACCGCCTCCACGACCACCGAAGACCTGTTCCGCTATCTCCTCGCCCAGCCGATGATCGGCCGCCGGGTGGTGGCGCAGATCGAGTCGGAGCCACACCGGGAGTACTGCGAGGCCCTGCGCCGCAACGGGGCGACCGTGGTCGAGGTCGTCACCAACCGGTTTCTCCCGCCGCTGCGGATCGACATCCTGCGCCGGCTGTGCGGAGTCATCATCCGGCGGCAGGTCGACGCCGTCGCGCTGACCGGGGCGACCGCCACCGAGAACCTGCTTCGCCAGGCCGAGGCCGACGGCGTACTCGGCGAGGTGCTCAACGCGCTGACCGCCGACATCGTGCCCGCCTGTCTGGGTCACCTGGCGGCGGAGCCACTGCGGGCGTTCGGCCTCAGCGCGTACGTGGCGAACAGTCCCGCCCTGCCGGACCTGGTCAAGGTCCTGGCGAACCAACTCCCGGGACGGTCGCTCCAGCTCGACGTGCAGGGCCACCGGGTGGAGATCCGCAGCCAGGCGATGGTGATCGGCCACCAGGTGATTCCGGTCCAGCCCGGCCCGATCTCGGTGCTACGGGCGCTGGCCCGCCGTCCCGGCCGGGTGCTGTCCCCGGCCGAGATCCGGGCAGCCGCGCCGAGCTGGGCCGACGTCGACGACCACGCCGTCGAGATGGCGGTGTCGCGGCTGCGGCGAGCCTTCGACCACACCCCGCTGGACGGCGTCGACCTGATCCAGACCGTGATGAAACGTGGCTACCGGCTGGGGGCCTGAGCGCTCACCGGCACACAGAAACGCTTCTACAACTGCCAAGTGGTGCTGGTGGCTGGGCGTGTGCCGGCCAGGGGTTGAAGAGTTGCCGGCAGATGTAGCGCTTGAGGTTGCGCATGACCGCGCCGGTGCGTCCTTCGACGGTGCGGCGGGTGACGTAGGCGCGGGTGCGGGGGTCGTGGCCCATGCGAACCAGGGCGACGGTGTAGAGGGCACGGTTGAGGCGTCGGTCGCCGCCGCGGTCGAGTCGGTGTCGGGTGGTGTTGCCTGATGAGGCCGGTAGTGGTGATGCGCCGGCAAGGGCGGCGAACGCGGCCTCGGAGCGGATGCGTCCGGGGTGTGACCAGGCCAGTAGAACGTTCGCGGCAACGACGACGCCGATGCCGAGGTCGACGGTGCGTAGCAGGGCGGTCAGCGCGTTGATGGCGCGGGTGCGTGCGCCGCTCATCTGTTCGCGGGCGACGGTCAGGACGCGCAGGGCGATGCGGGCACCCGTCGCGCGAGGCCAGCGCAGCTCGTTTACGTTCAGGCCGCGGGCTGTTTAAGTCATCGCGATGGCGTCCAGGGCGTCGCTCTTGCCGTGGCGGCGCCTACTGATGGCGGAGACGCCGGGTGCCTCGGCGACGGTGAAGCCAGCGGCGGTGAGCTGTTCGGTGAAGGTGGCGCCGTAGGAGCCGGCGCCGCCGATGTGGGCTTGACCCGATTCGACGGACAGGGTCGATGTGTTGATCTTCAGGCTACCTTGAGGGCGGGTAGCAACCGGATGCTGGTGCCGTTCTCGTAG
>NZ_JBVJGT010000064.1:0-38030 GCF_055587185.1 Micromonospora sp. NPDC048040 | reverse complement strand
TCCGCCGCTACATCATCTGGCGGAACAAGCACGCCGCCGACGAACGCCTACGTCAGGTAGTCATCAAGGCGAACGTTGCCTGATGCGGCACTAGTTGTGGAACCGGTTTGAGCCGCGCGCTGCTGCGTGCCGACATGGGCTCATCTCGGTGGGGCACCCTACTGCTTCTGGCCTGATGAATTGGCTAGACCATCCCGGTACTTGCTGAGTGCGATATCACCTCCACAGGTTATTGACAACGCAAACAGGTGAGTCGACCTCAGCTAAACAGGTGAATACTCGGGGTCCCGCAAGCAGGACTCCGGCCGGTAATGTCCCCGGCACGCCTTGCGTATAGCTGAGGAGCGATACGTGCTGAGCCGGAACTGCCACCTGCGGTCGAAGCAGAAGGTGTTATAACGCCGTGCGGGCTGACCTTCACTCTGGCGTTCCTCGATTGCAAGCTAGGAGATCTGGGAGTGCCACGAGTATTACGAATCTCGACCTTGGCGCAAGAGGCCGGCATGGACGTAGACGAGGCCTTGGTGACCCTTTGGGATAGCGGCATCGAATCGCCAACGTCTGCTGATGATTATATTCCTGGCTCTGAGATAGGCCGAGCGCGTCGAGCGCTAAACTTGCCGGGAACGCGAGATCTCGCTCGGTGCCAGTATTGGCGAGAAAGATTGCAACTGACTCAACCAGAATTCGATCGCCTCCTGTGGGACCTAGGCATTAAACCCTCTCCTCATGCTAGGAATTTGCCAAAGGGTGCAATAGCGAAGCTTAGGAAGCTGGCTGAACAGCGTAAGACGCCCGCATTAGTGCCCCGCCAGATATCTAGACGGGTCGCACCAAATGAGCTGGCTCCTCAATTTGAGTGGCATACCGTCGGTAAGATCCGGCAGTTCAAGTGCCTAACCGCTAGCGATCTGATTGGCATCCATGCGGCTTTGGTTTCGGACTTTGGTGAGTCGAGCGATCCTATCGATCCGCCTGGCCCGCGAAGTGCAGATTTGGTTGAATCGGCAGCGATGCGTCCTCAGACGGCAATTGGGGAGCATCGCAAGTATCAATCTGTGGAGATGGCAGGAGCCGCCCTTCTTCACTCAATCGTGCACAATCATGCTTTCCATAACGGCAATAAGCGAACGGGGCTCGTGGCACTGCTCGTCTTCTTGGATGAGAACGATGTGACGGTGACGTGCCATGAGGACGACCTGTTTAGGTTTGTGCTTCGAGTAGCTCAGCATCGCGTTGTTCCGCGTCATTGGGGTCAGCTAGCCGACCGAGAAACCTGTGAAATTGCGAAGTGGATAAAGAGTAATAGCCGCCTCGTGGACCGAAGTGAGCGTCTGATAAAGTGGCATAAGCTCAGGTCAATTCTAAGTACATATGCCTGCACTCTTAATTATCCCCGAGTCGGGAATCGGATCAATATCGAACGGGTGGTTCAGGAGCGAGGGTTGCTGGGATTTACCCGGAGCCGAATCCTTCGTGTTCAAGTTGCCTACGGTGATGAAGGGCGCGAAGTCGAACGTGACACAGTTCGATACATACGCAAGTCGCTACGCTTGGATGAGGATTATGGAATTGATTCCGAGATATTCTACGGTGGTGCTAGGGCGCCGTCCGATTTCATCGTTGCGTACAGGAAGACGCTAGCCCGGCTCGGTCGCCTTTAGCGGGTGCGAAGTGACATAATTGTCGATGTTGGCCCTGGGTGGTTAGGATCGCCCTCATTGTGCCTCCTGCGATGCAGGGGTTGAGGTTCGTAGAAGTGGGTATAGCTGTGGCTTCGGAGCCCTATTGGGACTGGTTTGAACGATCCTTGAAGGCCGACTCGCGAGCGATTGGTGGCGAGACCTGCCGTGTCTGCGGGGGTGTAATCCCGAGTCGAGCGGCATGGCAGCATAGAGATCGTCATGTCTGCTCGTCCGAATGCAATAGAAAGTTGATCAGGCGCTTTAAGCGGTTGGTTCAACGGGGCGAGGTTCCTGGCTATTCGCCATCCGAAGCCTATATAGATATCGCGCTTCGCGAGTCGCTCAGAAAGCCGCAACTGTTCGCGACCCTGCCAAACGCGGAGTTTCCCTATGAGCATGGCAGGTGGCCTGTCGCTGGTGACACTATCGAGCGACATGGGCACCATACCGCCTATGTCAAGATTTCGGAACTGCCGTATTTGCACCCCATCGTCGTGTCGTTGCTTGATGACGCGGGTATACCCCATACACAGGCGCTCGGCGTCATTCATTTGGAGACATTGGCCTACACAATCTGGTTCACGAACAAGGACGGAAGCCCTAGGCGCTTGGGATTGGGGCATGTCTTTTTGCGGGACGAAATCGTGGCCGGTGGTCGTTTGATGAGCTTTCACTGCGAGGGCCAGATAATTCATTGCTATGCCGAAATGATTTCGGACGTCGACGATCGTGGTCGCGAATTTCGCTGGGAAGCGCAGGTGTTCTCGCCGCTCGGCCCTGGCCCTCTGTGGACTCCTGAACGAATTGCACTGTCTCAGAAGCGATCGCGTATCTCGAAATCCCGAAGCGCCTACCTAGCTCGAATGAGGGCCATTGGTCGCAATCGAGCTGAAGCCGATTCGGTTGATCCCGTCGATGTATATGAGCGAGACGGCTGGACATGTGGAATCTGTGGCCGGCCTGTCGACAAGGCGTTGTCATGGCCGAATCCGATGGCGGTTACCCTGGATCATGTCGAGCCGGTCGCCAGGTTAGGTGCTCATGCGTTTGAGAATCTGCAAACGGCTCACTGGAAGTGTAATCTGGAGAAGGGTGCAGGCGATGTTGTTGCCGGCTAGTTCTTCTGGCTTTTCGTCTAAATCAGCGTTTGTATGAGGACATCAAAGATTGGGGATTCGTCCCAGCTTGGCCGTAACTTGCTGACTTTCCGCCAGCCCCAGGAGCGATACGCTTCCTGAGCGGCGGCGTTGTTCGTTCGCACTAACAGAGTGGCGCGACGCTCAGGTCGGCTCCCGAGCAGCTTGTCGTGAAGCGCCTTCCCGATACCCCGTTGTCGCCAAGAGGGGAGCACCAGCAGCTCGCTAATCGCGAAGGTGCGCCTTCCGTCCTCCTCCGTGAACCCCGTAGCAATTGGTCCCTGAATACCCTCCCACCAGCGGGTGTCGGTCGCCAGTGGAAACCCGTAGGTATAGCCAATCAACTTCCGTTCGACCGCTGCGGTGACCAGTGTCCAACCAGCTCGCGGCATGTGCATTGCAAGCTGATGGCGGTACCGCTCCTCGTTGTAGCGCGGCCCATCATCGGCATGCGCATCGAGGTAGATCTCAACGAGCTGTTCGACTAACTCCTGTGCCTCGTCGGCGGTGTAGTGCTGCAGCTCCAATCCCTCGGCCCTCACGACACCGACCCGTCGTAAGCCGCAACGAACTCCCGGACTTGCGGCGTTGCACCGACCCGAGCCCCGAGGTCGGACCGCACCTCGGCGAAGAGCCGAGACACCCGCCCCGACCGCACCTTGTTCCGCTCAGGCAGGGCCTTCATCGCCGCCCATGCCGCCTCATCGACATCACCATGCCGGCATGCCGCCCGAGCGAGCTGGATGGTGTAGTACAGCGCATTCCGTAGGTGACTGGCTGGCGGGGAAGCCGTGACAACTCGGAATGACATCGCGGCGCGGCCGGGCCGATCAAGAGCGAGGTAGCAAAGTCCCTGTATGCCGGTGACTTCGCGTGCTGTCACAAACGAGATGAATGGGAGGTCATCTTCGTGGCTGCCGGCTTCGAATGCCCATTGCGCCCGGGCCATCTCTCGCTCGAAGCCAGCGATGTCCCTGAGGGTTGCGTGCGCGTAGGCCGCCCGCAGATGCAGTAGCGTGCTCAACCTCGGCGTGGCCCAACCAGCGCAGGCGCGGGCGGCGGCTTCCGCGCAATGCACCGCTTCGCCTGGTCGATCCTCACGAAGCAGTAACGAGAGGCAGGCGAGGGCTCTGACCTCGACCCGCGAATCGTCCGCGATCCGCGCTCGAGCGATCGCTTCGTTCAGGTACGGGCGCGCCTCCCCGCGACGGTCGGCGTCGATGGCGAGCCAGGCTGCCTGTATTGCCAGATCTGCCAGGGCGCTTTGCAGCGCGTCACCCACTGACCGGTTGTAGGTCGTCTTCGCCGCCCAGGCCGACAGCCGTTTGTGCGCCTGCATGGCAAGATCGCAGAGGCAATCGGCCCCTAACGTCGCGTCCACCGTACGGAACTCATCCACGAGTGAGCTGGCGATGCGGACCTGCTGCATCCCGATGGTCCGTACTGGATTCGTCGGTGCTGCGAGCATGTCAAGGTAGTGGCTGGCACCGCCCAGGGCGGCGAGTGCGTGGAACTGTCGGCGGTCCGTGATGCCACCTTCTTCGCGAGTGATCTCAGGTTCGACCGGTTCGACAAGGCGAGTGACGAGAACCTGCCCAGGCAGAGCAAACCAGAGACAGGACGCCGGTATCCGAAGCACCTGTGCCCAGTGCGTCAGCCGATCCATGTGCATGATCGGCGGCCCGTTCTCCACCCGGCTCAACTGTGCCTGCGTGATCCCCAGCCACCCAGCCACCACCGTCTGCGGAAGGGCGACCCGTCCGTGGTACGGATGGCATCGGTACGCCCGGATCACCCGCCCGAGGTGCCGCTCCGCCAGCGCCCGCCGGATCGGCTCGTGCTCCCAGAAGCTCGTTGGCACCACCGGCGGCGTGCTCAGCCTGTCCCGCTCGGCGGCCTGGCACGGCGCGCAGCGTCCACTGTCGTTGTCGCGGGCCAGTCGCGCGCCACATCGGGGGCAGTTCGCGTGTGTCACCGGCAACCTCGCCATGCGCAGGTGGCTCCGTCCGTCTCGCCTCGTTGAGCCTATCCATTGAAGCCACTCCGTGGAGGTCCGATATACGCAGCGCGTATATCGATGATGCTCGCGCTGTCATCCGCCGCCGAATAGCCGGGCCGCAGTCTGGGCCCAGACCCGCTCAACGGAAGGAGCGCCATGCTGCTCACCGTCGACAAGACCCGCACCGGCCGAAGCCTCGTACCGGACGAGCTGTTCGACCGGCTGACCGCCTGTATCGCCCACGACCACCCCGAGCTGGCCCCGGATCTGCCGGCCAGGGTCATGGACCAGGCGCTGGCCTTCCTCGGCGCGTGTGCCGTCACCGCCGAGCCGATCGGGCCGACCGACCTGGTCGACATCGGCTGGCACGCGTTCATCCTCCACACCCACGACTACGCCGAGTTCTGCGACCGCGTCGCCGGCCGTTTCATCCACCACCAGCCCGAGCCCGTGCCGGACGACAATCGCCCGTCCGCCCCGGAGCCGATCGGCACCCCGATTTCCCGGACGGTCGCCGCGATCACCGCCGCCGGCTTCGCTCTCGACGCACCGCTCTGGGCCGTGCAAGCCGCCGACTGCAATTCGAAGTGCAACCAGTGCCACGCCGGCTGCCACGACAGCCCCCGAGGATAGGTCGGTTGACCAGCGGTCCCGGGCATAGACTGCCCGGGACCGCCCGCCGCCGGAAGGCCACCACATGCCACGCCGCCACTGGGAGGAGCTTCCCGACGGGGTACGGCGTGACGTCGAGCAGCACACCGGCGTGATCCGCTCCGCGAACACGAATCCGACCGGCGCCGCCAGTGACGTTGCCGTCACCCTCGACACCGCCGTTGGTCCCGTCTTCTGCAAGGGCGGTGAGGTCGACGGTCGATTCGGCTGGCTCTATCGCAACGAGGCCCGATTCAATCCGTGGCTGCCCACGGTGGCACCCCGTCTGCTCTGGACCGTCGAGCGTGGCGGCTGGCTGCTCCTGGGGTTCGAACACGCCGCCGGTCGTCATCCCGAGCTGGCCCCGGGTTCACCCGACCTGACCCCGTTGGCGGTCCTTCTCGGCGACCTGGGACGGCAGCTCACGCCGTGCCCTCCCGTCGCCGTGCCGTCCTTCGCAGACCGCTGGCGCACTCTCATTGCCCCCGAGCTGGTCGACGGCGACACCCTCCTGCATACCGACATGACGCCCCGGAACTTCCTGATCAAGACCGGATCAGACGGTGATGTGGGGGAGACCCGGACCGTCCGGCTCGTCGACTGGTCTGGGCCCGCTCGCGGTGCCGCCTGGATCGACACCGCACTCCTGCTGCTACGTCTGATCCGCGCCGGCCACCATCCGGCCGCCGCCGAGGAGTGGGGCCGGCAGGTGCCCGCCTTCGCCGAGGCGCCCGAGCCTGCGGTGACGGCCTTCGCTGACGCCCTGGTCGTGCTCTGGCAGCGCAAGCAGCAGGCCGCTCCGGCAGCCCACCACGGCCCGCTTCTCGACGCCGCCCGCCGCTGGGCCGCCCACCGGTCATGCCCGCATGGACGGGGCAGCTCGACAGCGTCGGCAGCGTAAAGGGCAAGCGCTGCAAACGCGCCGGCCAGTCGATGACCGCAACGGACCCAGTGCGCTTTACGCCCTGCATAGGGTCAGCCGGTTCGCACGTATGAGAGCGGCCCGGTATCTCGCCACGACTGGAGTGCCAGGCGTGGGCCGATGAGTGAGCAGCCGTATGCGTACCGTGTATCGCCACCACGATCATCGCCGCATACCGAGTGCTGTGGCCGACGGCGAAGGTCGACGCATGGCCCGGGGCGGGTGCTGGCTCCGGAACTGCGTCGACCCGAACGACACAGCTCCGCCCCCGCCCGCCCCGGCGCCGTTCCACAAGCCGCAACCCGAGGGGCAGTAGAACGTGACCACCCTGCTCGACGACTTCCCGGTCCTCACCCCCGTCACCGACGAGGATCTCGCCATCGCCGTACGGGCCGTGCGCACCCATGTGCCCGAGAGCTGGCCGGAGGGCGAGCTGTGCCGCAGCGAGCGCGTCCCGTACCCCTGCCGCCTCGCTCGCTGGGGCCGGGCCACCCTGGAAGCCGCCGGCCTCACCGAAGCCGAGGTCGAGGCCGAGCAGGGCGGCTGGGCATGACCGCGCAGGAGGCGGTCGGCCAGTGGCTGCGGCTGGTGGTGGCGGACGCGGAGCTGTCGCCGTACCTCGTCGGGGTCGACCTGGACCGGCTCGGCGCGCACCTGGCGGCGAGCCTCGCCGCGGCCCTCGAAGGCCAGCCAATCCCGGACCCGTGGCGCGGGCTCGGCCTGTCGGAGGCTCAGCACCGGCGGATCGTCGACTACCTGGCGGGCGTCCTGTGGGCGCTCGGCCTGCCGGACGACCGGGTCGCCCGCGCGCGCCGGGCGTTCACCGGCGAGGTGGGCGCGTGACCCTCACCGCCGCCTGGGAGACGGCCGTCGACAAGGGCGCCGACGACTTCTGGTGCACGCTGGAGGACGGCCGCCCCGGCCTGCTCCCCGAACGGGACGCGCCGCTGCTCTTCGCCGCCCTCGGCCGCCTGATCAGCGGCGGCGACGACTCGGCCGGGCGGGCGGCGCTGCTGGCGGTGCTCGGCCGCGCGTACCGCCGGCACGACCTGCTGCCGCACGAGGCCGCGATCGGCGAAGCGCTGCTCGCCGCCGTCGCCCGGCAGGCCCGCCCGCTGTGGACGCCGCTGCTCGCCGACGCCTGGGAGCGCGCCGGACGCCGCGCCGCCGAGGCCGTGCGCGACGCCGCCACCCGAGCCGACGACGGGCCGGCGTGGTGGCCCGCCGAGGTGATCGACCGCGACCAGCCGTGCGACACCATCGCGACCCTGACCGTACGCCCCTGGCGGCGCCTGCCCCACCGGCCCGGCCAGGCCGTCCCGGTCTGCACGCCGCGCCGGCCCGGCCGCTGGCGGTGGCTGTCCCCGGCCAACGCCCCGCGCCCCGACGGCACCGTCGAGCTGCACGTCCGCGCCCTCGCCGCCGGCACCGTCTCCCACAGCCTCGTCCACGACGTACGCCCCGGCGAACAGCTCTGGCTCGGCCCACCGCGCGACGCCGGCCTGTCCCTGGACCTGCCCCTGCGGAGGGATCTGCTGCTCGTCGCCGGTGGCACCGGCCTGGCGCCGCTGCGTGCCCTGGTCGAGCAGGTCGCCACCGCGCCGGACAGTCGGCGGGTCACCCTGGTCGTCGGCGTCCGCAGCTTCGCGGACCTCTACGACGCGATCGCCCTCGACAAACTTCAGCATGCCCACGACTGGCTGACCGTCGTGCCCGCCTTCAGCCACGACCCCTGCGCCGAGCCGGCCGAGCAGGGCGACGCCCTCACCATCGCCCTCGACCACCATCGTCCCGACCACGACGTGTACGTCTGCGGCCCGCCGCTGATGCTCGCCGGCGCGCGGCTGCGGCTGCTCGCCGTCGGGGTGCCCGCCGACCGCATCCACCTGCCGTCGGAGATGGTGCCCTGATGGCCGTCTACCGCAGCCGGCACGCCCCGCCCGGCCCGCTGACGCCGGACCGGATCCTCGGCGTCGCGCTGCGGCGCACGTCGTTCTGCCGGCGCGGCTACCGGGTCGACGAGGTCGACGCCCTGCTGCACCGCCTCGCCCACGAGCTGCGCGACCGCACCCGCCAGCTCGACCTCACCCGCGCGGAGAACCACCGCATCAAGGAGGCGCTCCGCACCTGGCAGACCCGGCACGCCGGCCGGACGACCGAAGGGCGCTGGCGTCAGTAGTCTCCAGGGATGGGCGACGCCATCCACGACGACCTGTTGGCCGACTTCACCCCGGCCCAGCCGTACACCACGGAGGTCGCGGCCGCCGCGCCCCGGTCGCCGGGCGTGCACGTGGTCCTTGAGGACGGGAAGGTCGTCTACGTCGGCTTCACGGGCAACCTGCGCAACCGGCTCCGGCAGCACCTGACCGGCAACCGCGAGTCCTCGGTGCTGCACCAGCAGGTCGGCCAACAGCTCGACAAGCTCGGCCCGGTGGCGTCGGCCACGGACATCGCCGGCTGGCTGAGCCGGTGCGAGGTCCGCTGGCGAGAGGACGACAACCCGCAGGGCGCGAAGGAAGCCCTGGTCCTGGCCCTGAAGCCGCGCTTCAACCGGCAGGTGCCGAAGCCCCGCCCTGCACCTCGCGCGGCAGATTAGGGACGGCCCCAAGGGCGGCCTGGTCGGCCCTCAGTCTGCTGCGGGGCGGGTAGTCGTCTTGCGCTCGGGCACCCGGATGATGTCCGTGTCGATGCCTGCTCGCCGCGGGACGTAGAACCAGCCCTCCTCGGTGTCCGGGTCGTAGTGCAGAACGGTGTTCTCCCTCGCGAGCCGCTTGAGCCAGGCGTCCAGCCTGACTTTCTCCTCCGCGCGCAGTTGCTTGCCGGCGCGGCGGCGGGCTTCGGTGCGCAGCATCTGGATCGGGAAGAGCCACCGGTGCTCGTCCTTGAGAAGCCACGGGATCAGGTCGTCGTCGCGGATCGTCCGCCGCTGGAGTCCTCGCCGTCGGCGGAAGTTTCCCCAGAGCGAGGGCACGGTGTCGATGCCGTACTTGCGGCGGTACTCCTCCACCATCCACTGGTAGCTTCGCCCCTCCTCGAACCATCGCAGGACCTCTTGCTCATTCTGGATCTTGCTAGCGGGCATCCCGATTCGTTCGACTTTCTTCCTGGCTGGGCGCGCCAGCTGATCAACAACCTGCGGGGAGAGTGAACATCCGGGTGGTCCACACGTCAACCACGGTCAGTAGGCTGCGGTGCAGCATCGGCGACATGAACAGGAACGGTTGTGAAAGTCACCATCACCGTGTGTGACGTGTGTCAGGACAGGCAGCGTGAGGCCAAGACGTACGAGGTCGTGTCGGAGGGCCGGACTGCGGAAACCGACCGCTGCGCGGAGCATGCGGCTCCGTTCGAGGCGCTGTTCGCAGTGACCGAGCCGCGTCCGGGGCGACGCCGGTATCAGGTCACCACGATGGAAGAAATCGAGGCGCGCAAGGCGAGCCAGGCCGGCACCCGCGCGCGGGCCTGAGCAAACGGCTCATCACACCCTCGGATTTCATGGCCACCCGCACCTGCCGTGCCTCTGCTCACTTGCGCCAGGCGGGGGCCATCCGCTCGGACATCTCGCGCCAGAAGGTCCGCAGGTCGTCCCGGTTGACCGCCTGCCAGTCCGCCCGCCCCGGCGAGCGGAACCAGCGCCCGACGAGGTCGATCTGGTGGGCGCAGAACGCCTCGTCCATCTGGTACGGCAGCTCGTCGCCCTTCGGCGGCAGCGGGCACAGCCGGAACGGGCAGTCGTCGATGCAGGTGGAGCCCGGCTGGACGTCGTGGGCCTGGCGGCGGCTGAGGGTGACCCGCATGGCGGTGCGGTCGATGGTGAGGCACGGGGGCAGGTCGGCGCGGCTGGCCCGGCTGAGCCGACGCGCCCGCTCGTCGTTGTCCCGGCCCCGGTCGGCGAGGTTGAGCAGCAGCATCACGTCGGCCAGCAGCCGTTGCGCCCGCGGTTCCAGGACGGCCCAGCCGTGCGACGGCGGCAGCCAGGAGTCCTGGAGCCGGCGAATGCCCGGCTGCGGGCTGACCGCCCCGACCCGGCCGACGATCTCCCGCTCGTCCACCCAGCAGTGGCGCTCGGGGTGGCGGTCGATGAGCGCCTCGACGCACAGGTCCGCGACCTCGAGGACGAGCGGGTGTGCCGTACCGCTGCCGGGCTGCGGGGCGCGGTACCCGCCGCCCGCGATCGAGGTCCAGAAGGCGACCAGCCCGCGCGGGTCCGAGCCCTGGCCCCGCTCGTGCAGCGTCTCGCCGGGGTCGCGGGGCAGGGCCAGCAGGGTGAGCGCCTGGATGAGCACCAGGTGGGAGTACCAGAACCGGGAGTGCCGCAGCGCCTTCTCGGCCTCCTCGACGAGCAGGCTGCGGTGCGCCGGGTACGTGCGGCAGTTGGCGGCGAGCCGGAACCCCTGGGCGAGGGTCAGCTCGTAGACGCGGGCCCCGTCGGTGGCGTCGGTGGCCAGGCGGTGCACCCAGCGGCGCAGGGTCTCCCGGGCGACGTGCTGCCAGTGGGGTTCGCCGGGGGCGTGCGCGCTGTCGGCGTAGAGGAACAGCGACGGCGCGATCCAGGTGCGCAGCTCCTCCAGGCGCTCCCGGCCCGTCGGGTCGGCCGCGTGCGGCGGCTCGTCGAGCAGGTCGCGCAGCGCGCGGACGGCCGCGTTGCCGCCGCTGGCGATCTCGCGGGCCGCGGCGAGCCGGGGGAGGTACGACGTCTCGTCGGCCATCATCTGGAACAGCTGCCGGTACTGCGGCGTGGGCTGCCGCGACCGGAGTCCGGTGGGCTCGGGCGGCCGGTCGGCGAGTTGCCGGGCGGCGTCGCCGTACCGGTGCACGAGGGCGATCTTGGCGTCCTCGAGGGGGCGGTCGGTGACGGACCCGTCCCCCTGGTAGCGGGGCCAGGCATTGCGGATGGCGTCGGCCACCTGCCGGTGCGAGGCGTGCCCCGTGGCGACGTCCATCTCCAGCGCGGCCGCGAACATCTCCAGCGCCCGCGTGCGGTTGCGCGTCCCGGTCGCCGCGTCGAGAAGCCGGTGCACGAGCGCGATCGACCGGTTCCGGGTGGCCTTCTCGTCCCGGTCGCTGGTGGGCAGGCCGACCGTCCGCCGGGCGGCGTCGGCGAGACGGATCAGGTCGGCGCGGTGGACGGTGGCGCTGCGCCGCCCGTCGAGTCGTTCGAACGCGCCCGCGCTGCGGGTGTGCAGGGTGAGGGCGGTCAGCAGTTCCCGCCCGGGGCCGTTGTTGCGGGCGAAGGCCTGGGCGAGGAAGTCGTCGTCGCGCATGGCGGCGGTGAGGAAGCGCGAGCCGAGGTACGCCTGGACCACCCCGTGCTGGAAACGTACCCCGTCCTGCCGTTTCACCACGATGTTTAGCGCGACCCCGGTGGTCTCGGCGAGCCCGATGTCCTGCGGGTTGTCGGCGCTGAGTTTGTGCAGCCGGGCTCGTAGCTCGGTCAGGATCCACTGCCGGCCGGCGTCGGTCGTGGCGTCGCCGCTGGTGAGTTCCGTGGTGCGCACCGACAGCCGGTTGTTGCGCAGCCCGATGCAGGCGAGGGCGGAGAGCACCTCGATGGCGTCGGACCGTTCGGTCTGCGGCATGCCGTAGTCCTCGTACAGGTCGCCGGCGACGGTGGCGTCACACCACTCCTCCAGCAGGCTCCAGCGCAGCGCCGACCTGCCGGGGCCTGCCGGCTCGACGCGGTCGAGGCGGTCGACCTCGTGGAGCTGCCCGATGACCCGCAGGAAGAACGGTGAGTCGGCGACGTCGGCGGCCTTGACCAGCCCGGTGATGCGGTCCCACCGGTGCCCGGTGTCCGAGCGGTGGCTGTGGGCCTGCACGTACTCCAGCGCGGCGCCCTGGGAGAGCGGTTCCAGTTGCAGCAGCAGCGCGTCCAGGCCGCGCAGTGGGTCGTCGGGCCGCGACGCGACCACCAGGGGGAGTCGCTCGCGGACCGCGCCGCGGACCGCCTCCCGGAGCACGCTGTCCCGGTCGGCGGGCTGGTCGGCGTCGGCGAGGACCTCCTCCAGGCCGTCGGCGAGCACCACGATGCGGTTGTCCAGCCAGAGCCGCCGCCACATCCGGTCCGCCTCGCCCGCGGCGTGCAGCCGGGTGTCGATGGTGCGCTGGAACTGTTCGAGGGCGAGCTGGTGGAAGTTCAGCTTCTCCGGATCGGTGACCGTTCGCAGGTCGATCCCGATCGGCACGACGTCGGCGGCCATCAGCATGTCCGCGAGGCGTGCCAGGGTGGCCGTCTTGCCGGTGCCGATGCCGCCCACCAGCAGCAGCGGGCGCCGGGTCGCCTCGTCGCGGAGCCGCTGCATCATCAGTTCGCACAGCTCGTCGCGGCCGACGACGTTGCGCGGGTCGAGGTCGGGTTCGGCGGTGGGCAGCAGGATGCGGGTGTTGCGCAGGACGTTGCGCCGGTACCAGCGACGGACCGGGACGTAGCGCCAGAAGAGGAAAAGCGCCAGGCCCAGCGCCGCGACCATCGGGGGCTTGACGAAGCCCTCCACCTGCCCGCAGTAGTACGACCTCGGCGGTTCGCCCGCGCACCACTGCGACACCCGGAGGAAGCCGGGCTCGGTGTCGAGGATCATCAGGACCAGGGAGAGGGCGGTCCACGCCAGGAACACCCCGGCAATGGCGACGATCGCCCACCGCAGCCCGCGGTGGTGCCGCCAGCTCATCCGCTGGTCGGCCCGCTGGTCCGTACGCCGGCGGCGGTTGCGTTCCGCCTGGCGTTCCCGTCGGGTGCGCCACCGACGCCGCCGCTGGCGCAACCACAGCTGGGCCGCCCAGACCGGACCACGTTTCGGCCCGTGCATGGACACCCCCATGATCGACATGGTCGGCTACCGGACGGCGGTGCCTGCCCTCCACTCCACGCCAACGCTAGTGCCGTCGCGGCAGGCCAGTGCCCGGTTCCGGCATTCCCGCGCCGGCGCCTCGGCCCCGGTCCTCGCCCGCCGTCGGTGGTCTGGCGTAAGGTCCCGTAGACCTCGTTGGGGGAGGTGCAGACATGCGTGCCGGGTTGGAGACGCCGCCCGCGGTCGAGGCGGAGCGGGTCATCACGGCCGTGCTGGCCGACCTGCGCTCGGGCGAGCACCGGGGCGTCGTGGTGGACTCCCCGCCCGGGGCCGGCAAGTCGACCCTGGTGGTGCGCGCGGCCGTCGAGCTGGCCGCCGCCGGCGAGCCGCTGATCATCGTCGCGCAGACCAACGAGCAGGTCGACGACCTCATCGACCGGCTGGCCCGCAAGGCGCCGGAGCTGCGGATCGGCCGCCTCTCCGCCGCCGACTACAAGCCGTCCGAGCGGGTGCGGGGCCACGAGACGGTCCGGGTCGCCGCGAAGGTCGCCGACCTCGGTGGCCCGGCCGTCATCATCGGTACGGCCGCCAAGTGGGCCACGGTCGCGGAGGGCTCCTGGCCGTGGGCGATCGTGGACGAGGCGTACCAGATGCGCTCGGACGCCCTGCTGCGCGTGGCCGGCAGGTTCGAGCGGGCGCTGTTCGTCGGCGACCCCGGTCAGCTCGACCCGTTCTCGACGGTGGAGACGGCGCGGTGGACGGGGCTGACCTGGGATCCGATGCAGTCGGCGGTGGCGGTGCTGCTGCGGCACAACCCGGAGTTGCCGGTGCACCGGCTGCCGGTGTCGTGGCGGCTGCCCGCCTCGGCGGCCCCGGTGGTGGCGGCGGCGTTCTACCCGTTCACCGGGTTCCGCGCCGGCACGTCCGCGCCCGACCGGGCCCTGTCCTTCACCGAGTCGGGGCCGGGGGACGCGCTGGACCGGGTGGTGGACCTGGCGGCGTCGACGGGCTGGGCGCTGCACGAGTTGCCGGCCCGGCACACGCTGCGTACCGATGCGGAGGCCGCCTCGGCGTGTGCGGCGCTGGCGCTGCGGGTGTTGCGGCGCGGCGCGGTCGCCGTCTCCGAGCACGCGCCGGCGGGCGCGCCGGTCACCGCGGACCGGATCGCCGTCGGGGCCGCCCACCGCGACCAGGTCGCGGCCATCCGCGCGCACCTGGGCGAGGCCGGAGCCGGCATCACCGTCGACACCGCCAACCGCCTCCAGGGCCGGGAGTACGACGTGACGATCGTGCTGCACCCGCTGTCGGGGCGGCGGGACGCGACGGCGTTCCACCTGGAGTCGGGGCGGCTCTGCGTGCTGACGTCCCGGCACCGGCACGCGTGCATCGTGGTGGCGCGCGCCGGGATCGGCGAACTGCTGGACGCCCACCCGTCCACCGAGATCGTGCACCTCGACGTGCCGGTGAAGTTCCCGGACGGCTGGGAGGCGAACCAGACGATCCTGACACTCCTGGCCGGCGTGGCGACCCCGGCGGGCGCCCTCAGCGGGTCGGGGAGCCGCGCCGCCCGGTGACGAGGAGCAGGCGACCCGACGCCCGGCCCGGAGCCCCGGATGCGGGAGGGAATGTGCGGGTCGCAAGGTGCCGACGGGCGATAACTTTCCAAATGGCCGTTGTCAGCATGGTGCGCAATCACTGTCAGGGCATTGATGGTGATCAGTGCCTATCGCTTCCTATCCTGACCATGGCGCCACCCGCCGCCACAGCCCGACCTGCGGCCTGCCGGCCCACCTGACCGGCGGCCCTTCGCTCGTCCCCTGCGCGCCCACATCGCGAGGTGTCGAATGGTCAGTGCACTCCGTTTCCGCGCCGCACTCGCGGCGGTGCTCGCCTGCGTCCTGCCGGTGGTGACGACGCCGGCATCGGCGTGGGCTGCCGTACGCGACCGGGCCGCCGCCCGCGAGGAACTGCGGCGGTACCTGTCCGCCCATCCCGGCGGCACCCCGATCAACGACAACGAGATCAGCTACGGCGGGGGCGCGCTCGTCGTCACCATCCGCGCCCCGGTCGGCACGTACGGCATGGCCGACTGCCCCCTGGGCTGGTTCTGCTTCTACGAGTGGCCCAACTACGGCTACCCCCGGGGCCGCCTCTCCGACTGCGGCCGGCAGAGTCTCTTCACCTGGCAGTGGCAGTACCGCGTCGAGTCGGCCCACTACAACCTCGGCAGCGGCTCCGTCTCGTTCTACTACTACGGCACCCGCCTGTTCGACATCGGCGCGGCAAACCGGGTCCGCAGCGACGCGAGCCCCTACCGGAACTGGGCCAACTACGTCGAGCGCCGCTGTGGCTGACCGTGCGCCGCGTGCTGCCGGTGCCGGCGCTCAGCCGCAGCTCGGGCCGCCGACCGTGTCGGTGCGACCGCGGCTCAGGAAGACCTGGTGGCCCAGGACGACGCTGTCGGCCACCCGGGTCGTCTCGTGGCTGAGCAGCTCGCCACTGCCCGGATCGAACAGCAGTGTCTCCCGGCGACCCTGCCGGTCGTCGGCGCTGAACGCCAGCCCCGGCCGGCCGGCGCGGTCCGGGTAGGCGCCCCGTTCCGCGATGCCCGGCGTGTCGGCCAGCTGGTGCAGCAGCGCGGAGCGTTCCGCCGGGCCGAGCGGGTGGTAGCGGTTCAGTCTCGCGATCGCCTGCAGGGTGCCGGCGGCGCCGCGCTGCTCCGGAGGTAGCGCGGCCAACTCCTGTGCGAGCTGGTCGCGCAGGTCCGCCGGGTCGGCCGACGGCCGTGGCGGGATCTCGGTCAGGTCACCCTCGCCGTAGCGGATGACCGACGGGTCCGGCGACCGTCGCCCGTCGGTGACGGGGGTGACGGTCCGGCGGCCGGCCAGGCGGGAGTTCCACGCCAACCACTCGTCGCGGTAGCTGCGCAGGTCGTCGGTGCCGGCCACCAGGTCCGCCGGAGACCAGACCCGCAGGCAGACGAAGGCGTACGCCCCGTCGACGCGCGGCTCCACCAGCCGGGCGACCGACTGCGCCAGGTCGGCCAACGGCCGCCGCGCGCCCGCGTGGTCGGGCGACGTCGGCGAATCGTCCTTCGCCGGTGGGATGGGTGACTCCCGGCGGCCGAACATCGACGGGGGGTTCGCGGCGATGGCCGGTACGAGCACCCCACCGAGCACGACCACCACCCCGAGCAGGACGGTGACCCGCGCCCGCGCCCGGACCGCCGTCCGGGGCGGGTCCACCGGGAGGCTCTCGCCGCGGGGGGCCGGGCGGGAACGGGGCACGAGCCGGCCGCGGGCCGCGACGAGATGGCGCGGTGCCGGCCTGCTGCGGAACAGTCGAGAGCCGCGCGACGACGACCGGGTGGGCGGCGCGGACGCGTTGTCGGCGACCGGCCGGGGGCGGAAAGGCGGCCGGTTCCCTCCCCGGTCGGGACACAGTGGAACGGCCGGGTCCGCGCCGAGCCGGGGCGCCGGGGCGGCACCGCTGCCGTGCCACCCGGCCGGGCCGTCCGTGGTCGGCGGCGCCACGGAGAGCGCGGCGCGCGGCGGCTGCCACGACAGGTCCACCTGCGTACGGGCCAGCGGCCCGCGGCTGTTGGACTGGCCCGGCCGCTCGTAGCGGGACCGGTCGTCGTTGTCGAGTGCCACGACCGTCGCCGACTCGTTGCGGCCGGTCCCGTTCCTCGACGTGACCCCGGCCAGGGGCGGCTCGACCAGCGGGTGGAACTCGCGGCGGTACGCCTCCAGCGCCCACGCCGCCAGCACGAAACACCACCGCCGCGCCGCCGGTGGGACGTTGTCGTAGGTGCAGCAGGTCAGCGCCTGGCACAGCAGCGAGAGCAGGTACTGGGCCCGCCACTCGGAGACCCAGTTGTCCGTCCGGGCGAACGCGTCGCCGACCTGATGCCCGGCCTCGACCAGTTCGGCGAGCACCGGGGGCAGCCGTCGCGGGTGCCGGGCGGTCGGGAAGATGAGGTGGCGGGTCAGGGCCTCCGCCTGGTCGGACGGCAGGTCCGCGACGTGCCGCAGCACCGTGGTCAACATCAGGGTGGCCAGGTCCCGGGTCAGCGGCGCGGCGCTCTCGAAGGTGTTGAGGTCCACCAGGTGGAAGGCGCCGGGCACGAGCTGCCCCTCCGTGTCGCGCGGCACGAGGACGTTGCCGCCGTGCAGGTCTCCGTGGGCGTTGCCGTACAGGTAGTCGATCTCCTCGGTGCCGAAGGGCGACGCCGGCTCGATCGTCTGGAGCGGATTGGGCAGCACCATCTCGCCGGACCACACCAGCCAGCGCGTCTCCTCGCCGGGCAGGCCGAGGTCACGGGCCGCGTCGTGGATGCTGTCCAGGGCGTCGAGGGCGGCGAGTTCGCGCTGGACGTACTCGGCGACCGTGGCCTCGGCGGTCTGCCGGCCACCGCTGTTCCAGTCGTTGAGCACCCGGTCGGACACGGTGCGGATGACGGGGACGATCTCCTCGGCGTCGAGGTCGTGCAGCGTCACCATGTCGTCCGCCCCGTTGGCGATCTCCTGGAACATCAGGTAGCGCCCGTCGGCCAGCGGATGCGGTGGGTAGGGCTGGCGAACGAGGTGGCGCTCGGCGAAGCCGGGGCAGGACTGCGTCGCCCGCTCGTGCCGCCCGGGCTCCCGCCGGGCGGCGGCCGCGGCCGGCAGCACCTTGACCAGCAGCTTTCGCCCGGTGAAGCGCCCCGGGCCGCCGGGCACCTTGAGGATGATCGTGAACAGCAGCGCCGGCGTGTATCCGCGGGCGCGCCGGGGCCGGCGGGGCCGGTGCACGGTGCCGCCCAGGTGACCGGCCCAGTCCCGCAGCGCCGCCGCGACTGTCGCATCCGGCACGTAGTTTTCGAGGTCGTCGAGACCGTCGCCCATGTCCGTCGTTGGACCTTCCACGAGGAGTGAAAGAGGGGTTGGACGAGCGGGGTGGATCGTCCGAAGGGGCTGCGCTGGTGAGCGCGAAGGCAAAGTTACCTCAACTTTCGGGCGAACGGGGCAGTAGGCAGCGCTCCGCCATGAACTTACCCAAAAGTAACTGCTAGGTTACCCTGCGACTCAGACTCCATGCGGTCGGTGATATCCAGCCCTCTGGATATAGAATCGGTCACCCGAGTGGGAGGCTGCGATGACGGAGTGCACCGATTCCCTGCTCAAGCGTCAGACGCGGCCCGAGATGATGGCCCTGCTCCGGGCGATGTCGGTCTGCCACTCCCGGGCCCAGCGGCTGGACAACCTGCGGATGGGGCTCTCCGTCGCCCTCGGTGTGGCCGGAGCCGTGGTGGCCTTCACCGGCGTGTCGGCGACCGCCGTCACCGCGGTCGGCGCGCTCTGGGCGTTGGTCAACGCGGTGGGTCTCGCCTCCTGGTCGCGCGGGCAGATCCGGCGCGCCGCCGTCCTCCAGGAGATGTTCGACGTCCGCCTCTTCGGTCTCGAGTGGAACACCGTCGCCGTGGGTGACGGGCTCAGCGCCGAGGAGGTGAGCCGGCTGGAGCGGGCCTTCACGAGCGACGAGCAGTACCTCCGCGACTACTACGAGGTTCCACCCCTGCCCCACCCGTACGACGTGCTGGCCTGCCAGCAGCAGAACCTCGGCTGGGGCTCCCGGCTGCGCCGCCGCTACGCGTACACCGTGCTGGCCGGCGTCGGTGCGTGGACGGCGGCCGGCATCGTGTTCGGGGTGGCGGCCGGCCTGACGGTCGCCGACCTGCTGTCGCGGTGGTTCGTCCCGTCGCTGGGCGCGCTGCTGCTCGGCCTGGAGATCTATCGGGGTCAGCGGGACGTCGCCGCCGAGCGCGATCGGGCGATGTCCGTCGTGCAGCGGCACATCGCGACGGCGGTCTCCCACGATGACACCGCCGCCTCGGTCGGCGAGTCGATGGTCCTCGCCCGGCAGGTGCAGGATCTGGTCTTCCACACCAGGCAGATGCAGGCGCGGGTGCCCGACTGGTTCTTCCGGCGGTACCACTCCAGGGACCGCGTCGACTTCCGGGCCGCCATGGCCAACCTCGCCGAGCTGCTGAACGCCCGCGGCCCGGCCACGAGAGCCGACTGAGCCCGGCGCGCCCTGCCGGGTGTCCGCCACCGCGACGGGCCGGCCGACGCGTGCCGCGCCGGCCGGCCGAGCGCGCCTGGAGCGTCAGCGGCCCGGGGGCTGGTATTCGAGCTGCTCCCGGGTCGCCTGGTCGATCTCCGCGGCGGTCAGCACCGGCGTGACCCGGGTGTCCACCCCGCCCGCCGCCCGGATGTCGATGGCGAGCGCGGCGGCGGTCTTGTGGTCGGGCAGATCGCACACTATGTAGGTGTCGTCCGCGCCGAACCCGAAGTACATCGACTCCATCCGCCCGCCGGCACCTTCGATCATCTTCCGGACGACCTCGACGCGCTTGCTGCCGCCGTCGGTGGTGAGCCCCTTGATCCCGTCGATCGTGTAGGTCGACTTCAGCAGGAACCTGGCCACGCCGCCATCACCTCCCCGCATTCATCGCCGGGCTTCAGCGTGTTCCCTGTCGTTGGATCCGCTCGGCGCCCTCGACCTTGGCCCGTCCCTGGTCGCGTTCCGTGCCCGCTGATCCGCTGGCGGTGCGCAGGTGGCGGGCCTTCGGCGAGTGCTCGGTGGACGAGCCCTGGTGGCCAGGCGCGCCGCTGCCGGGATGTCGCCGGCCACGCGCCGACTCGCCGCCGGGATCGTGCTTGTTCTCCTTGTGACTACCCATGCGCCGCGCGTACCCGGTCCGCCGGTGGCTAGTCCTCGACACGCGGTCAGCCGCCGGCGGGCGGTTGGGGCGGCGCGGCGGGGCGCGGGGCGTTCAGCGGCGGGGCGCGGAGCGTTCGGCGGCGGGGTCGGTGGTCCTACCGGCGGGGCAGCTCGACAGGGCGCGAGAAGCGGGCATCCGACCCGGTCCGGACACAAAGCCGACCGACAGCACAAGACCCGTGTCCACGCCGCCGTCGATCACCGGAATTCGAGTCGGCCTACCGATAGAACGACGATTCATCTGATCAATGCCGGTCGATAGCGTGACGGGCAAAGGCCGTCCATGAAAGGCGGGCCATGACACATCCCATCACCTCACCGTCCCGGCGGCGGATCCTGCTCGGCGCCGCCGCGGCCTCGGCGGTCACCGTCACCGGGGCGAGCGCCGCGCACGCCGCACCACCCACCGCACCACCCGCCGGGGGAGCATCCCCGGCGCGACCCACCCAGCCCCTCGTGGCCCGGGACCGGGTCGCCACGGCACGGCTGGCCGGCGGGCCGGCCCGCTTCCAGGCCGACTTCCACGAACGCCTCGACGCCTGGCTGGCCTTCTGGTCGGCGAACTCCCCCCGGAGCTGGAGCACGCCGGTGAAGGTCGAGGGCACGGTGAGCGCGGACGGCGACGCGTTCACGCTGCACACGATCCGGATCAGCCGCGACGACCAGACGCGGGACGCCTTCGCCGCCCGGCGGGTGGACGCCGCCCACCTGGCCACCCTCGCCAGCCTGCACCACCACTTCCCGTCGGTCCGCGTCGAGGCCGGCGGCGCGTTACGGGTGACCGACGGCCCCGCCGGCTGGACCGGCTCGGCCGAGCAGGTCGCGTTCGCCGTCACCGCCTGCCGGGAGCTGTGGGGGCTGCGCGCCGCCGCCGCGACCACCTGGCGGGCGCACGCGAGCCGGGCCGGGCTCGCGGCCGACCCCGCCTCCCGCTCCGGCTGGGCGGCATTCACCAGGGCGAGTCTGCGGCACGGGCTGCGGACCGAATCGTACTGACCTGTGGAGGTAAGGACATGGCACGAAGCGAATTCCGGTTCGTCGTCGACGGCGTCGAGCTGACCACCGAACAGCAGAGCCTCATCGCCGGCGAGATCCAGAAGGCGGGCCTCAACGCGCTGTCGGTGGCCGGCAGCAAGCTGACCAACCCGCTCGCCGTCGGGCACGCCAACATCAAGCTCCGGCCCGAGTGGTACGGACTGTGGCTGATCGACGGCCCGTTCGCCGAGGAACTCGGCCAGAAGATCAACGACATCGGCTTCTGGATGCAGCGGTGACGGACCCCGTCCACCGGCCGGACCCGCCGGAGCGGATGTGCCCGAGCACCCCCGCGGCCAACGCCACGGTCTTCCTCGGCATGATCACTCCGGCGGGTCGGGTCGCCTACGTCACGCCGCCGCTCCCGGCCGAGGTCGCCCTCGCCCAGGCCGGCCCGGACGCGCCGGTCGAGTCCCGGTACCGGCTCGCCGGCCCGTGCGTCACCGCGAAGTGCGGCTTCTGGACCGGCGAGCACTGCGGCCTCGGCGAACGCCTGGTCGCCTCCTACCAGGAGACGGCCGGTACCCCCGAGACCACCCTGCCCCGCTGCGCCATCCGCCGGACCTGCCGCTGGTACGCCGAGCAGGGCGCCGCGGCCTGCGCCGCCTGCTCCCACGTCATCACCGACGCCCACTGACGACGCAGGCGCGTGAGGGCCGGGCCGTCCGGGCCCGGCCCGGCCCGGAAACCGTCTGGGCCAACGAGATTCGCTGCGTTTCACTACTGTCACTGCGGTGACGAGGATTAGGCTGCGCCGTGCCGGTCGGCTGGGTTTCGTGCTCTTCGCCCTCGTGGCGTTCGGGCTGTTCACGCTGCCCTGGTTCCGCGGCGACGGCGGAGACGTGATCATCGGTCTTGACCTGGGCTACGTCGAGTCCGAGTTGCCCGGCACCCCGAGCCCGTTGACGCAGTACTTCCTGGAGATGGCGCCGCTGCCGGCGTACCTCGGGCTGTTGCTCGCGTTCACCGTGGCGGTGCAGCGGCGCAGGGCGCGGACCGTCGCGGTGGTGGTCGTCGTGTCGGCCGCCGTGCTGACCGTGGCGGCGGCGGCCGGGCTGCTCACCAGCGTGGAGGACTACTGGGAGCCTGCCGAGGTGAGTCGCTACCGCCTGTTCGCGCTGGTGACCGCCGCGCTGGCGGCGCTCCTGCTGGCCGCCGCGGTTGCGCTGGCGGTCGGGTTGCGCCAGGTGTACCACGGGGTCGTGGTGGCGCTGCTGCTCGCCTTCACCGCCTTCCACCTGGTCAACGTCGCGATCCTCGCCGGGCAGGGGGTGGGCGAGACGATGACCGTGGCGGCGTGGCTGCCGGCACCGGCGTACCTGCTGGCGGCGGGCTGCGTGGTCCTCGCCGCGACCGGCGTGGCGGTGGCCGAGCGGTCGGAGTCGGCCGCCGCCCCCGCGTCGTTCCCTCAGCCGACGGCACGCGCGTAGCTGAGCAGCAGTGCGCCGCCGCTGGTCGACCGGTTGCCGGCCAGGGTGAACGACCGCAGCGCACCCGCCCGGGCCGGCGCCCTGGCGCCGGTAACGGCCTGGCCCGTCGGCTCACCCGCCTCACATCGTGTTGACGATCAGCCCGATGTGGGTGAAGTAGTTCAATGCTCCGAAGAGAGTGAAGATGGCGCCGGCGATCGCCCACACCACGCCGATGATCCCCAGCAGCACGCGGTTCAGTTTGAGCAGGGCGAACGGGGCGAGGACCGAGCCGATCCCCACCAGGACGTACAGGCCGGAGATGAAGGCGGCCTCGACCTCCGGGTACTCCGCGAACTCCCCCGAGATCGGCTCCTGCGGCGGCGCCGCGAAGAGCGTGTACGTCCAGCCGGCTGCCGCGATGCCGAAACAGGCCAGGCCGAGCGCGAACACGAAGATCGAGATCGGCCACAGCAGTCGGCGCGCCTGTTCCGTCCGGAGGCCGCCGTTCTCCAGCGACGCCTCGGCGAAGATCTCACCCCGCCGCCACAGGATGATTGCCGCGCCGAGCATCAGCACCCCGAAGCCCAGGGACGGCTCACCGAAGATGATGTTGTCGAAGGCGAAACCCCCGGGTGCCAGCGGCCAGGTCAGCGTCATGTGCAGGCCCGTGAGGGTGAGGATCGTACCCAGGATCGCGAAGGCGATCGCCCACCCTTCGGTGGCGAGCGGTCTGTCCTTCATCATCTGCCAACCGAGGGCCACGACCAGCAGCAGGCCGACCCCCGCGGCGAGCGCCATGATCGTGTTGTAGGTGGGCATCTGCGCCCAGTCGATCTTCAAGTCCTCCTGGGCGACTATCTCGAACATGGCGTCTCCCTCCGTTCGCCGCTCTCGGCGCAGGTCGGCACGACCGCACGACAAAAGCGGGCGCCACGGCGACTTCCCCTGATCGCGCCGCGGAAACGCCACGCCGGAGCCGCCGGGGGCCTGCCGGTGGTACGCCGAACGGGGCCGGGTGGCCCGCGCCGCCTGCTCCCACGTGGTACCGGTGCCCGGCTGACCGGGCGCGGGCCGACGAAGCCCGCCGCCAGACGATCCGCTCGCCGGGTCGGAGGCGGCGGGATGTCCGACGGTTCCGCTACGGTCGGGGCGTCATGGAGCCGCGGTTCGGCGAGGTCGTCATCGGGCGGGAGCACCCCGCGGGCCTGCTGCGCGCCGAGGTCGACCGGGCGGCCGCCAGCCACGGCGGCCTCGTCCTGGTCGCCGGCGAGCCCGGCATCGGCAAGACCACGCTGGTCACCGCCGCCGCGAGGGAGGCCCGCCAGCACGGCGCCCTGGTGCTCGGCGCGGCCTGCTGGGATTCCGACAGCGCGCCCGGCTACTGGCCGTGGGTGCAGGTGCTGCGCGCGCTGCGCCGCTCGCCCGACGACTGGGCGGTGGCGCGGGAGGCCGCCGAGCCGGGCCTGGCCGCCCTGCTCGGCGAGACGACCGGCGCGGCGGCCGACCGGGCCATCCGCGAGACGATCCGCGAGGCGATCGGCGGGCCGGCCGGCGGCAGCGGGGACGACCAGGCCGACCGGGAGGAATTCGACCTCTACGACGCGGTGACCACCGCGCTCGTCGCGGTCTCCCAGCGCCGGCCGGTCATGGTCGTCCTCGACGACCTGCACTGGGCCGACCCGGCCTCGATGCGGCTGCTCCAGTTCGCCGCCCAGCACACCTGGTTCGAACGGCTGCTGCTGGTCGGCACCTACCGCGACGCCGAGGTGGAGGCCGCCGACCACCCGCTGCGCCCGCTGCTGATGCCCCTCGTGGCCAAGGCGACCAGCATCACCCTCACCGGCCTGTCCCGCGACGAGGTCGGCGCGCTGATGGCCCGCACCGCCGGCCGCGAGCCGGACGTCGACCTCGTCGACGAGGTGCACCGGCGCACCGGCGGCAACCCGTTCTTCGTGGAGCAGACCGCCCGGCTGTGGCGCGCCGACGGCCAGGTGAGCACGATCGCGCCCGGCGTACGGGAGGCGGTGCGGCGGCGGCTCGCCCAACTGCCCGCGCCGGTGACCGACCTGCTCACCGTCGCCGCCGTGCTGGGCCGCGAGTTCCACCGCCAGGTCCTCGCGGCCACCGCGGGCGCCCCGGCGGCGCAGGTCGACCGCCTCCTCGACCGCGCGGTGACCGCCCGGCTCGTGCTGGCCCGCAACGGCGGTCGCTTCGCCTTCGCCCACGACCTGGTCCGGGAGACCCTCTACGACGGGCTCGCCGACGGCGACCGGCGGGCCCGGCACGCCGCCGTGGTCCGGGCGGTCGACGGGTCGGCGGCGCTCGCCGAGCGGCTGATCCCGGCCGACCTGGCCCGCCACGCCCACCTCGCCGGCGACGCGCTCGCACCGGCCCGAGCGACCGAACTGCTGGTGGCCGCCGCCCGGGACGCGAGTGGCCGGCTGGCCGTGGACGAGTCGATCGTCCACTTCCGCAGGGCGCTGGAGGTCGCCGACGACCCGACCCGGCGAGTGAAGATCATGGTCGAGCTGGGCCAGCTGCTGCACCACTGCGGCGACAGCGCCGAGGCCAGACACCTCGTCGCCGAGGCCGCCACGCTGGCCCTGACGGTCGACGACCCGGTGGTGCTGGCCCGCGTCGCCCTGACCGTCCACCGGCACCGCCACCAGTCCGGCTCCGCGCGCACGCCGGACGCGGACGGCCTGTTGCGGGAGGCGTACCGGCGGCTGATCGGCGAGCCGGCGGCCACCCTCGCGGCCGGCACACTCGTCACCGACCTGATCACCGCCACCGAGTCGCTCGCCCGGCGCGGCCGGGACGACGAGGCGCTCACCTTCAGCCTGTGGGCCCGGCACGACACCACCTGGGGGCTCGGCACGGCCATCGACCGGGCCGCGATCACCGCCGAGATCCGCGAGGTGGCGCGGCGGACCGGCGACCGGGAGACCCAGCTCTGGGCGACCTCGCTGCGCTGGGTGGCGCTGCTGGAACTCGGCGATCCGCGATACCACGACGAACTCACCACGTTCGTCACCGGAGCACGCGAGGGCGACGCCCGGCACCGGATCGGCGCGACCATCGACGACGGCATCATCGCCGGGTTCCGGGGCGACTTCACCCGCGCCGGCGAGCTGCTCGCCGAGCTGGACGAGCTGTCCGAGTGGGACCACTCCGAGAGCGCCTTCATGGGCCATCACCTGCGCTGGTCGTGGCTGCTGCTCCAAGGCCGGCACGACGAGGCCGACGCCCTGCTCGACGGGCTGGACCCCGGCGACCACCCCTACCTACAGGTCGTCCGGGCCATCACCGCGGCCGAGCGCGGCGACGGCGCGACGGCACTGCGACTGACCGCCGGGATCGAGGCCGACGGCACCACGTACAGCCGGATGGTGGCGCCGCTGTGGCTGCGGCTGCGCGCCCAGGTCGCCGCCGCCACCCGTGACCCCGACCGCTGCGCCGAGGCCCGGCAGGCCCTGCGGCCGCACCGCGGGCAGTGGATGACGGCGCTGTTCGGCTGCGACGTCAGCGGCCCGGTCGACCACTGGCTCGCCGCCGTCGACGCGGCGGAGCAGCGCTGGGACGACGCGGTGGCCGGGTTCGCCGCGGCCCGCGACGCCGCCGACCGGATGGGCGCCCGCCCCTGGTCGGTGCTGGCCCGCGCCGCGCTGGCGGACGCGCTGGCCGGGCGTGACCGTCCCGGCGACGCGACCGCCGCCACCGCGCTGCGCGCCGCCGCCGCCCGGGACGCCGCCACGCTCGGCATGCGCCAGGTGGCCGGCGGCACGACCGCCGCGCCCACACCGGCCATCCCTTCGGCCTGGCGGCAGCACGTGGCCGTCCTTCCGGATGGGCGACACCACGCTGCCGCCGCGTCCGCGCCGGCTGCTCCCGTGCCACAGGGCCGGCCCCCGTCCGCAGGGCCCGTCGTGGGGCAGCCGCCGGTCGAGGCGTACGAGTTCCGCCGCGACGGCCCGGTCTGGCAGCTCGCCTACGCGGGCACGGTCGTGCACCTGCCCGACGCGAAGGGCCTGCACGACCTGCACCTGCTGCTGGCCCGGCCCGGCGTTGACGTCGCGGCGGTCGAGCTGCTCGACCCGGCGGCCGGGCCGGAACTCGTCGCCGCCCGCCGGATGGGCGGCGACCCGGTCCTCGACGACGAGGCGAAGGCACGCTACCGCCGGCATCTGGAGCGGCTGGACGCCGAGATCGACCGCGCCGCCGGGCGCGGCGACGAGGCGAAGGTGGCCGCCCTCGACGCCGAACGGGCGGCCCTGCTCGCCGAGCTGCGGGCCGCCGCCGGGCTGGCCGGCCGCAGCCGCCGCCTCGGCGACGAGGCCGAGCGCGCCCGCAAGACGGTGACCGCCCGCATCCGGGACGTGCTGCGCAAGCTCGACGACCGGCACCCGGCGCTCGCCACCCACCTGCGCAACACCGTCTCCACCGGCGGCACCTGCCGCTACCTCCCGCCCGAGCCGCCGCCCTGGCGCCTCTAGTTCGCATCGAGGGGGTCAGGGGTTCAAATCCCCTCAGCTCCACCCAGTCCGTTTCCCGTCGCGGGAGACGGCCTTTTTGGATCTTGTACAGCGGTGAAGTACAGCAGTCATGCGAGTTGGGCCGCCCAGGACGAGGTGGCCAGAGGCGGCTGCGAGGTGTGCGCTCAACCGCGACTCTCTCCAGGTGGAGTCGCGTCTTCCTAGCGTTTCGTCTCTGGATCTCGCCTGGTCAGGGAGGCAGCGCGCCGGGTTTCGACGCGATGGTCGACCTTGCCGGGTTCTGGATATAGGATGTTTCCGTTCGGAACGGAACTAGCTAATTACCCGAACCCAGTGATGGGGGTGAGGCGTGCAATCCTCACGCAAAGCTTCCTTTGATGCGCCGCCGGAGCGCGAGGTCGATGTCCTCCGCCGCGCCGTGGCGCTCGTGGAGGATCGCCTGCCGCCTGGATGGTCGATCCGCCTTGTTGGTCAAGAGGTGGACCGCCGGATCGACGGTGTAGCCGAGTTAACCGCTCCTGATGGGACGCAAGCGGTCTTCTTCATTGAGGCAAAGCGCTCAGTCGTCACGAGCGATCTTGCCGCGGCCCTTGACCAACTTCGCTCCTACAGTCTGCCTCACGTCGCTCGTCCGGCGCCTATGCTCGCCGCGCGATACATCGGGTCTTCCGCTCGCGCATGGCTAGAAGAACGCAGGGTTTCCTACGTCGACGCTACTGGGAACATGCACATCTTGCTTGAACGTCCAGCGATATACCTGCGTGACAGGGGCGCTGATCGAGATCCCTGGCGGGGGCCAGGCAGGCCGCGCGGAACCTTGCAGGGGTCTCCAGCAGCCCGTGTTGTGCGTGCCTTGGTCGATATCGCTGAGCCCATGACCGTTCCGGACTTGATACGCCTGTCTGGGGCGTCGACAGGTGCGACGTACCGAGTGGTTGAGTTCCTTGAGCGCGAAGCGCTTGTTAGCCGTGATCGACGCGGCCCGATAGTGGACGTCGAGTGGCGTCGAATCCTAGAGCGATGGAGCGAGGATTACGGTTTTCAGCGCAGCAACACTGTCACCTCTTACTTGAGTCCGCGAGGTCTGCCGGCGTTGCAGGAAAGCCTGCGGGGAGCCCAAGGATTGCGCTACGCATTAACTGGTTCTCTGGCGGCCCATCGCTTAGCGCCCTATGCTCCTGCCAAACTAGCGATGGTTTATGTAGACGACGTAGACCAAGCCGCCGAAAAACTCAAGCTGCGCGCCGTTGATACCGGCGCAAACGTACTTGTCGCTCATGGCAGATATGACGTCGTATTCGATCGACTGGTGCAGGATGACGGTCTATTTTATGTGGCTCCGAGCCAAGCTGCTGTCGATCTATTAACAGGTCCTGGGCGGACTCCTGCTGAGGGGCAAGAACTCCTTGATTGGATGGAGAAGCATGAGCGGGCTTGGCGACGCTGACCTACTGGTAGCCGCACGCAGCGCGTTACTGGATGCACTGGAAGCCCTCCGCGAGCATGCCGATGCTGTGGTCGTAGTGGGAGCGCAAGCCATATATCTGCACACGGGGGCCGCGCCGATCGCCTTAGCAGAGGCGACCAAGGATTGTGACCTTGCGCTCGACGCACGTGCGCTCCCGCAGGAGCCGTTGCTGGAGGAGGCCATGCGCGCAGCCGGCTTTCATCTCGATGTTCAAGCGCACCAGCCTGGAGCGTGGCTGAACCCCAAAGGCATTCCCGTTGACCTGATGGTTCCGGAAGCGCTTGCTGGTGGATCAAGTCGCCGCGCAGCGAAAATCCCACCTCACTCCAAAAGTGCTGCGAGGAGAGCGGTCGGATTGGAGGCTGCGGTCGTCGACCATGATGCGGTTGAAATACATGCGCTCGCTCCGGGGGACAACCGGGTCTATGTGGCCAATGTTGCAGGCCCTGCCGCTTTGCTCGTGGCCAAGTTGCACAAGATCGGCGAGCGGCAGGAAACGCCTATGCGCCTTGTGGACAAGGACGCGCACGATATCTACCGTCTGCTCGTAGCCGTGCCAACCGAGCAGCTTGCTGTCAAGCTACGGGAGCTGCGGGCTGATGATCTAGCTGGACAAGTTACTGACCAAGCCCTGGGATTTGCTGCGAAACTATTCGCGGCAGGCCCCGATGCGCTCGGATCGGTAATGGCGGGAAGAGCTGAGGAAGGTATCGGAGATCCCCCCGTCGTTTCGGCCGCTGCTTCTGCTTTGGCTGAGGATTTGCTGGCTTCGGTCGGCTGACTACGGACAGGGACCGAGCCGCCCACCAAGTCGCTTCAAGGCGGCTTGGGTCGCCTCCGAGGTGGCTTCGCTGTAGATGACCATTCAGTACGACGACGACCCCGCCCGCGCAATCGCACTGCTCGCCCGCGGCGACGCGCCCTTCCAACCGGCGGCCAGCGGGTTCATCGACTGGAAGGCGCCGCTGCCGGTGCGGCTGCGGCTGCCGGACGGGCAGGGTGTCCTGGTCGCCGCCGAGGGCGCGGCGCTGAGCTACCGGGTCGGCGCCGGGCGGTGGCAGGATGCCGGGAGTGGTGCGGCGCTGCTACCCGCCGACGCCACCGAGGTACGGGTCACCGCTGCCGGCGGCACGGCCATCACGGTCCGGGTCAACTCGTAGCCGGCGACCGAATCGACGACGGGCACCACCACGGCCGTGGCGGTGCCCGTCGTCGCCGGGATCAGCGGCGGTTGTAGCGGTACATCGTCAGGACGCCGAAGACCACCAGGAACCCGGCGCTCCACACCAGCGTCCACATCGTGCTCGACGCGTCGGGCGTATCCGACATCACGCCCCGCACCGACGCCACCAGCTGGGTGATCGGGTTGACCTTCACGAACGCCTGCAACCAGCCCGGCATGGTGGCCGGCTCGACGAAGACGTTGCTCAGGAAGGTCAGCGGGAACAGCACCATCATGCTGACCCCCATCACCGACTTCTCGCTGCGCAGCACCAGGCCGAAGAACGTCCAGACCCAGGAGAACGCGAACGAGAAGACCACCAGCAGGCCGATGCCGCCCAGCACGCCGAGCAGCCCGCCGTCGGGGCGGAAGCCCAGCACCAGCCCGACGCCGAGGATGACCACGGCGGCCAGCACGTACCGCAGCACGTCGCCGAAGATCATGCCGACCAGCGCGGCGGGCCGCCACACCGGCAGCGTCCGGAACCGGTCGAAGACGCCCTTCTCGATGTCGGTGTTCAGGCCCACCCCGGTGTACATGGTGATCATCACGACGCTGGTCACCATGATGCCGGGCAGGAAGAACTGCAGGTAGTCCCGAGGGCTGTCGGCGAGGGCGCCGCCGAACAGGTACGTGAACATCAGCACCATGATGATCGGGAACGCCGTCACGTCGAACAGCTGCTCCGGCACGTGCTTGATCTTCAACATGGCCCGCCAGCCGAACGTCAGCGACGCCGACAGCGGGCTCGGGCGGGACGGCCGGGTGCCGGGCGCGAGGACGGTCGCCAGCGCATCCGCCGACGGTACGTAGACCGACGGGGCCGGCCCGGTCGTGGTGGTGGCGTTGCTGCTCATCGGGCTGCCTCCAGCTGCTCGTCCCGCTCGTCGGCGCCGACCGCGGCGTGGTCGGTCAGGGCCAGGAAGACCTCGTCCAGGCTCGGCTGGCCGAGGGAGAAGTTGTCGACGACGATGCCGGCGCGGGCCAGGTCGCCGAGGACCCGCGCGGCCTGCTCGCTGGCGTCGAGGTCGCCGCCCTCGCCGCCGACCCGGGCGGTCAGCGCCACCGGGTCGGGCTCGAGCTGCACCGGCACGCCGAGCACCGCGTGCAGCAGCCGTTCCGCCTCGGGCCGCTGGTGCGCGTCCCGCAGTCGCAGGTGGACGGTGCCGGAACCGACCGAGGACTTCAGCTCGCCCGGGGTGCCCTCCGCGATCACCCGGCCGTGGTCCACCACCGCGATCCGGCCGGCCAACTGGTCGGCCTCGTCCAGGTACTGCGTGGTCAGCAGCACCGTGGTGCCGTGCGCCACCACGGCCCGGACGATCTCCCACACCTGGTTGCGGCTGCGCGGGTCCAGCCCCGTCGTCGGCTCGTCGAGGAACAGCAGGTCCGGGGTGTTGAGGATGCTCGCGGCGATGTCGATGCGCCGCCGCATGCCGCCGGAGTACTTCTTGACCTGCCGGTCGGCCGCCTCGGTCAGCCCGAACGCGGCGAGCAGCCCGTCCGCCCGCTGCCGCGCGGCCGGCTTGCCGTGCCCGAGCAACCGACCGAGCAGGATCAGGTTCTCCAGCCCGGTCAGGTCCTCGTCCACCGAGGCGTACTGGCCGGTGAGGCTGACCCGGGCCCGGACGGCGTCGGCCTCGTGGACGACGTCGTGGCCGAACACCCGCGCCCGCCCGCCGTCGGGGCGCAGCAGCGTGGCCAGTACCCGTACCGCCGTGGTCTTGCCGGCGCCGTTCGGGCCGAGCACCCCGTAGACGGTGCCGGCGGGCACCGCGAGGTCCAGGCCGTCCAGCGCCCGGGTGTCCCCGAACGAGCGGGTCAGCCCCTCGGCCTCGATGGCCAGGCCGGTGCTGCGTCTATTCATGATCCCTACCTTCCTTCGCGAACTGTCAGGAGACGTAAGGGCGAGCGGCGCGGCCGTCACGCAGGGCCAGGCCCCACCAGCAGAGCTGGTCGAGCAGCACGCGGGCGGCCCGGCGCAACTGGTCGGTGGCCAGCGGCGTCGGCTCGCCGCAGAGCAGGTCCACGCCGACGATGTCACGCATCGTGACGGCGTGCAGGGCGGTGAAGACCGTCCGGAGCTGGTCGACGGCGTGCAGGCCGACAGAACCGCAGCCGTACGACACGAAACCGACCGGCTTCGCCTGCCACTCGTCGTACGCGTAGTCGATCGCCTGTTTCAACGACGCGGGGAAGCTGTGGTTGTACTCCGGGGTGACCACGACGAACGCCTCCGCCCGGCCCACCTGCCCGGCGAACGCGCGCATCGCCGGGGTCGGCTCCGCCGGGTAGCCGGCGGGGAAGTCGTAGTCGACGAGGTCGACCACGGTGACCGCCAGCCCGTCGTGTGCGTCCGCCCGGTCGACGAACCAGCGGGCTACCCGGTCGCCCACCCGTCCCTCCCGGGTGCTGCCGATGATCACGGCCAGTCGCAGTGGGTCCACGCTTCCTCCTCCCGGCCGCTCCGGTCCCACCCGTCAGGCGCGAGACGGCGGCCGGCGGCCCGCCAGATCGGATCTAGCGGGCCTCGCGAGGCGCAGCCGCGTCCGGGCCCCAGGTAGCCGCGGTCTGCCGGTCCGACCCGCTCGGGCCGGTCGGAACCGCGGTTCGTCGGTGGTGGCTGTTTGACTGCATCGGCGGAGAAGAGGGGGCACGATGACCGACGTGCGCATCGAGCCGTGGAGCGAGGGCGACCTCGACCTGCTGCGGCAGCTCAACGCACCGGAGATCCGGGCGCACACCGGCGGGCCGGAGACCGACGAGCAGGTGCTCGCCCGGCACGGGCGCTACGTGCGCTTCGGCGACACCGGTCAGGGCTGCATGTATGCCGTGGTGCTGCCCGACGGGGCCAGGGTGGGCAGCGTCGGCTACTGGGCGCGGGACTGGCGCGACCAGCGGGTCTACGAGCTGGGCTGGGCGATCCTGCCCGGGCACCAGGGCCGGGGGCTGGCGACGGCAGCGGTGCGCGCGGCGGTGGCGGTGGCCCGCGCCCGGCGGACCCACCGCTTCGCGCACGCCTACCCGTCGGTCGACAATGCCCTGTCCAACGCGGTCTGCCGTAAGGCGGGTTTCACGCTGCTCGGCGAGACCGAGTTCGAGTACCCGCGCGGGCACCTCATGCGTTCCAACGACTGGCGCCTCGACCTGACCGCATAGCCCGGGCGGCCCGACGGATCGTCACGCGATTTTCGGCGGCACCGCTCAACCTTGCGGCCCGGCCCGTCGTCCTTGGTGGCGACGGAAGGAGAGCCATATGCACACAGGCATCCGGCCGGCCGGGAACCGTTCGTGCACCTGCACGGCCACCTCGTTGGCTGACGTCGCCTCGGCCGCCGCCAACTGCTCGTCGAACACGGCGTCGGGCGGGCCCAGCGGCGGCTTCGGGGTGAGCAGGTCCGGCGTGTAGCCGAGCCGGCCGGGCGGCATGACCAGTTGCGCGACCAGGGCCACGTCGAGGTGCCGCAGCGCGGCCCACCGTACCGCCGGCCGGCCCGGCCGCACGCTCGCGGCGGAGGCTCAGGCGGCCTTCTCCAGCGCGGTGGTCGCCAGCGGGGCCACCTTGGCGAGCAGCGCGGCGCCGGCGGCCAGGTCACCGTCGGCCGCCGAGACGTCCACCTGGACCACGAAGTTGCCCCGGGCCAGCAACAGCGTGCACTGGTGGCGCGTGGCCTGGCCGATCAGCTTCTCGCAGAACGTCACGACGTCCGGGCCGTTCGGCGCCGGCGGGGGCGACGGCTGCACGATCACCGACGTGCGGCCGTCGTCCGGCACCTCGTACTTCTCGCACGTCTTCAGGACGGCCCGCAGTTCGTCGGCGAGCTTGCGGCCGGGCACCTTGAGGTAGCCGACCACGTACTGCCGGATCCACACGGTCTCGCCGTCCCAGATCCGCTCCCGGTGGGCGGTGCGCCTGCGGTCCGAGGGCAGGGCGTCCCGGCACAGCGAGATCAGCTTCCACGCGTCGCTGTTCTCCTCGGTGTGCTCCGCCGTCTCCGGGTGGAACTCCGTGCCCAGCGTCAGCATCGCCGCCGTGACCCGGCTGCGTACCTCGGTGGTGGAGGTCGGGGCGGGGCGCGGCGGCGACGCGGTCGGCGAGGCCGACGACGCCGGCGTCGGCGCGGACCAGCGGGGGGTGTCGGCGGCCCGGCCGGGGGCGCATGCGGCGGACCCGGCCAGGGCCAGCAACGAGAACAGGACCAGAGGAGTGCGGCGCATCATCGCGGCGGCGCTGTCCTTTCGTACGGTGGGAGAGGGCCGTCCGGCCCCCTTCTACCTGCGCCGTCTCGCCGTGTCGTGTTACGCCGGTAGGTAGTCGAAGGTGTCCGGATGCCCGCCCTGGCGGCCGGCCTCGCCCCGGTCCAGCCCGGTGATCCGCTCCATCGCCGCGTCGTCCAGCTCGAAGTCGAAGATGCGGACGTTCTCCTCGATCCGCTCCGGGGTGGTCGACTTCGGGAAGACGATGTCGCCGCGCTGCACGTGCCAGCGCAGCACCACCTGGGCCGGAGTCCGGCCGACTAGGTCGGCGACGTCGATCACCGTCGGGTCGCTCAGCACCTTGCCCTGCGCGATGGGCGACCACGCCTCGGTGAGGATGTTGTGCCGGTGGCCGTACGCGCGTACCTCCTCGTTGCCGAAGTACGGGTGGACCTCGACCTGGTTGACCGCCGGCACCACGTCCGCCTCGGCGGCCAGCCGCTCCAGGTGCGGCACCTGGAAGTTCGACACCCCGATCGAGCGGGCCCGGCCGTCGCGCTGGAACTCCTCCAGCGTCTTCCATGTCGAGACGAAGTCGCCGTCGTAGAGGGTGGGCAGCGGCCAGTGGATCAGGAACAGGTCGATGTGGTCCATCTTCAGCGCGGCCAGCGTCGACTCGAACGCCTGGCGGGCGTCGTCGGGCCGGTGGAAGGCGTTGCTCAACTTGCTGGTCACGAAGACCTCGTCGCGGTCCAGCCCTGACTCGCGGACCGCCTGGCCCACCTCCGCCTCGTTGCCGTACATCTCGGCGGTGTCGATGTGCCGGTAGCCGGCCTCCAGGGCCTTGCGGACCGCGGCGACGGTGTCCTTCGGGTCGATCTGGAACACCCCGAAGCCGAGCTGCGGGATGGTGTTGCCGTCGTTCAGGGAGATGATGGGGATCGCGTTCGCCATCGGGGCTCCTTCGCCGGTCGTCACGAAGCCGGGTACGCGGAACCGCTTCCACGCCCGGCGGGCCATCCCCTGGCGTACCCCTGAACCGAGGTGTTCCAACCGGTGATCCCGGCCTCAGGTCGGCTCGTCGAAGAGCACCGGCCAGGGCCGGGGCGCCGGCACGGGCGGCGGCGCCGGGGGTGCGGACCCGTCGGCCAGCACCTCCGCCGCGAGCTGCCCGAACATCGGCGCGGCCGGGTGCGCGGACCGGCGCGGCCAGGCCGCCGACGTGCGCTTGACCAGCGGCGACCCGGCGATCGGCCGCCAGGCGATCCGGGGTTCCCGGCGGGCCGTCGCCGCGGGCTCGACGGCGACCCCGCCGCCGGCCAGCACCAGCCCGAAGAGGAACTCGGGGTTGCGCGCCGGGCGGACCCGCGCCGGCGCGAAGCCGTGCCGGCGGCAGACGTCGAGCAGGTGGTCGTGCCAGCCGGGCGCGGTGGCCCGGGGCGCGGTGACCAGGTCCAGGCCGGCCAGCGCCGCCAGCTCCACCTCCCGTCCCCGGGCCAGCGGCGACGCCCGCGGCAGCAGCACCCCCAGCGGTACGTCGACGGCGGCGCCGAGGCGCAGCCCCTCGTCGGTGACGGGGTGGTGGAGCAGGCCCACGTCCAGCCGCCCCTCGGCCAGCATCCGCTCCTGCTCGCCGCTGGTCAGCTCGTGCAGGTCCACGTCGAGCCCGGGCGCCCGGTCGGCCAGCCGGTCGAGCAGCTCGCGCAGGGTCACCGCGGGAGTCTCCGGGGGCACCCCCGCCCGGAGCACCCCGGACACCCCCTCGCGCACCTGGCGCATCAGGTTGCGCAGCCGGCCCTCCCCGGCGAGCAGCTCCTCGGCCTCGCCGAGCAGCAGCTGACCGGCGGTGGTCAGGCGCACCTGGCGGCGGGACCGGTCGAACAGCTCGACCGCCAGCTCCCGCTCCAGGCGCTGCACCGACTGGCTCAGCGGCGGCTGGGCCATGCCGAGCAGCTCGGCGGCCCGGCCGAAGTGCAGCTCGCGGGCGACCACCACGAAGTGCCGCAGGTGCCGGAGCAGGTCCACGGCCGGACCCTACGCCAGTGCCCCGACGTGGGCGGCGGCTACCGTGCGTAGCGTGGTGACGGAGCGGATCGCGGAGATCTTCGAACGGGTCGGGATCACCGGCAGCCTGCACGTGGTCGACCTCGACGCGGCCGACGACGGCGCGGGGCAGCCCGGCGGCCGGCGGGAGGTGGCGATCCGGGCCGACGAGCAGGTGGTGATCGCCTCGATCTTCAAGATCCTGCTGGTGCTGGAGTTCGCGCGGCAGGTCGTCGCCGGCCAGCTCGACCCGCAGGAACGGGTGCTGGTCACCGCCGCCGACCGGCTCGGCGGGTGGGGGATCGCCGGCTGCGCCGACGACGCCGAGGTGTCGCTGCGGGACCTGGCCTACTTCGCCATGTCGGTCAGCGACAACACCGCCGCCGACCTGCTGCTGCGCCGGGTCGGCGCGGACGTGCTGCCGATGCTCGCCGCCGAGCTGGGGCTGCCGCGCACCCGGATCGTCGGCGGCCCCCGGCACCTGGTGGAGATGATGCTCGCCGACGTCGGCGCGCGCACCGAGGCGGACTTCGCCCGGATCTTCCCCACCCTGCCCGCCGAGCGGGTCCGCGCGATGCGGGTGTTCGACCCCGCGCACACCACGTCGAGCACCGCCCGCGAGATCACCCGGCTGCTCGGCCTGGTCTGGCGGGACGAGGCCGGCCCGCCCGGGGCCTGCGCGATGGTTCGGGGCTGGATGGCCCGGCAGCTCTTCTGGACCCGGCTGGCCGCCGGCTTCCCGCCCGGGGTGCGGGTGGCCGGCAAGACCGGCAGCCTGCCGGGGCTGCACCTGGAGGCCGGCGTGGCCGAGTACCCCGACGGCGGCCGGTATGCGATCGCCGTCTTCGCCCGCGCCGCCCACCTCGCCACCCGCCGCATCGACGTCGACCTGGCGATGGGCGAGGCGGCCCGCACCGCCGTCGAGGCGCTGCGCGCCCGCTGATTTCCGGCCGGAACGAGCCGCGTCGGGCCTCGCTGAGCTGGTCCGATATGCCGGCGGGTATCGGCCGTTCCGGCCGTGGATCTTGGACCGGGCGGGGGACGTGCTGATTGGCTCGGCACCGACCGATCAGCACCACGACGGGGAGAGTTCCGCATGCCCAACCTCGACCGCCGCCGCTTCCTCCGCGACGCCGCCGCCAGCACCGCGCTGGTCTCCGCCGGCGGGCTCGCCGGCGCCGCCCTGGCCGGCCCGGCGCAGGCCGCGCCGCCGGCCACCGCCCCGGTCGCCGCCGCACCGGCCGGCCCCCGCCGCGGCCCGGTCAGCTTCCGCTGGTGGGGTACGACGGCCTGGCGCATCGACATCGGCGACCGCACCGTCCTGGTCGACCCCTTCCTCAGCCGCATCGACACCGGGCTGTTCAAGGGCGCCTTCGACACGGCCGCGCCGCTGAAGGTCCGCACCGACGTGGTGGACTCCCTCGTGGACCGGGCCGAGACGGTGCTCGTCACGCACACCCACTGGGACCACTACATGGACGTGCCGCACATCGCCGGCCGCACCGGCGCCCGGGTCGTCGGCACGCTGACCGCCTACCACCTCGGGCTGGCGTACGGGCTGCCGTCGGGGAAGCTCAGCCCGGTCCGGGGCGGGGAGGTGCTGGACTTCGGCGCCTACACCGTGGAGGTGATCAGCTCGCTGCACAGCCGCAACGCGTCGTACTCGATGGCGTTCCCCGGCGTACGGGTCAGCCAGCCGGCGCAGCCGGCCACCATCGCGGACCTGCCGGAGGGGGACACGCTGGCGTACCAGGTGCGGGTGGCCGACGGACCGTCGGTGTTCTTCATGGGGGCGAGCGACTTCGTCGCGCGGAACCTGACCGGCCTCGCCCCCGACGTGGCCATGGTGGCGCTGCCGAGCACCACCGCCACCGCCGACTACGTCGAGCGGCTGCTCGACGCGCTGGACCGGCCGAAGGTCGTGGTGCCGGTGCACTTCGACAACTTCGAGACGGAGCTGCGCAACCCGGTGACCGTGGAGCCGAAGGACCGGGAGCGGCTCGACGGGCTGATCGCGGCGGTGCGGCGGGTCTCCCCGCGCAGCCGGGTGGTCGTGCCCGAGTACCACACCGCGTACCACTTCTGAGGGGACGGTGGGGGGGGGGGGGGGGGGGGGGGGGGGAAAAAAAAAAACCCCCCCCCCCCCCCCCGCGCGACCCCCCCCGCCCCGAAGTATTCCTTCCCCGCCCGAAAAGTAACAACAAGGAAGTTTTC
>NZ_JBVJGT010000063.1:0-38554 GCF_055587185.1 Micromonospora sp. NPDC048040 | reverse complement strand
TGGGCAGCAGTCAGCCTGCCGAACGCGGCGTGACCGATACAGCCAGCATCGAGCACGATCTGCAAGCTCGGCCCCTTCAGGGCCGAGAAGCTGACGTAGAGGCTGTACGCCTCCGCATTGCGGCCTGGTGCAGGGCCGACGGGGCTGCTGCCTCACGCCGTCGCTGCCGGGTCGCTGGCGACCCTGGCTGTGCGGCGGACCGGGGCGTCGGCCGCCGCAGGGGTCGCGTCGCCCAAGGCCGCAGCTGGTCACTTAGCCCGCCAAATCCGGCGAACCGGCCGACCAGCATGATCACGGTGGAAGGCCTCTGAGTCGGGTTGAGTGTCCGGGATCGTTTCCCACCATCGGTGGAGATGCGTGGGCGTTCAGGTGAAATCCTGCGCCCAGGGCTGCTCCTCGGGGCGCGTTGCGCCGCTGGTCGCCCTATCGTGACGGCATGCGTTCACCTGCCTCGGCAATGGTCGGTCGGGATGTCGAGTTGGCGGTCTTGCGAGAGCTGATTGCGGGGGTGGCTGAGGGCCGAGGCGGGATGGTGTGGGTGGACGGCGAACCCGGGATCGGGAAGTCGACCCTGATCTCGGCGGCGATAGATGAGGCAGCGCGGTTGGGGTGTGTGGTGTACGCGGGGTCTGCGCCGGAGTTGCTGCCGCCGTTTCCGTTGCAGGTGTTGCTGGATGCGCTGCTGGTGGGGCGGGATTCGGTGGATCCGTTGCGGGCGCCGTTGGTGAGGTTGTTGCGGGGGGAGGGAAGGACGGAGCTGGTGACGCCGCGAGATGTGGCGGCGTTGTTGGCCGAGCAGGTCCTGGCGTTGGTGGATCGGTTGTGTTCGGCGGCACCGGTGGTATTGGTGCTGGATGACGTGCAGTGGGCGGACGAGGCGAGCCTGTCGGTGTGGTCGCGGTTGGGTCGGACCGCCGCCCAGGCGCCGTTGCTGCTGGTGGCGGCGTGCCGGCCGCTGCCACGCCGGCCGGAAGTGGCCGCAACGCGGCGGGACCTCGTGGAGCAGGGGGCGACGGTGCTGCCGCTGGGAGCGTTGTCGGCACCTCAGGTGATCGAGGTGGTGGGCGAATTGGTGGGCGCGGTGCCGAGCGGGGCGTTGGGTGCGCTGACGGGGCAGGCGGGGGGAAATCCGCTTTATGCCCGCGAGGCGGTCGATGCATTGATCCGGGAGTCCCGAATCACCGTGGTGGCGGGAGTGGCCGAGTTGACGGGTGCGGGGGAGTGGCCGGGGTCGTTGCCGGAGGCGATCGGGCGGCGGTTGGGGTTCTTGCCGGAGCGGCCCCGGTCGGTGCTGGGGCTGGCGGCGGTGTTGGGTTCCGCGTTCACGGCCGATGACCTGGCGGTGGTCTCCGGGCAGCCGGCGACCGAGTTGATGGCCGTGGTGGATGAGGCGGTGGCGGGCGGGGTATTGGCGCCGTCGGGGAATCGGCTGGTGTTCCGGCACGGACTGATCCGGCAGGCGCTGTACGAGGCGATGCCGGCGAGTCTGCGGGCGGCGTTGCATCGGCAGGCGGCTCAGGCGCTGGCCGGCGCGGGGGCGCCGGTGGAGCGGGTGGCCGAGCAGTTGCTCGCCGGACCGGTGACAGCCGACGAGTGGATGATCGATTGGGTGGCCCGGGAAGCCGCAGCCTTGACCTACCGGGCGCCGCGGGTGGCAGTCGACCTGTTGACCCGGGTCCGCGGGGCGGTTGACGACGATCCGCGCCGGGAACGGCTGGATGCCGACCTGTCGGTCGCACTGTCGCAGCTTGGCGACAACAAGCAGGTCGAGCAGCTCGCCCGTCCGGTGCTGGCCTTCAGCCGCGATCCCGTGGTGGCCGCTCGGGTGGCCTGGACCCTCGGGTACGCGCTGATGCGCATGGGGCGGTACGAGCAGGCCGTTGAGGTCGCCGAGCACACGCTGAAGCGGCCGGAACTGCCAGCGGTCTGGACCGCCCGGCTGTACGCCCTGCGCGCCCTTGCGCTGATCGGCGTCGGGCGTTTCGACGAGGCTCGGGCGGCCGCCGCACGAGCCGAGGTCGAGGGGCACCAGGCCGGTGACCGGCTGGCGGTCGGATACGCCCTGCACGCCCTGGCCCTCATCGAGCACAACCAGCGGCGGGACGTGGCGGCGCAGGTGGCGCTCATCGATCGCGCGTTGGCGGTGTTGGGGGATGAACTGCCGGTCGCCGACCTGCGGCTGCTGGTGATGATCAACCGCGCGGGTGGCTTGGACAACCTGGGACGGCCCGCCGAGGCCGACGACGCCTTCGGCCAGGCCATGGTGTTCGCCGAACGTGCCGGCACTCCGCCCCGGCTGGCGCATCTGCGGGCGAAGATCGCAGACTACAGCTTCTACCGGGGGCGGTGGGACGAGGCGCTGGCGGAGCTGCAGGCTGCTACCGACCTGCCGATGGACATGACGTATCGGCTGGCCGGCCGCGGGGTGCGGGCGTTGATCGCGGTTCACCGCGACGACCTGCCGGCGGCCGAGCGGGAATTCCTCGGCGTCGAGGAGCTGACAAAACCCGGGAACGGCTTGCGTCTGTACGCCGACCTCCTGCTGGTTGCCTGGGCGTTGGCGGCCGAGCGCGAGGGCCGGCCCGCCGAGGCGCTGGTTCGCCTGCTGGCCGTGTTCGATCCCGAGGGGGACCGCGAGTTTCCGCAACTGACCCCGGACACGCCGATGTGGTTGGCCGAGGTGGTCCGCCTCGCGCTGATCTGCGGCGACCGTACCATCGCCACCGCCGCGGCCCGGGCAACCGGCGCCGCCCAGGGGCAGGCGCATCCCGCCACCACCGCTGCGGCCGGCTACTGCGCCGGCCTGCTGGCGGCCGACCCCGCAGGGATTCTTGCCGCCGCCGACACCTTCCACCGCATCGGCTACCCCCTGTTCGGCGCGCAGGCACTGGAGAACGCCGCCGTGCTGTACGCCGAACGCGGCGACGCGCTTGCGGCGCGGGCCGCGTACGCGCGGGCGGTCGAGGCCTACACGTCGCTCGAGGCGGCCTGGGACATCATGCGCACCGACGCCCGCCTACGGCCGTACGGCATCCGCCGCGGCCGCCGCGGACCGCGCCGCCGGCCCACCATCGGCCGGGAGGCCCTCACCGCCACGGAACGGAAGATCGCCGACCTCGTCACCGCGGGGCAGTCCAACCCTGACATCGCCGCCCAACTGTTCCTGTCCCGCCGTACCGTGGAAACCCACGTCTCCCATATCCTGGCGAAGCTCGGGGCCCATTCGCGGGTCGACATCGCCCGTGAGCTGGCGAGTTCGCAGTAGGACATGTACCACTGGTGTCCTGTGGGTGGCTGAGGCGCGCAGCGACGGGCAGTTGGCTGGGGTGTACTGCTCGTCGGTGAATGGGTGGCGGCGACCCGGGTCCTGTCTCATACGGCCGATCGTGGGTCACGATGCGGGACGAGGGCTCACCAGCAGGCGCGGGATCGTCCACGAGATGCCCGCGGTCTCGCGGAGTACCTTCCCGTCGTGGTCGAGTTGAACGTCGTCCGGCAGTCGGGTCAGCATTGCCACCAACACATCCTCCACGAACTACTCGGCGACCACCTCTCCTTGACAGCGATGCGGCCCTTGGCCAAACGCGAGGTGCGTAGGCCCGCAGCGGTGGGGACGGAGGGGGCGATGCCGTCCGACTGGGCTCAGCTTTCCGTGGTCATCTGCTTCTGAGTCCTTTCCCAAGAGCGTCCACATGGTTCGCCCAGGTCCGATGTGACCTGACAGCCCCGCGAAGCGGCCCGGTCCGGTGAGGGGCGTTCAGTAACTTTGTGACGGAATCATCATCCCTGAGCGGTTAGGAGCGTGATGTAGCCGGTGGAGTACACGGTTGTCGCTGCATTTGGTCCGAGCGTGACGCGTCCCGCCGGCACCTTTTTGGCGAACACGACGAAGTGGCGCTGGTCCTTGTCGTTGGTTGGGATGGTCATGTCAGTGCGTTTGAAGCCCTGCTGGTTCAGCCATGCCGGCCACCAGTTGGCCACCTCCGGTGCTCCGCGTCTGTCGAAGGCGACGTACACGGTGGCGTCGTGTGCGACATCGAAGACCAGGTAGTCCGCCGGGGAGGTCAGTCGCTTGTCGTCGCTGGCGCCGGGGATCAGCACTGCTCCGGTGAGCGGGTCGGGAAGGCTGGTGAAGACGGGCGGCCGGTCGACGAAATGCTTGGCACCTACCACCGCGGGGCGAACCGAATTCAGCTTCGACGGTTTGTGTACCTGGACGTCCTTCAGTTTGAGCGTTGGCCGTTTGCTCGGGGTGTTGGTTTTGGGCGTTGCGCTGGGCGCCTGCGGCCGTTTGCTCGGGGTGTTGGTTTCGGGCGTTGCGCTGGGCGCCTGCGTCTGGTCGCTCGGGGCGTTGGTTTCGGGCGTTGCGCTGGACACCTGTGGCCGGTGGCTCGGGGCGTTGTTCCCGTACACGAGCGCTACGCCCAGCAGGCCGAAGACCGCGACCAGCGCGACGCCGACGCGGGCGTTCGCGAGCCGTGACCATCGCGGTCGCGCCGGGGGCGGCACGTCCGCCGGGCCGGTGTCTCCGGTAGGGCCGCTGACCGGCTGCGTCGGCTTGGCCGGCGGTAGCGCCCGGTGCTTCGCGCCGCGCTCTGCCTTGCGGGCCGGCGCGCCCGCGGCTGCGGGCGCGGGCGTGACCGAACCGGCTACGTGTCGACTGACAACGCGGTGCTCGCCGCTGTCGCGCTTGGTCGCCGTGGGTGGAGCGCTGGTTTGGGCCGCTGTGGTGGTCGGTGTGGTGGGCGCGGGTCGTCGGGGTGTCGGGATGCCGCGCGGTGTGTGGGTGTCGGAGCTGAGCATGGCGGCGCCGAGCGCGACCGCGTGTTTCGGGTGGGTGTTGATCATGATTGGTCGGCGTAGTGTGTCTCGCAGCAGCTGGGTGACCAGGGGGATCTGGGACGATCCGCCGACCAGCAGCACGGCGGTGAGGTCCTGCAGGGTGATGCCGGCGGCGGTCAGGCTCCGCCGGAACGTCTCCATGGTGGTCTCCACGGACGGCGTGATCATCTGCTCGAACGTTTTCCGGGTCACGGTCACGTGCCGGACGGAGCCGGGTAGCGCCACCGTGATGTCCGCCTGCTCGCGGGTGGACAGTCCCTCTTTCGCGAGCATGCAGTCGCGTTGCACGGTGGCCAGGATCGAGGCGGTGCCGGGATCGGTCGGGTCCAGCGCGGTGATCGCACCGTCCAGCTCGCGGTCGACGTGGTCCACGATCGCCTGGTCGAAGTCGGCGCCGCCGAGCCATTCGATGCCTTCGGGGGTTCCGATGATCTCCAGCCCGTCGCGGCCGTTGCGGACCACCGCGCTGTCGAATGTGCCCCCGCCCAGGTCGTAGACCGCCAGCAGGCCGTCGGGGGGCAGTGGCTGGGTGGAGCAGTAGTACGTGGCCGCGGCCACCGGCTCCGTGGTGGTGATGACGGTCGGGCCGTCCGACCCGGCCACGGACCCCGGCTCGGCCTGCGGGCGGGGCAGGCCGGCCAGGTGCGGGATGGCGGCGAACTGCTCTCGCCGGTACGGGCCCCACACCGCCGGGTGGGTCAGCACGATCCGGTCGGGCGGGCCGCCCTGGGCCTGGCTGACGGTGTCCACCACGGAACGGAGCAGGGCGGCCATCAAGGCGGTGGGGGAGTACGGCGCTCCGTCCAGGATCACCGGGGTGGGATCACCGAGGCGGCGCTTGAACTCCCGCGCCGCCCGGCTGGGATCCTGCAGGCCGAGGCGGTCGGCCGCCTCACCGGTCAGCAGCGCGCCCTTCTCGTCAACGCAGGCCACCGACGGGGTGACGACCGCCTGCCCAGCCAGCGGCACCATGTCCAGGGCCCAGGCGGAGGCGGTCGCCGCGGCGGTGAAGCTGGTACCCAGGTCGATACCCACCCCGTACATACTCGAAGTCCCCTCGCCGAACCCACCGCCGCTACGATGCTTGATGTCGTAGTTGACATACGTAGGCGACCTCGTAACAGTTCAGATCGCGCCGTCACGATACGCCGCCGATTTCGGCGTAACAATTCGTCGGTGTTGACATCGGGAGGCGAGCTGTGGACGTTGCGGTGGCCGACGACGGCGCGCTGTTCCGGGAGGGGTTGCAGCTGCTGCTGTCCGCCGCGGGGCACCAGGTGGTCGGCTGCGTGGAGGACGGCGACCGACTGCTGGAGCTGTTGGCCCGTACCCCCGTCGACGTGGCCATCCTGGACATTCGGATGCCACCAGGCGCGGACGGCGGACTGCAAACCGCCCAGCGTATACGGGCGGAATACCCGGATGTCGGGCTGCTGCTGCTGTCCCAACACGCCGAGGCGCACTACCTGTTCCGGCTGCTGGAGATCGGCACCGAACGGATCGGGTACCGGCTCAAGGACCAGGTAGCCGGGGTGGGCGTGCTCGCCGATACGCTGGTGCGCATCGCCGCTGGTGAGATCGTGATCGAGCCGGCGCTGGCCGCCAACCTGGTGGACCGGCCGAGTCCCCCGGTACGGAGTGTGCTGGCCGATCTCACCGAGCAGGAACGCGCCGTGCTGCGACTCATGGCGGAAGGACGGTCGAACTCCGGGATTGCGACGGGATTGTTCCTGTCGGTCAAAACGGTCGAGAAGCGTATCGCGAGCATTTTTACCAAGCTGGACCTGTCGGCCGAGCCGACCGCGCACCACCGGCGGGTCCTGGCGGTGCTCGCGTACCTGCGCTCGAACCAGATGGCGGGCTAGGGGCCGTGTTCCGGACCGCAGGCGGCGAGCTGGCGCACCCGCCCCGCCCAGCCGGGCCCTTCGCCGCCCTGGTCCGGCTGGCGACCTCGGTTGCGCTGCCCGCGTCGGCCGGGCCGCAGGACCCGCTGGGTGGGTACCGACCGATCCTGCGTACGCTGCTGCGCGAGCTCGCCCAGGCCCACGCGGTGCGCTACGCGGCGCTGTGGTTGCCGGCAGAGACGGCACACGGCACCAGCACTCCACGATGGACACCCGTGGTCGCGTGGCGGCCCGGGCGCTGGGTGCGGGGCGCGCTGCCGTACCCGGTAGCCGACCCGGACCTGCTGCTGGGCGCGGCCGGTGTGGTCGCGACCGCGGATGTGACCGACGGCGGGGTCCGGTACGGGGTGCTGGTGCTGGCACACCCGGAGGATCCTCGGTATCCGCTGGCCACGGCGGTGCCGCTGGGCGAGACAGCGGTCTGCGTCGGCCTGCTGCTGCGCCAGGCGGGCCACCACGCGGCCAGCACCGCCGTGCGGGCCCGGGCCGACCGGGTGGTACAGCGCGTCAGCGCGACCCAGCTGGAGCTGCTCACCGTACAGGCGGTGGAGCGCGACCGGCTCGCCAGCGCGGTCACCGCGACGCCCGGCCGGCAGCTGCGGGCGATCCTGGACCGCACCGCGGACCTGGAGCGGGCGCTGCGCGCCGGCTCACCACAGGCCACGGCGATCGCCGGCGACATCCGGGCCGGGCTGGGCGAGATGATCGAGCAGTTCCGGTCCGTTGTCCGCGGGGTGTACCCGCAGGTGCTGCGCAGTACCGGCGTGCGCGCGGCGCTGGAGGAGGTCACCGCGGCGCTGCCGGTACCGGTGGTCTTTTGTGGCGAACTGGGCCGGCGCCCGGGCTGGGAGGTCGAGTCCGGGCTGTACCAGGCCGGTGCGTCCGCGGCGGCTGCGCTGGGCGCCAGCGGCGGCGAGCAGCCGGTGCACCTGGAACTGGGCCGGTCCCACGGCGTGCTGACGATCCGCGCGCAGCGGACCGACGCCGAGCCGGCCCGGGTCGCCGCGGCGCTACGGGACGACTCCCGGCGGCTGGCCGCGCTGGGCGGCCGGCTGCGGGTGGATCGGGCCGGTCGGGGCGCGCCGACCGTGGTCGACATCCTGCTGCCGGAGCGGCTCGGCGGCGACTGGCCGGAGCCCGCGCGTACCGCCCCGCCGGAGCCGGCCGGGCCGCAGCCGGGCGAGGCCGACGTCGCCGCACCCGAGCTGCCGGCCGGTGTTTCCGCGCGCCGCCTGCTGACTCTGCTCGTGACCAGCCGGGAGGCGCCCACGGACAGCCCGCCGTTACGGGTCGCGGTCGACCGGCAGGACGGTCAGACCCGGGTGGTGGTGGTCGGGGCCTCGGCACCTGAGCTGGTGTCAGTGCTGTACGGGCCGGCCGGTGCCGCCCGACGGGAGTCGCCGGTCGGGGTGGTCCCGCCGACCGGTTACCAGTACCAGCCGTACCCGCGGATCACGCTGGACCCGGCTCGCGGGGCAGCGCCGTGGCGGCCGGTCCGGCTTCCCGACTGGTCCGGCGCCGCGTGGCCGGGCGTAGCGGCCGGGGTGGACCGGATCCTGGTGGAGGGACCCGTGGACGCGCTGCGCGGGCTGCGGCTGCTGCACCACCGCGACCGGGTCGACGCCGACCTCGCGGCCCGGCTGCGCCGCTGGTCGGGTACTGCCGACGGGCCCCCCGACGCGGTCGTGCTGGTGCTGTCCAGGCCGGCCAGCGCGGCGGAGTCGGAGTTCCTGACCGCCCTGCGGGCGCCGGGCGGGGACGGATTCTCCCCGGTGGCGATCTGCGCGCTGGAGGAGGGTACCGCCGCGATGGCGGGATCACCGCAGCTGGGGTCGATGTGCGACACGATCGTGGACTGGCGTGCGGCCCCGGGCGGCGGTACCGCGGTCGAGGCGGCGCTGCGCACCCGGGTACGCGCCTGGGCGGGGGTACTGGCCGCCCGGTGGGCGCTGCGCGCACTGGTGGCCTGCCTGGCCGCCGGGCAGCTGGACGACCAGTTCGCCCGGGCGGTGGAGGCGGCCGTCGCGGGCGCGCACGAGGTGGCCGAGCTGGACCTGCTGCAGGCGTTGCAGGACCGGCGGATCCGGCTGCCGCGTGGGCACGACGAGGCGCTGCGACTGCTCGGCGCGCACGGTCCGGACTCGCGGTCCCGGCTAGGCCTGACCGGCGACGCCGGCTCGGGGCAGGTGACCCAGGCCGCGACCCGGGCGCTGGTGTTCTGGCGTACCCAGGCAATGGCGCCGGACTCGGGACCGGCCGGACGCAGTGCGTGCGCGCTGCTGGTACGGGCGTGCGAGCGGCTGCTCACCGACGGCGCCGAGTGACCGGCGCGAGGCACGGGGTGGGCGGCTCGGCGGGACGGCTCAGATCGCCACGAACCCGCTGACCCGGGTACCAGTGGTCGGGCTCGACCGTACCGTCAACGTGCCGTCGACCGAGGCCAGACGGGCGGCGAGCTGGCGCAGCGGCATCCGCCCGTCGGTGTCGAAGCCCGGCCCGGTGTCGGCCACCTCGAAGCTCAGGCCCCGGGGGGAGGCACGCAGCGTCAGCGTGACCGCGGCGCCCGGGGCGTGCTTGTGCGCGTTGCTGACCGCCTCCAGGCAGGCCAGGTAGACGGCGGTTTCCACCGCGGGCGGGTACCGATGGCCGGCCAGTTGCGGGTCGATGTCCAGGGTGACCGTGTCGAGCGTGCCCAGCCGGGCCGCCAACGCGGTCACCAGACCGTGGTCGGCCAGCGGTGCCAGCAGGCCTGTCGCGGTGGTGTGCAACACCTCCTCGGTGCTGGCCAGCAGCTCCCGCAGCCGGTCGAGGTGCCGGCCCGCCTCGGCGGCGTTGCCGGCGCCCAGTTGGTGTTCCACCATGGCCAGCGACATCTGCAACGCGACCATGTGGTGCTGGGCGCCGTCGTGCAGGTCGCGCTCCAGTTGGTGCCGCTGGTGCTCCATCTCGCCCGCGGCCCGCAGCCGGGCGTCGGCCAGCAGCAGGTCGCTCTGGCCGATCAGCCTCTCGGCGCTGCCGGTGATCAGCTGGGCCTGGATGTCGCTGACCAGCAGGCGGGTCACCGCGTGTAGCTCGGGCCACCGGCGCAGCCGCTCGGCTGCCGCCGGCGGCTCGATCACGAGGTCGGCCAGGACGTGCTCGCCGTCGGACAGCCGAATCGGCGCCGCCCCGGTCACGGGTATCGCCGCCTCGGCGCCGGTAGCGGTCCACCGGTAATCCTGAACGGTGTGTTCAGTCGCCGTGTCCGTGTCGTGGCCCGCCGGTAGGGGCAGCCACAGCGCAATGGTGACCGTGGCGGCCTCCAGGCATCCACCCAGCGCCCGGGCCAGGGCATCGGCCTGCACTCCCGGCAGCGGCCGACCCGGCAGGCCGTGCACCGCGTCGACCACCCGTGCCACCTTGTCCGACGGGCCCGGCACCGGAGATGGCCCGTCGGGTCGCTGCGTCGAGCGGCGCATGCCCGTCACTGTAGACGGCTTCGGTCGCGTCGGCTGACCCGGCTCGTGGGCCGCGGCGGCCCGCCGCCACGGTAGCCTCCAGGGGCTCAAGCGGCGCAGAGCAGGTGGTTGGCCGTTGCCTTGCGGGCCGCCCGCAGCGCGTAGTGCACCCGGCTCTTGACCGTGCCGACCGGCACCCCGAGCGTTGCGCTGATCTCGGCCGCGGTCCGGCCGTTCAGGTAGGTCTCCACCAGCGCGGCCTGGTGCTCCGGCCACAGCCCGCGCAGCACCTGCTCGACCAGCAGGGAGTCCACCACGACGGCCATCGGGTCCGCCGTGGCCACCTCGGCGGCGTTCTCGATGTCCACCTCGGTCGGCCGGGCCTTCTTCATGCGGTACCCGTCCATCACCAGGTTGTGCACCACCCGGCGTAGCCAGCCCAGCACCGACCCGCGGTCGGCGGTGAGCTGGTCCAGGTGCGTCCACGCCCGCAGGAACGCCTCCTGCACCACGTCCTCGGCGCGCCCGGTGTCGCCGTCGGTCAGCCGCTGCGCGTACCTCAGCAGCGGCTGCTGGTAGGTGTCCATCAGTTCACGCAGGCGGGAACCGCTTTCCAGCGCGCTGCTGTGTCGCTTGCTCTGCACCCGTTCGGCCATGCCATGACAGTGCCGTCGCGGGCCGGTCGCTCGACATGGTGCGGCCCCTGCTCCTGCGGGTGACACCCCTCGGGTCGGAGAGGGTTATCCCTACGCCCGCGCCGGTTTCGGCGGCCCACGCCGTGCCGCCGCCGGTTTGCCTGTTGACCGGTGAACCCGACGGTGCCGCGGTGCCGTACCCCATGTGGACGACCTCGCGCCCCGCGGCGGTAGGCGAGCGGCGACGGTCGTCGGCACTGCCGCGACGGCCGGTACCGGGGCCGGGCGGCGGCCCGAGTGACGGCGCCGTGGCGCCCCGACCGAAGAGGTGGGCATGCAGGAGACGGGCTTTCCGGCGGTGGGCATCGGGATCACGACGCACAACCGGGGCGCCGTGTTCCGTACCGCGTTGGAGGCGATCCGCAAGTACGCGCCCAGCGGCGCCGCGATCGTCGTGGTCGACGACGCCAGCGACGAGCCGGTGGAGGAGGCGACGTTCCGCTTCGACAGCAACGTCGGCATCGCACGGGCCAAGAACAAGTGCCTGGAACTGCTGGTCGAGCGGGGCTGTACGCACCTGTTCCTGTTCGACGACGACTGCTGGCCGGTCGCGGACGGCTGGGAGCGGCCATACGTCGACAGTCCCGAGCCGCATCTGATGTACATCTTCACCGACACCCCGCGTGGGCGGCTGACCGACTCGATGGAGATCTACCGGGACGCGCAGCTTCGGGCGTACACCCATCCCCGCGGCTGCATGCTCTACCTCGAGCGGCGGGTGCTGGACCGGGTGGGCGGGTACGACACCCGGTACGGCCGGTGGGGGTACGAGCACGTGGACCTGTCCAACCGGATCTACAACGCCGGCCTGACCTCGTTCCGGTTCGCCGACGTGGTCGGCAGCGGAGACCTCATCTTCAGTTGCGACGAGCGCACCAAGGTCGGCTCCAGCGTGTCGGACATCGAGCGCTTCCACCTGGTGCGTAACCTCAAGACCCGGTCGGAGGCCAGCTACACCTCGGCCGAGTACCGCGAGTTCCGCACCGTCCCGGTCGGTGCGGCGGCGGCGCAGAACGTGGTGCTGACCACGTACCTCACCGCGCAGCCCGACCCGCAGCGCGGCACCACCTGGACCCCGAACTACGACGATCTGGCCGAGTTGCGCCGCTCTGTCGAGCGGCACGGGCGGCGGCTGGTGGTGCTGCACGACTGCCTCGACGAGCCGGACACCGACCTGGTCACGCACGTCCGGGTGGCGCCGGGCGGGGAGGTCAGCTCGCCGTACTTCCACCGCTGGCTGTGCTGGTGGCGGTACCTGCGCGAGCACCCCGAGATCGACCAGGTGTGGTGCGTCGACGGTACCGACGTGGAAATGCTGCGCGATCCGTTCCCGGAGATGGACGACCGGCTGTACGTGGGCGACGAGCCGGCGCCGCTGTGCATTCCGTGGATGGTGTATCAGCACGGCGGCAGCGCCAAGCTGTTGCAGTTCCTGTCCGACAACCGGGGTATCCCGCTGCTCAACTGCGGGCTCACCGGCGGCCGGCGGGAAACGGTGCTGGAATTCTGCCGGGACATGTTCGACTTCTGCGTCACCAACGCGCGGGAGGCCGGCCCGCTCGACATGGGGCCGTTCAACTATGTGGCCCGCACCTGGTACGCGGGAATGATCGTGCACGGCCGCCAGGTCAGCACGGAGTTCCGTAAGGACGACCGGACCAGCACCGAGTCGTGGTGGCGGCACAAGTAGTCGTATCCGGCCGCGGCAGGCGTGAACCCTGCTGGTGCACGAGGCGTGCCACAGATGAACCCTGGACGGGGTGAAGGAGGGCGGTGACCGTGGACGTGGACACGGACCTGGATGTGGCACCGGAGACGACCCGGGACGCCGAGCGTGACGAGACCATGCACGCGTTGCTGCTGCGGTTGGCCGGCTCGCTGCCGGACCGGGTGCTGACCGACGCGCGGGAGGCGCTGGCCGCCGGCCGGCGGCTGGACGTCGTACAAACGATCGCCTTCGAGGCGGTCTCCCAGCCGCTGCAACTGGACGCCGACGAGATTGCGGCCCTGCGCGAGGAGCTGGCACTCAGCGGCGGGGACCTCGACCTCGGCCTGGCGCTGGAGGAGCTGCGCGGCGAACGTCCGCCGGCACCGTGGCAGTTCCTGTCGGACCTGCCGACCACACAGGAAGAACTGGAGTGGGTGGTGCGCCCACAGGACCGCACCGCTGACCCGGCCGACACCCTCGACCCGGTGGACCAGGCGCTGGTGGCCGCGGTGTCGGCAATCCCGGCGGTACGCGGGGTGTGGCGGGCGTGGCGGCTGCCGCCCAGCGCCCGGCCCTGGCAAGACCCGATACGGGTGGCCGTGGTCAGCGTCGAGAGCGCCATGGACGGGCTCGCCGCATTCGGCGTCGAATTGCGACAGAGAATGGTCGAGGCCGGAGACCCCGAGGCCCAGGTCGAGGTCTGCTGGGCCGGAGGAGCGCCGTATTATCAGACCCTGGCCCGCTCGTCCGGCGCCCTGCTGTGGGCGGCACGGCCGGCCGTGCCGGTGGCCACCGCCCGGCTTTTCGACGGCGTCGATCCGGAACGCGGCCCGTGGTTCGCCAGCAACCGGCCGGTGGTCTCCGACGCCACGGAACGCGATAACCTGCTCGACGCGCTGCGCGGGGGGATGGTCATCGCGTGGAGCAGCGGCGCGATGGCCGACATCCTGGCCCCGGAGCGGGGCGACGTGGTACCGATGCACCTGCGTACCGACGGGACCTGGGTGTGGAGCGAGGCGGTCGCCTACTACCTGGAGAACTACGGCCTGGCGCCGGATCCGCAGTTGGCCGCGCACCTGGCCGAGAACGGGCGCGTCGAGCTCCTGGACGAGGTCTCCGTGCACCGTGCCCTGGTGCACCTGTGCCGGCCCGACCCCGGGGCGATGGTCTTGCGGCGGGTATCCGACGCCGAAGACGACCCCGTCCCACTGGCCGACGCCCCCTCGTCCGAAGTCCCATCGCCTGCCGGCGTAGCACCGGCGGACGCGGGGCTGTGGGCCGCGGCGCCCGGGGCCATACCGGATGGCGGTACGCACCGGCCGGTGCAGCCGTGACCGAGTTGCTCGCCCCGTGGCAGCGGGCACGCCTGCCGTTGTCCTGGAAACTTTCACAGTCAGCCGAGGGCGCTCCGGCCGGGCAGCAGGTGGCGCGGTACCTGCGCCAGGCGTCGAAGGCGGTGGGTGCCGCCGTGGCGCGCATCCTGCCGGGCGCCGGTTTGCGAGTACCGGTGCTCGAACTGGGGCCGTGGGAGGCCCCGGGATCGGTCACCCCCGGCCCAGCGGGTTGGTTCGCGCTCGCGGCCGAGGCCGGCCGGTCCGGCTTCCAACTGGGCGGCCGGCCGTTGGACGCCGCCGACATGGCCCAGGCGATCTGGCACTGCCCCCGGTGGCGGGGTCGGCCGGTGCTGCTGGTTACCCAGCGGTCGGCGCCGGCCGACGGGGCCGGGCAGATCCTGCACCAGATCGCGGTCGACCTGGGGGCACCGGTCTACGCCTCGGACGCCGAGATCCAATTCACCTTCGGGCGCGCCTCCACGAGTGGGCTGTTCTGGTGCTGGCGCCCGGACGGCGGGGACGAACCGGAGCCGGCGGGTGACCTGCTGCCCCCACTTGGGCCGGTACGCGCCCGCCCCACCCCGACCGGCGGGGCGTCCGGCCGCAACCGGAACCGCCAGCCGCCGTCCCCGGTGTCGTCGCCCCCGCCCGGGCCGGCACCGCCGCCAGTGACCACCGATCCGGGGACCGCCCTGTCGCTCGCCGACTCCGCGGCGACCGCGTCACGCGCTGCGGCACAGGAATCCGGGCCCGCGATTTCTTCGGGGGTGGAAGCGGCGCTGGGGGTGCGCGGCCTGGCCGTTCCGGTGATCGAGGTCCCCCGGCCCGACCTCAGCGTTCGGCGCATGGTGCTGCCCGAGTTCCAGCCGCCCCGGCTGGAGCTGGACACCTGCCGGCCGCTGGCGGCCTCCTCGACTGCCGCCGTCCCGACTGCCGCGGTGGCCACCGTCGCCCCTGCCGCCCCGGCGACCGCCCCGGACACCACCGATGGCCCGGCGGCCGGCGCGGACGCCGGCCCGCCGCCGGCGCCACGCGCCGACCGACCGGGGGCGGCGTGGTTCGGGGTATGCGCTCGCACCGACGAGGCGGATCGGGAGCGGTTGCGTACCGTGCTGGGCTGGAAGTTCCAGGCACACTCCCGGACGGTGACCCGTGCGCTGTCGCTGCACCCGGGGCTGCGCAGCGCGGTCGGCGAGCACGACATGATGGCCGGGCTGGTCGCGGTGCTGGCCCTGCTCAACGGAGTGGGCGAGCGGGTCAACGGCGCGCTGCGCGGTGGGGGCACGCCCGACGAGGACGTCCAGTTGCTGGCCCGATGCGCCTGCGCGGGGCTGAAACAACTGCCGGCCATCGGGGGCCCCGTCTTCGCCGCGGTGCCCGCCGGGCTGGAGGTGACAGGCCGGTACCGTACCGGAGAACTGCTGGTGGAGCCGGCGTTCACCACGGTGTCGGTGAACGGCGGCACCGAGGGCGGCGCTGGCCGCTACGCGATCTGGTCGGCCACCGCGCGGCGGCTGGACCACCTGGGCGTCCCGGGCGGGCCGGATGCGAAAGCCGGGCGGGCCATGTTCGCCGCCGGTGCCCGATTCGCGGTGCTCGGCGTCGACGAGGGGCCGGACGGCGCGCCGTGCGTACTGCTCAGGGAGATCGTCTTCGGACACCACGAACGCGGGCTCGACGAGCGGGTGGCCGGCAAGCTGCGCGACGCGCTCGCCGCACAGTCGCAACGCGCGGCGCCCGCGCCGCTGCCGTGGCCGCTGGGCTTCGCGGCCGACGGCCGCCCGTTCGCGCTCCAGCCCCGACCGGCCGGCGACAGCCATGAAGGAGTTAATTCGTGACCACCAGCGTGCTGTCGGTGTCGGCCAGGGACACCGGTTGCCTCACCGACATCTCCCGGGCCCTGGACTCGGCGACGCCCGGCGACACCGTTGCGGTACGCCCTGGCGTCTACCGCGAGGCGCCGCTGTTCCGCCGGGATGTCGTCCTGGTCGCCGAGGACGGCCCGGGCACCGTCACCATCGAGGTACCCACGGGCGGGGCCATCCTGGCTGCCGGTGGCGAGATCCTGATCCAGGACATCGCCATCCGCGGCGGCGACGAGCGGATGCCGCTGTTCCAGGTGGCCGCCGGCCGGGTCCGCCTGGAGGCGTGCACCATCGACGCCACGGCGCCGGCCGCGATCCACGTGCGCGGCGGCGCCATGGCGATGCGTGGCGGCGCGATCAGTAACTCCGGCGGCGCCGGCATCGTCCACGAGGCCGGCGCGGGCGAGTACACCGGCGTGCACGTACATGACATCGCCAAGTACGCGATCCTGGCGTCCGGGTCGAGTGCCCCGGTGTTCCGGGACTGCACGCTCACCGGGATCGCGGAGGCGGCGCTACTGGCCGTGGGCGCCAGCGCCCCGCGCCTGGAGAGCTGCCGCGTCGACGAGGTCGGCCAGTACGCCGTCGTGGCGCAGCAGGCCGCCCGGCCGTACCTGGCGGGGACCACGGTGCTCGGCGGCGAGGTCGGGCTGCTCGCCAGCGACGAGGCGGCCCCGGTGCTGGACCGCTGCGAGATCCTGGACACCCGGGTGCACGCCGTGGTGACCATGGCGCAGGCGGCGCCCGCGCTCTCCGACACGGTCATCACCCGGGCCCGCGGCCACGGCCTCGACTGCCGGGGTGCCTCCCGGCCGAAGCTGACCAACTGCGAGGTGCGCGACTGCGGCGCGGCCGGGGTGGTGGTCAACGACGCGGCGGCGCCGCACCTCACCGGAGGGACCGTGGCGGGCTGCGCCGACGCGGGCGTGTTCCTGACCGGCCGGTCGACGGCGCGGCTGGACGGGGTCGGGGTACGCGACGTCCCCATCGGTGTGGCGATCGAGCAGGAAGCCGCGCCGCGACTGCACAGCCTGTCCATCGAGGGCGTCCGGTACGGCCTGCACGCGACCGGCGGTGCCGGCCAGTTTTCCGACGGCCAGATCACCGGAGCGCGGGCCGCCGGGGCGAAGCTCGCCGAGAGCGCGGCCACCGTGCTGTCCAACTCCCGGCTCACCGGCTGCCGGGTCGGCGTGGAGGTGGCCGGAACCGCCCGCCCCACACTGTCCTCCGTGGCTGTGGAGGAGTCGGCCGGGGCTGGTGTGCTGACCGGTGGCCCCAGCGCGGTCACCCTGTCCCGCAGCCGGATCAGCGGCAGCCGCGGTCCGGGGATCCGGGCCGGCGCCGGCAGCACCATCACCGCGGCGGACTGCGAGATCGTGGGCAATCAGGGCCCGGGTGTCGTGGTGGAGACCGATGCGCCGGTGCGGCTTCGCGGCGGGGTGGTGCGCGGCAACGGCGGCGTCGCCGTGGACGCGCCGAGCCCGACCGCCGCGGTCGAACTGTCCGACGTCGACACCGGCCACAACGGACGCCCGATTTCTCTCCCGCCGCCCGGGGCCGGGCGACCGGATGCGCCGCCGGCCGGCGGCGCCCCGGGATCCGTTCCCGCCCCGACCGGAGGTACCGGGTCGGGTGTCGCCCCGCCCGGGAACCCGTCCGGCACCCGCCCGCCGGTCCCTGCGCCGTCCGTCGGGCCGCCCGGTCCCGTGGTACCCGCCGGCGGCGGTCCCGGCGCCGGCGCACCCGGTGACGGGCCGAGTGCCGGGACGCCGGGTGCCGGGGCGCCGGGTGGTGGCGGGGAAGCGGACGGGCCGGTGGCCGCGCTGCTGCGCGAACTGGACGGGCTGGTCGGCCTCGCCGGGGTCAAGCACGAGGTGGCCACCCTGGTCGGGCTCAACCAGATCGCCAAGCGTCGCCGGGAAGCGGGGCTGCACGTACCGCCCATGTCTCGGCATCTGGTCTTCGCCGGGCCACCCGGCACCGGCAAGACCACTGTGGCCCGCATCTTCGCCCGGATCCTGGCCACCCTCGGGGTGCTCTCCAGCGGGCAACTGGTGGAGGTGTCCCGTAGCGATCTGGTCGCCGAGCACGTCGGCGGCACCGCGGTGAAGACCACGGCCCGGTTCGAGGAAGCCCTGGGCGGGGTGCTGTTCATCGACGAGGCGTACACGCTCTCGACCGGTGGGGGCGGCGGCGGCCACGACTTCGGCCGGGAGGCCATCGACACCCTGGTCAAGCTGATGGAGGACCACCGTGACGAGGTGGTCGTGGTGGTCGCCGGGTACACCCCGAACATGCGTACCTTCCTGGCCGCCAACCCGGGCCTGGAGTCCCGCTTCGCCCGTACCATCCAGTTCGACAGCTACTCCGACGACGAACTGGCCGAGATCGTCGAGCGGCTCTGCCGCGCCCACCACTACGCGCTGGAGTACGAGACGCGGCAGGCCCTGGTCCGCCACTTCAGCGAGCTGGCCCGCAACGAGACGTTCGGCAACGCCCGCGTGGCCCGGCAGGTCTTCGAGGACATGCTGGGGCGCCAGGCGTACCGGCTGTCGAGCACCCCGCAGGCCTCGGACCTCGAACTGGCCCGGCTGCTGCCGGAGGACCTGGGCGAACAGGCGGCCGGGCCGTCGGCGCCGGCCGGCGTGGCGCAGGCCGTCCAGGACCTGCTCGGGCGGCTGAACTCGATGGTCGGCCTGGACGCGGTCAAGCGCGAGGTGACCGACGTCATCGACCTGATCGCCTCCACCGAGGCCCGGACCCGGGCCGGCCTGCCCACCCCGACGATCTCCCGGCACCTGGTCTTCGCCGGGCCGCCCGGCACCGGCAAGACCAGCGTGGCCCGGCTGTACGGCCAACTGCTCAACGCGATGGGCGTGCTGCGCACCGGCCAGCTCGTCGAGGTCTCCCGGGCCGACCTGGTCGGCGAGTACGTCGGGCACACCGCCGTCAAGACCACCGACGTGTTCAACCGGGCGCGCGGCGGTGTGCTGTTCATCGACGAGGCGTACGCGCTGACCGGCCAGGGCCACGACTTCGGTCGGGAAGCCATCGACACGCTGGTGAAGCTGATGGAGGACCACCGGGACGACATCGTGGTGATCGCGGCCGGGTACACCGGGGACATGCACCGGTTCCTGGCCAACAATGCGGGGCTGGCCTCCCGGTTCAGCCGGCAGATCCCGTTCGAGTCGTACACCTCCTCGGAGCTGGTGTCCATCCTGCAGACGCTGGCCCGCGACGGCGGCTTCGACTTCAGCAACGACAGCATTCCCCTGCTGTACGAGCACTTCGAGAGCCTGACCCGGGACGAGACCTTCGGCAACGGCCGGTACGCCCGCCAGTTGCTCGAACGCACCATGACCAAGCAGGCCAACCGGTTGCGCGGCGCCGCCGCACCGACCGTCGAGGAGATGCGCCAGTTGCACGCGGCCGACGTGCGGGCGGCCATCGCGGCCTGACCCGCTGCCCTGGTTACGGAAGAAGGTGCTTGAGAATGCCGGCAGTGAGTATGAGCGGTGCGTGGCGGATCATGGTGGTGAGCAAGGAGTCCCTCTTCGCGCAGCGGATCGTGTTCTCCGGTGACGTACAGAAGATGCTCAACCTGGAGGTCGGGACTTCGGCGTCAGCGAGTGGGAGGCGTTGGACACTTCGGTTCGAACACAACCGCGGTGACGGCGTCTGGCGGCCGAACGTTTCGGTGGAAGCGGGTGCCATCGTTCGGCGCGGCAACGAGTTCCAGCGGTTGATAGCGACGAAAGACGTGTTCTGGACCGGTGACCGTGAACACGACGACCTGAAGTTGCTGCTGACCCGCCCGGCGTCTGCGGGTGCCCCTGCGGAAGGAGTGGGCGGGTCGCCCTACGCTGTCGACGTCAACCTGTACGAGCTGCCGGAATCACTGGTGCTCCCATCGGTGGACAGCCCCGATGTGACACAGGAGAGGCAGCGTTCGTACGGCCACCCGGGGTCGGTGGGAACTCCCCTGAGGAGAAGGTCGTTCTGATCGCCGCTGACCCCGAATCGGCGGTTGACGGAACGCCCGGTGGGTCGTGGGGCTGGCACGTGGAACTCAGTGGCTCGACCTGAGGCCGAGCTCTGGTCGGTGCCGGGTGGGACGACCGTGGCACACGGTGGCCCCACCCGGCAGACGGTGTCTCTTGAGTCTTGCGGTGCTGAAAGCATCGATCCTGGGTACCAGTCAACTCTTTGCGGCTCGTAGCCGTGTAGTGGATGTGAGCACTAGACCTTTCCGGCGGCCGGCCCGCCGCAACGGACCCGAGCTGCCGCACGGCGAGATCACCCTGCAGGAGCCGCCGGTCGTCCCGGAGGTTGAGCCCGCTGGATTCCGCTCGCTCGGGATGATTCTGCCAAGCCTGCTGATGACCGGCGGGTTCATGTTCATGATGATGAGCAACTCGCTCAGAGGCCCGATGGGCATCGTCATGTTGGTCATGATGGCCGGCGGCATGCTGGGCATGGCGGTGTTCCAGATGACGATGCACTCTGGCAACCGCAAGCAGCAGATCAACGGCGACCGGCGCGACTACTTCCGCTATCTGTCCCAGACCAGAGGGCAGGTCCGCAATTACGCGGCGGAACAGCAGGCCGCGCTGGCCTGGCGGCACCCCGACCCGCAGTCGGTGTGGTCGCTGGCGATGACCAGCCGGCTGTGGGAGCGTCGGCCGACGCATCCGGACTTCGGCGAGATCCGGGTCGGTACCGGCGCCCAGCGGCTCGCGGTGCGGATCAGTCCGATGGAGACCAAGCCGGTGGAGGACCTGGAACCGGTGTGCGCGAAGGCGTTGCGCCGGTTCATCAAGGCGTACACGACGGTGCCCGACCAGCCCGTCGCGCTGTGCCTGCCCGGGTTCGCGCATGTGCGGATCAGTGGCGACCGGGACGTGGCGCTGGGCATGGTGCGCGCCATGCTCGCCCAGTTGGCCACCTTCCACGCCCCGGACGAGCTGCGGCTGGCTCTGTGCGTCGGCGCCGAGCAGGCCGCGCAGTGGGAGTGGGCCAAGTGGCTGCCGCACGCCAAGCATGCCACCGACGTCGACGCCGCCGGGCCGGTGCGGCTGTTCGGCGCCACCCTGGAAGAGGTGGAGCGGCTGCTGGGTGCGGAGTTCGCGGCCCGTTCCCGGTACGAGGACGACGCCCAGCCCTCCCGCGAGGAACCGTTCGTCGTGGTGGTCTGCGACGGCGGCGTCATCCCCGCGGGCGCCCGGCTGACCGTCTCCGGGTACCGCAACGCCGCCCTCGTCGACTTCGACGGCCGCGGCCTCGCCGACGGGGACAACGTGCTCAACCTGGAGGTGTCCGCCACCGACGTGGACATGATCGAGAAGGACCACGTGGGCCGGGAGGTGCGCACCCGGCTCGCCGCGCCCGACCACCTGGACCTGACCCGGCTGCGGACGCTGGCCCGGATCATGGCCCGGCACGCCACCAAGGTCACCAGCGAGCAGCCGGCCAGCGGGCTCAGCGCCGTCCTCGACCTGCCGGACCTGCTGGACATCACCGATCTGGACACCTTCGACCCCCGCGAGCGGTGGGACGCCCGCACGCCCGCCGACCGGCTGCGGGTACCCATCGGGGTGGCCGCCGACGGCTCCCCCATCGAGCTGGACATCAAGGAGTCCGCCGAGGGCGGGATGGGGCCGCACGGCATGCTCATCGGCGCCACCGGGTCGGGCAAGAGCGAACTGCTGCGCACCCTGGTGCTGGCCCTGGCGGCCACGCACTCCTCGGAGACCCTCAACTTCGTGCTGGTGGACTTCAAGGGCGGCGCCACCTTCGTCGGGCTGGACCGGCTGCCGCACGTCTCCGCGCTCATCACCAACCTGGCCGACGAGGCCGCGCTGGTCGACCGGATGCAGACCACGCTGCAAGGGGAACTGGTACGCCGGCAGGAGCTGCTGCGCCGGGCCGGCAACTTCACCTCGGTGCGCGACTACGAGAAGGCCCGGGCCCAGGGCGCCGAACTCGACCCGTTGCCCACTCTGTTCGTGGTGGTGGACGAGTTCAGCGAGCTGATCGCGACCAACCCCGACTTCATCCAACTGTTCGTGATGATCGGTCGGCTCGGCCGCTCGCTCGCGGTGCACCTGCTGCTGGCCTCGCAGCGGCTGGAGGACGGGCGCATCCACCAGCTTGAGGGCCACCTGTCGTACCGCATCGGGCTGCGTACCTTCTCCGCGATGGAGTCGCGGGCGGTCATCGGCGTACCCGACGCGTACGAGCTGCCGGGCGATCCGGGCAACGGATACCTGCGCTCCAGCGTCACCAGCATCACCCGGTTCAAGGCCGCGTACGTGTCCGGCCCGCACCGGGTACGCGGCACCAGGCTGCACCGCGAGGTGATCGCCAGCCAGGTGGTCCCGTTCACCGCCCGGGCCGCCGCGCCCGCCATCCCGGCGCCGCGCCCACCAGTGGAGCAGGCGCCGGACGAGCCGGCCGACACGGGCACCACCGTGTTGCACGCGCTGGTGGACCGGCTGGTCGACCAGGGTCCGCCGGCACACCAGGTGTGGATGGCGCCGCTGGAGGACGCGCCGACCCTGGACGACGTGCTGCCGCCGCTGTTGCCCGACCCCGAGCACGGGCTGCGTCCGATCGACGCCGGCCAGCAGGCGTACCTGCAGGTACCGCTCGGTCTCATCGACAAGCCGTTCGAGCAGATGCGCGACCTGCTCGTGGTGGACCTGGCTGGGGTCGGCGGGCACGTGGGCGTGGCCGGCGGGCCGCAGAGCGGCAAGAGCACCCTGCTGCGGTCGCTGGTGTGCGGGCTGGCCCTGACCCACTCGCCGCGGCAGGTGCAGTTCTACTGCCTCGACTTCGGCGGCGGTTCGCTGGCCGGATTGGCCGGCCTGCCGCACGTCGGCGGCGTGGCCGGCCGGCACGAACCGGAGCGGGTGGGTCGCACCGTGGCCGAGGTCCGCTCCATCCTGTTCGAGCGGGAACGCCGCTGCGCGGACCTGGGCATCCACGGCCGGGACGCCTACCGGCAGGCGCAGGCCGACGGTCGCATCCCGGAGGACCGGCTCGGCGACGTGTTCCTGGTCGTGGACGGGTGGTTCGCCCTGCGCCAGGAGTTCGAGCCGGTCGAGGAGATGGCCCGGGACATCGCCGCCCGCGGCCTGAACTACGGGGTACACATGATGGTCTCCATGGGCCGCTGGTCGGAACTGCACATGTCGATGCGGGACAAGATCGGGACCCGCCTCGAACTGCGCCTGGGCGACCCGGTGGAGTCCGGGATCGACCTGCGCGCGGCGGCCCAGGTGCCCCGCCGGCCGGGGCACGGGCTGACCGACGCGAAGCTGCACTTCCTCGGCGCGCTGCCGCGCATCGACGGCGTCCAGTCGGCCGAGGGACTCGCCGCGGCCACCGAGCACCTGGTGTCCGCGGTGGCGGACAGCTGGACCGGGGAACGGGCCGCTGCGGTACGCACCCTGCCGGCCTCGCTGCCGATGGCCGAGCTGCCGGCGCCGCAGGACGCCCGCATCGCGCTCGGCGTGGACGAAAACCAGCTCGCGCCGGTGTGGCACGACTTCCGGGCGATGCCGCACCTGACCGTGCTGGGGGACGCCGAGAGTGGCAAGACGAACCTGCTGCGCCTCGTCGCCCGGGCGATCGTCGCCAGCCACACCCCGGCCCAGGCGCGCATCATGGCCGTCGACTACCGGCGGCAGCTCTTCGACGACGTACCGGCCGCTTACCGGCTGGGCTACTCGGTCTCGCCGGACAGCACCCGGGACACCACGGCCGAGGCGGTGGCCGGCGTCAAGCCGCGGGTGCCCGGCTCCGACATCACCCCGGAGCAACTGCGTGCCCGCGACTGGTGGGCCGGCCCCGAGTTGTACGTCCTGGTCGACGACTACGAACTGCTCGCCGGGCACGACAACCCGCTGGCCGGCCTGATCCCGTTGCTGCCCCAGGGCGGCGACATCGGCCTGCACGTGGTCATCGCGCGGGCTGCGGCCGGGGCGATGCGACTGTCGATGGACCCGCTGCTGCGGCGCATCCAGGAACTGAACACTCCGGACGTGGCGCTGTCCTGCCCGCCGACGGAGGGTCCGCTGCTGGGTAACACCAAGCCGCGGACGCTGCCCCCGGGCCGGGCGCTGCTGTGCACCCGGCGCGGCAGCCGGCTGATCCAGACGGCTCTGGCACCCGAGCCCGCGGTACCCACCGAGGCCAGCCGATGACCCGCACCGCCACCCGCCCCCGTCGTACGCCCACCCCACCGCCCCGCACCGCTGAGCCGGCCGAGCGGGCCGCGGCGGCCGAGCGGGCCGAGCGGGCCGCGGCGGCCGAGCGGGCCGCGGAACTGGCGCGGCGGCTGCGGGCCGCGGCCTGCCTGCCCGGGCCGTCCGCAACGCCGACCGCGTGGCCGTGCGACGTGGGGCTGCTGGACTGGCTGCGCCGGATGACCTATCCCGGCCTGTACACCTGGGTGGTCGAGGAGAACCTGGCGCGCCGCTGGATCGGCGGCGACATCTTCGGCTCCCGCCGGCTGCCGCCGGCACCGGAGTTCCTCGCCGGCACCGATGTCCGCCGTCTCGCCCCGCACCTGGTCGCGCCGCTGTTGCGGCGGCTGAGCATGACGGGTCCGACCCCCAGCGCCGCCGACCTGGCGCCCGCGGCCCTGGCCGCCGACGCGGGCCGGGTCAGCACGTTCCGGCGCGACGACGCCGCCCGGCTCTGGGGCCAACCGGAGCACACGCCGCCGCTGCCCGACACCACCGCCATCCCGCACATCGTGCACGGCATCTGGCTCGGCCGGCCGCTGCCCGAGTCGAACGGCTTCTGGGCCAACTACGGCGCGGCGGCCGACAGCTACGCCGGCCAGGTCGACTTCGTGCTGTGGACGGACATCCCGCGGGCCCGCTTCGACGCGGCCCGCGCCACCCCGCCCGCGCCGGCCGGCCGGCCCGATCCGCTGGCCCCGGTACGCGCCCTGCTGGCCTGGGCCGGCACCCACGGCATCCACCTGGTGAGCGTGGCCGAACTGTTCCACGCGAACGCACCGATGACCCTGCACACCCCGTACGCCCTCGAGTTGAACCGGGGTCTGCCGCAGGGTTTCGCCGCGGCCAGCGACCACCTGCGGGTCGAGGTGGTACACCGGTTCGGCGGCCTCTACGCCGACGGTGACCTGCACTTCCTCCCGGACACCGCGCTCCCGCCGGACGAGCGGGCCGCCAGCCCGGCGGCCCAGCGTGCCGAGGGCCCGACGGGCGGTGGGTACCGGCTGTTCCGCGGCCGGTGGCACGGGCAGCCGGAGGCCGACGGACCGGCCCGGTTGCCGGAACTGTTCGACCGGGTCGCCGCGTCGGCGCACGGGTTCACGCTGCACGCGCTCACCGACGAGATCGTCCTCAACGACGTGATCCTGGCCCCGGCGGGGCATCCCGCGCTGGCATTGTGGCTGGAGGGCGCGCGGTACAACTACCTACGCGACCCGCGCGACCTGTACGCCACCGGCGCCTCCCAGCCGGCCGGGTCGGACCCGCCGCTCACGTCGGATTCGCCGCTCACATCGGACCCGCCGCCAACGTCGGACCCGCAAGCCGGGTCCGGCCCGCCGGTCGCGGGAGCGTCGGGGTGGCGGGGGGAGCCGGCCTCCTGGACCTGGGCGGTCACCGCGATGCGTACCGGGCGGGTGCACCACTGGCTGCTGGCCCGGCTGGGCATCGGCGTGGCCGAGCTGGTCAAGCCGGCGCCGGCGGTACGCGGGCACAGCGAGCTGAGCTGGCTGCCGCCGGTCGACGGCCAGCCGCCGGTCGTCTGCCCCGACCCGGACCCGCTGCCGACTCTGGTCGCCTGCGTGGACCTGCTGCGCTGGCAGCACCTGTCGCGCTCCGGGGACCTGTGCCTCACCGCGGTCGCTCCGCTGGTCCGCGGGCTGCCCGATCCGGACACCGCGTGGGCCGCGCTGCTGCTCGCGTTCGGGCACCTGTCCGTCGACCTCGGCCCGGTCACGTCGGTCACCGATCGGCGACGCAACCAGGACCGGACCCTCGACGTGGTGGCACTGCCGCCCGAGGCGGAGGCGCTGCTGGATCGTACCGCGACACCGGCCACCTGGTTCGGTTCCGGCGCCCGCTCCGGCGACGCTGGCGGAGCCGGACCGGAGGTCACCGCAGGCCGGGAGTACTGGTTCCTCGGCGAGCGCACGGTCCCGGCCCGGCTGCTGCCGCCGCGGCCCGACCCACCCGACGGACGCGGCGGGCGCGACCACATCGCGGACCTTCCGGCGACAGCCGCCGGATGACAGACCAGGAGAGTCATCATGGCAACCCCCAACAGAGGAGTCGTGGGCGGCGAGTTCGGCCTGATGGCCGACGAGGCGACCATCACCGGCATGGTCATGGCGTTCACGCAGGCCCAGACCGAGGCCGCCGACAGCTTTCGGAACGTCGTAGGAGCACAGGCCACTCTGCGGGCCCAGTGGCAGAGCGACGCGGCCGCGCAGAGGTTCTTTGAGGCCGTCAACCAGTGGCTGGCCGGCTTCCAGAAGGTCCAGGAGGGCCTGAACAAGCTCTGCCAGAGCATGGAGCAGTACGCGCACCTGACCACCACGACCGAAGACGACAGCGCCATGCAGGCCGGCAGCTGGGCCACGGCGCCCAACCACCAGTTCGTCAGCGGCAATCGTGTCCAATGGCCGCCGACTCCACTCGACCGTCACCCGGCTCACTAGCCGCAGGCATTGCGTGACCTGACGGGCGTAGCCGCTGGTCGCATCCGCGTGGCACAACCCAGGACCGGACCCGACCGGGCGGCGTCACAGGCCCGGCTGACCGCCCACCGGGTGCCCAACCGATCCGCCGCCGCGGCCCGACCCACCGGCCGGACGCGGTACACGCGGCCACATCACCCACCCTCCGCCGGCAGCGCCCGCCGATGACGAACAAGGAGAGTCATGGCAGAGAATCAGTACGGGTACGACGCGCAAGGCATCACACTCCCGATCGTCGCCGATGAGGCGACCATCACCGGCATGGTCATGGCGTTCGCCCAGGCCCAGACCGAGGCCAAGAACAGCAGCGCGAATGTCCAAGCCGCAGGCATAGCGCTGCAAAACTCGTGGCAGAGCGACGTGGCCGTGCATCGGTTCCTTGAGGCCGTCCAGCAGTGGCTGGCCGGCTTCCAGAAGGTCCAGCACGGCCTCAACATGCTCAACCTGAACATGGAGCAATACGCGCGACTGACCACCACGACCGAAGACGACAACGCTGTGCAGGCCGGCAGTTGGGCTGCAGGGGACGGCCTGCTGTACGGCAGGGCCCAGAGGGTCCAAATGCCGATGGCCCCACTCGGACGGATCGAAGGTGAGTGACCGCCAATTGGCTCACTAACCGCAGGTGTTGCCTGACCACCCGCCGGGAGTACTGGTTCCTCGGCGAGCGCACGGTCCCGGCCGGAAGGGGGGTGAGGCCGCAGGATGCCCAACCGACCCGCCGCCGTGGCCCGACCCACCGGCCGGACGCGGCACACGAGGCCACATCATCCGCCTTCCCGCGACGCGCGCCGGATGACGAAGAAGGAGAATCATGGCAACCCCCGACAACGGGATCGTCGCCGATCAGGAGACCATCACCGGCATGGTCATGGCGTTCGCGCAGGCCCAGACCGAGGCCAAGGACAGCTATCGGAACGTCATAGCCGCAACCAAGGCGCTGACCGCCTCGTGGTCGAGCGACACGGCCGAGCCGAGGTTCATTGAGGCCATCAGGCAGTGGTTGACCGGCTTCCAGAAGGTCCAGCTGGGCCTGGACACGCTCAACCAGAACATGGAGCAGTACGCGCAACTGACCACCACGACCGAAGACGACAACGCCATGCAGGCCGGCAGTTGGGCCGTAGCGACCGGCGGTGTCCCGGACGGTCCCGCCAACGGCTGGGTCCCCTCCACTCCGACCAGTTCCATTGTGATCTACGAAAAGCGGGTCCCGTCTTCAGACGGTGCGTGACCTGGCGCGTCCAGTTGCCGCAACTGGACGGTGCCGTCGTCGGGCCAGTGCGCACCGACCCGGCCGCTGGCCGCCTGCAGATGGCAGAGCGGCCATCGGCAGCGCGGCGAAGAGCGCGAACACGGCTACCATCGGCGTCACCGCGCTGATGATGGCCCCGGCCGTGCGGGTGATGCCCTCGGTGACCGCCAGCCGGGTCGGTGGTCCTCGGTCGTGGCCCTCCCGGATCCGGCTCCGGGGTCCTGAATCGCATCGCTGTCTACCGGAGAGGACCCCCATGAACCGCTTCGACGGACGTACCGCCATCGTCACCGGCGGTGGATCCGGCATCGGCCAAGCCACCGTCCTGCGTCTGCTCGACGAAGGCGCCACCGTGGTCGCCGCCGACATCTCCGCCGACGGACTCGCCGACACCGAGACCCGGGCCAAGAGCGCCGGCACGGCGCCGCGGCTGAGCACCGCGGTGCTCGACATCGCCGACGAGACCGCCGTGCAGGACGTCGTCGGCCGCGCCATCACCGACCTGGGTCGCCTCGACGTGCTCGTCAACGCCGCTGGGATGCTGCGCGGCGCGCACACCCACGACTGCAGCCTCGAACTGTGGAACCGCGTCATCGCCGTCAACCTGACCGGCACCTTCCTGGTTACCCGAGCCGCCCTGCCGGCGCTGCTGGACACCGGCCGCGGCGTGATCGTCAACTTCAGCTCGACCTCCGCGTCGTTCTCGCATCCGTTCATGGCCGCGTACTCGGCCAGCAAAGGCGGTGTCGAGGCGTTCACCCACGCCATCGCCGGCGAATACGCCAAGCAGGGCCTACGCGCCGTCAACATCGCACCCGGCAGTATCAGCAGCGGCATCACCAACGACTTCACCAGGCTCGTGCCCTCCGACATCGACTACACCCTGCTCCGCAAACTCACACCCGCACTCGGACAGGGTCACGCCGCACCGGAGACCGTCGCAGGAGTCGTCGCGATGCTCGCCTCCGACGACGGAGCCTTCATCACGGGCACAGAGATCCGCATCGACGGCGGCACCCACCAGTAACTACGCCGGGATGCGCGCGTAGCCATTGCGCGAGTGGTTCGGCCTCCCGGCCTGGCAGGACGTCGATCGGGCGCCGGCCCGGCGACGGCCGGGCCCTTGAGATGAGCTCTGTGCCGGCTCCCGGCCCGGATGCGGTTGCGCCGGAGCCGTTCCGGGGCCTCCATGGAATGCCCGCGTTCGTGCGATCCCCACGAGCGATTTGGCGGCGTCGGTGGACTTCTGGATTCGTGGGTTCGGATTCTTCGAGCTGTTCAGCATCTCCGGCAGGCTCGTGCATCTGCGCCGGTGGGCGTTTCAGGACGTACTCCTCGTCCGTTCAGCGTCGGCCGGGATCGGATGATCGCCGTCCACGAGCGCGGCCTGCTGCCGACCGTCGAGCAGCAGGCCGCGATCCTCGGCCCCAAGTGGAACCCGGACTGGGTGTAGAAGGAACCACCTGCCGGGCTTGAGACGAGCCGGCTGATCACGCGTTGGGTCGGTCGTGGGGTGGCTGTACGACCAAGGCGCACCTGGCCTGGCCTGCGAGCAGGGCCGCACGCCCTGGGCGATGCCGACGACCGGCGGGCAGCGTGGCGACAGCCGCGGTTCGCCCGGGTCCCGGCCCGCCGGTGGCCGACCCCGCATCCGACCCGGCCGGTCCTGGCGGACAAGGTCTACAGCTCGCGCGGCAACCACGCGAACCCATCCGCGGGAGGATTAAAAAGTCGTGAACTCCGGCGACGGTGCAGGCGTGTTCGGGATATGAGCGCCGAGCGCGGGGAACTCTGCCGGCTGTTGGTCGTCGGACCGACCAGCCAGGTCGACGTGAGCCTGCCCACCCATATTCCCTTGGCCGACATGATGCCGGCCCTGCTGAGCGCGTTGGGACCGGACCTCGCCGATCGTGGGCTGGAACACAGCGGCTGGATCGTCCAGCGGCTGGGCGGGCCGGCCCTCGACGAGTCGAGCACTGTCGGGGATCTCGACCTGCTCGACGGCGAGGTCGTCCACGTACGCCCGCGTACCGACCAGATTCCGCCGCTGGCCTACGACGACCTTGTCGATGGCGTCTCGGCCGGCATCCGCAAGCGGTCCGGGTTGTGGCGGCCGCAGACCACGCGGGTCACCGCCCTGCTGCTGCTCGCCGCCTGGCTGGCCGCCTGGCTGGCCGCCGCGCGGATGTGGCCGGGCGCGCCTCGGGGCCCGGTGCTGCTCGCGGCGATAGCGGCGATGTGCTTTGTCGCGGGCTTCGCGGTGGTACGCAAGCTGGCCGACCGGGCGACGGCCGGCATCCTGGGCGCCGCCTGCGTGGCCGGGACGGTGCTCGCCGCGCTGGAAGCGGTGGCGCCGCACTCCCCGCTGGCTGGCGCGGCCGATGCCTTCGTACCCCGGCTGATCTTCGTGGTTGCCAGCGCCGGCACCGTCGCCGCGTTGCTGGTGGCCGCGTTCGTCTTCCCGCGCACCGGCTGGCGGCCGGTCACCGTCGGCCTGCTGGTGGCCTGGCTGCTGGTCGTCGCCGCGCTCCTGCTGCGCACCAGGGCCACGCTGGACTGGACCACGATCGCCGCGATCATGGTCGTCGTCACCACGGCGCTGCGCCCGGCGGTCCCGGCGGCCGCCTTCAAGCTCGCCGGGCTCGCCCTGCCGGAGACGCCCGCCGAACCGGCGGACCTGCAGGAGAACATCGACCCGGAACCGGCCGCCGAGGTGCTTCCCCGGGCCGCCGCCGCGGACCAGTTCATGACCGCCCTGTACGCGGCGCTCGGGCTGGTCTCCGGGGCCGCGATGGTGTGGCTGGCGGCGGCGCCCGGCTGGGCCGCGCCGCTGGCCGCCTGGCTGGCCGCCGCCGCCCAGATCCTGGTCACCCGCCCGATGACGAGCACCTGGCACAGGTTGGCGCTGGCCGGCCCGGCGCTGGCCGCCATGGCGACCTGGTGCCTGACCGCGACCACGGATCGGGGTCAGCTCGCCGCCCAACTGGCCATCGGCTGCTGCCTGATCATGGTGGCGGTGTGCGGGCTGGCCGCGCGGATTCCGGTCGGCCGGCGTTTCAACCCGATCTGGGGTCGGATGGGCGACTTGGCGCATACCGCGGTGGTGGCCGCCCTGGCGCCGACCGTCGTGGTCATCACCGGCCTGATCGACGTGATCCGGGCGCGGGTGGGTTGACATGTCGTCGCGTCGTGACCAGGTAGACGCCCAGCGGTACATGATGACCCGGGTGACCGGTGCGCTGGTGCGGGCCGAGCCGGAGGCCGCCGAGTCACCGACCCGCCGGGACCGCACCGGTACCTTCGCGGGCCTCGTGTTCGCGATCCTGCTGCTGGTCGTGGTCGCGATCTGGGCGCTGATGCCGGGATCGGGCTCCACCAGTTGGCAGCAGCCGCGGATGCTGGTGGTGGACTCCTCGACCGGGGCGCGCTACGTGCTGGTCGACGGCCAACTGCGCCCGGTCAACGACGTGGCGACGGCCAGCCTGCTGGCCGGTGGTCGGCTCACCCCGGTCACCGTCTCCTCGTCCAAGCTCGCCAAGCTGCCGCGGGGCGCGGCCGTGGGTACCCCGGCCGGGCCGCAGGTCCTGCCCGCGGCCAACCGGGTCAACCAGGGCGTGTGGCGTGCCTGCAGCCGGGGTACCGGCCAGATCGTCCTGGACGTCGACGTGCCGGCGGCCCCCGAGCCGCTCGGCGACGGGCAGGCGCTGCCGGTCACCGCGGGCGGGAAGACCTACCTGCTGTGGGGAGGGCGGCGGCTGCTGCTCCCGCAGTCCTGGATGGCCGACGTGCTGGGGCTGGGGCTGGTCGTTCCCGTGCCGGTGGCGACCACCTGGCTGGAGTTGATCCCGCTGGGCGATACGGTCGGCCCGCCGAAGGTGGCCGGGGCCGGCGGCGCCGGGCCGAGGGTGGCCGGCCGGCCGACGTCGATCGGCCAGATGTTCGCCGTGGACATGGGCAACGGCAAGGTCGGCCATTACCTGATGACCACCGACGGGCTGGCCCCGCTGACCGAGACCGAGTATCTGCTGCGGCGGGCCACGCCGGGCGCGGCCAGGGAGACCGCCATCACCGCGGCCGATCTGGTCGCCGCCGGCCAGCGCAGCCCGGCGCGCCCTCTGACCACGCTGCCGGCCACCCCGCCCAAACCGCCATCCCTATCAGAGGGTGCCGTGGCCTGTGTGGAGTTCGCGGGAAAGGCCGGCGAGAAACCTACGGTCGTCCTGGCCACCGGGACCGGCATGCCGACCGGCGGCAGCGGCGGGAAGACCGCCGTGACGGTGCGGGTGACGCCGGGCGGGGGAGCGCTGCTGATGCCCCCGGCGAACGCCGAAACCGATCGGTGGCGGCAGCAGGGCCTGCTGGTCAACGAGCGGGGGATTGCCTACCCGATCATGGGCGGCGACGTCACCACCCTGGGCTATTCCCTCAACCAGGCGGTGGTCATGCCCACCGCGCTGGTCGCCATGCTGCCCGTCGGGCCGGCACTGGTCCGGCCGGAAGGGGGGTGAGGCCGCCGGGTACCCGATCGATCCGCGTCGCGGCCCGACTCACCGGCCGGACGCGGCAGGCGCGACCACATCACACGGCTTCCGGCGACGCGCGCCGGATGACAAACAAGGAGAGTCATGGCAACCCCGAACAACGGGATCGTCGCCGATCAGGCGACCATCACCGGCATGGTCATGGCGTTCGCCCAGGCCCAGACCGAGGCCAGCGACAGCTATCGGAACGTCACGGCCGCACAGGGCAACCTGGCCGCCGTGTGGCAGAGCGACGCGGCCTCGAAAAGGTTCCTTGAGGCCGTCAACCAGTGGCTGGCCGGCTTCGCGAAGGTCCAGCAGGGACTGAACATGCTCAACCAGAACATGGAGCAGTACTCGCAACTGACCACGACGACCGAAGACGACAACGCCATGCGGTCCGGCGGCTGGGCCGCAGCCTGACCGCCGAACGTCCCACCCATAAAACCCGGGCCGACAAAGCCCGGACCGACGAACGTTAAGGAGGCCGAGGATGGCCAACTACGCTATCAATCCCGCCGCGGTACACAACGTCGCCGAGGAAATGCGCAGGGAAACCAGCGACCTCGATCGATCGCTGGAAAACCTCCAGCAGCATGTACAGCGGTTCATCCAAGCCAACAACGGCCAGGCGCCGGAAGCCTACGCGCAGGCTCAGCAGCTGTGGAACCAGGGCCAGCAGGAAATGCGGCAGGCCCTGGCACTGGGGCAGGCTCGCCTTCTGGAGATCGTCCAGAACTACGTCCTCGGCGACAACAAGGGCGCGGCCATCTTCACCTAGGAGACCGCTGGGCGCCGGTGTCCTGAGCCAGTGCATCTGATGCCTGTCCAGCGAAACTGACGCGACGGATCACCTACCTGATGCAAGCACCCAGCCGAACCGACGCCACACGAAGTCGAGACGGCGATCCTGCCGAGCCGATTCTGGGTCAGATGCACTGGTCCGCCGCACCACGGGGTGGACCAGTGCATCTGACCCACCGTTGTCCATGGACTTGCTTGGACCTTGGATTCCCCGAATCAGTACAGCCGAGTCCCCGTTGCGCCGACTCCGTCGAGAGGGATACACGATGAAGAACATCGTCATCAACGAGAACTACCTGCGGAAGCTGCAGGGCGTCTACACCAAGCAGGGAGATGAGATCGACCTGATGTACGGCAAGGACTACGTGTACGGCTCCCTGCCGGATTCGACGGTCGACTTCACGAAGCCGTTCAAGCTGCGCCTCGGCGGGAAGGGTTTCACCGAGGCGGAGAGCCTGACGGAGAGGATCGATACCGTTCGGGCGGGCCTGGCCGCGCGCTTCAAGGGCGCGCGGGGCGAAATCAACATCCTGGAGCTCGGCATCAAATTCCTGCTGGCCGACTCCGATGCCGTCGAACAGGCGAGCACGTTGAGCGCCGAGCAGTTCGATTACTTCATGCCCACTTCTGGGAGTTAGTAATGACGAACACCGCGACGTTCGAGGACATGCTAGCAAGCATTCTGGGGCTGGTGCTCGGCGGCGGAAGCGACGGGAAAGCGGGTTCCATCAACAACGATTACCGACCGAAGACCATCCAGGGTCCCGGTTACTGGCTGATCAGCCAGACCAGCTCACACAAGGAACTCGGCGGGTACATGCCCGACTACGACAAGGACGCGGTCACCTTCTACAGGTGGAAACAGGACGGGGCGATAAAGCACGTCACGCGGCTGACGGTGTGGGTGGGCGTGACCAACAACGAAACGCCTCAGGGTCAGACGCGCAACACCACCGACCCGACAAAGGTGGTCAACGGCGGGGCCAACCAGGTCGTCAGTCTCGGCAATGCGTGGGAACGCTTGCGCGCCGACCTGCCCAAGGTGGCCGGACCGGGCAAGGCGTTCGACCCGTACTCGATCGGGTCGCTTCGCGAGATCCTGGGCAACCTGACGACCCACGCGATGGGGATCTCGGGTTCGCTGACCGACCAGATCAAGTCGGTGAACGTCAAGAACCCCGAATTCAAAGGCTCCGCCGAATCGGCCTGGATCCGTCGGGTGCAGAACGCGAACAAGTACCTCGTCGACGTCGATCCCCAGTTCAAAATCTGGGACACGACGCTGTCCCAGGTCGAGCAGGCAATGTGGGACTTCATCCACGCGGTGGAGGACACCTTCGACAGGTGGACCCAGGTCCACCCGGGCGGTATCTGGCAGCATCCGTACCGGGTCATCGCCAGGATGTTCAACGAGAGCACTCTCGAGTACGGCGACCTGCACAACGGCCAGTCGAACGCCTGGGACCTGGGCCAGCAGTACGCCAACACCGGGGACACATCAGGACACAAGGGGCGAACCGCATCCCCCAACCAGGATTCCGGTGTCGTCACGTGGACGCCGCCGGAGTGGGTGGAATACCACCCGATCGATGCCTTCAGCGTCGAGCAGTGGAACGGGCTGGACCGGCATCTGCGCCAGATGTGGGCCAAAAAAGCCATTGACAGCTTCAAGCCGGCGTTGGTCGCGGCGGAGAAGCTGATGTCGGTGTTCGTCGCTGCGCGCAACCCGATAAGCATCACCGACCCGAAGCCGGTAGCACCCTTTCCGATGCCCAACGACGTTGGGGCGATGCCCAATGGGGCATTCCCCAACAATCCGTTCGGGAACATGCCAGACCCCTTCGCCAACTGGGGTAACCCATTCGCCAACTGGGGCAACCCGTTCGCGAACATGGGCAACCCGTTCGCGAACATGGGCAACCCGTTCGCGAACATGGGCAACCCGTTCGCGAACACGGGTAATCCCTTCGCGAACATCGGCGGCGGCATGGGTAACCCGTTCGCCAATGGCGCCATGGACAATCCGTTCACCAATGGTGGCCCGGGTAGTGTCTTTACCGCTGGTGGCGGTGTGGACAATCCGTTCACCAATGGTGGCCCGGGGAGTGTCTTTACCGGTGGTGGCGGTGTGGACAATCCGTTCACCAATGGTGGCCCGGGGAGTGTCTTTACCGGTGGTGGCGGTGTGGACAATCCGTTCACCAATGGTGGCGCGGACGGTCCACTTGCCGCGGGTGTTCTTGCTCCGGGCAGTCTGATCCACAAGTCGGTCAAGCCGTCTGCTGGCGGCGGTGTGGACAATCCGTTCACCGGTGGCCCGGGCAGCCTCTTCCCGTCCAGCGGTTCACAGGCGAACAACAAGCTGCCCGGGCCGCAGGCGTTGGGTGATCTGACGCCGGCCCAGTTGAAGCAGCTGGATTCGGCCGGGCTGCTGAACAACGTGCCGCTCACTCCTGAGCAGGCCGCCTACCTGCGGAAGAAGGGTATGGCGGCGCCGAACGGCGCGACGAGGCTCGGTCAGCTCAATCCGGATCAGCTTGCCGCGCTCCAGAAGGGCGGGCTGCTGGACCGGACCCCGATCACCGACGCCCAGCGGGCGAACCTCGGGCTGCCCGAGCCGCAGGCGTTGGGTGATCTGACGCCGGCCCAGTTGAAGCAGCTGGATTCGGCCGGGCTGCTGAACAAGGTGCCGCTCACTCCTGAGCAGGCCGCCTACCTGCGGGAGCACGGTCTGGCGGCGCCGAACGGTACGAAGACGCTCGGTCAGCTCACCCCGGATCAGCTCGCCGCGCTGCAGAAGGGCGGGCTGCTGGACCGGATCCCGATCAGCGACGCCCAGCGGGCGAACCTGGGACTGCCCGAGCCGTCGAGGCAGTCCGGCGGGGGCGGATCCGTACCGGGCCTGAAGGACCTGGGCAAGCTGCCGTGGCCGTCGCCTGACACCGGGCCGACGCCGCCGGTGGACAAGAATCCGTTCCCGACGACGGTCGACGGTAAGAACGTGTCGCCCAAGCCGGGCATGAGCGGGACCATCGCGCCCCCGTCGCTCGGCGACGTCACGAAACCCGGTTCGGCCGCCTTCCCGAAAATTCCCGGCGTGCAGGTCGGTACCGGGGGCCTGTCGTCGGTGCCCGGCATATCCGGCTCGCCCGGGGCGCTGAATCAGGACAAGTTGGGGTTGCCCCTCGGTGGTCCGGGTGCGACACCGGGTGCCGGCACGGCCACGGGTACCGGCGTTGCTGTCCCACAGCCTGGCTCGGGCGGCATGCCGTCCGGTGGGATGCCGCCCGGTGGGATGCCGTTCATGCCCCCCATGATGCCGGGCATGGGCGGCGCCCCCCAGAAGGACCGCGATCGCCAGCGCAGCACCTGGTTGAAGGAGGACGAGAAGGTCTGGGGTACCGACCCCGACTGTGCGCCGGCGGTGATCGGCCGGCGCGGTCGTGGCACCCGGGTCGACGACGACGAGTTCGACACGCCTGACGAGCGTCCCGGCACCCAGGATGAGCGCCGCCGGTACCGGGGCCGTTGAACATTGTTGCGACGAAGTGAACCCGCCGCTACGGACCAACCGTGAGATGGCAGAGGAGGTAACGGGATGAGCATGTTGGGCGACGAGGAACTGTTGGCCGAGATGCGTGCGGCCCTGGATGAGGCTGAGGCCGCGGCCGACCGGGTACGCCGGCGCGTGGCCCGGTCGAAGACCACTGTGGAGGACAAGAAGAAGGTGCTGTCGGTGACCGTGGGTGGGCAGGGCGAGCTGACCCGGATCACCTTCAACGGGGACGCCTACCGGCGACTCGCGCCGGCCGAGCTGGCCGACCTGATCGTGACGACGGCGCGTACCGCTCGCGAGGGCGCCGAGCGGAAGACGATGGCCGGTACCGCCAAGTTGCTGGCCGACCATGCCGGGCTCGGCGACGTCGCGCGGTCGGCCACGACCATGGAGGAACTTCTCGAGGGCGTCATCGGCCTGGCTTCCGGCAAGGATGACCGGCAGCGGGGGAGGGCGGCGTCATGAGTGCAGAAGTGATCACCTTCAACGGGGATGCCCTGGCCCAGCGGGTGGGGTTGCTGGAGGAGTTCGTGAAAGAGCTGACTGGGACGGCAATGTCGCTGGAGGAGATCCTTCTGTGCCGGTGGGCGGGGGACGACGAGCAGAGCCAGCTGGTTCGCGCGGCCGTGCTGCACCTCCTCGGGGATCTGGTGCTCGGGGTCTTCGGCCAACTGGCTAACGCGGCCGGATTCCAGGGCGAGAAGGTGGGCATCACCCGTCAAATCGGGGTCAACACTGAGGCAACCAACACGGAGGCGGTCCCGGAGATCGGCGGCGTCCGCGGCTGATCCGCACTGGAACGAGATGGTCGGAAGCGGGGGTGGCGGTCAGCGCGGCTGACTGTCCCGCGCGGGATGCCCTGATTCGGGGCGGGGAGGGAGCGTTGCGCGTTGGCCGCCGCCTTTTCGACCCTTGAGCTCGACGAGAGCGCGATGCGGGTTTTGGAAGCGTTCACCGCGCTCAAGCTGTCCCGGGCGAAGCTGCCGCTGTTGTGGCAGGACATCGGCACGGCTGAAGTGCTGGAGCATCGGGTGCGTACGGTGCTGGGCCCGTTGCTGGAGCAGACGATCAAGGCGGTCGGGGAGGCGGGGGAGGGGGAGGTCTTCGACCGGTTCGTGGCCCAGACCGCTCCGTTTGTGAAGAAGATGGCCGAGACGGCCGACCTGATACTCGCCGTGATCGAGGCGGAGACGAAGTTCTTCCTCGATACGGAGAGGGGCAAGCGTACGGCGGCCATCATGTTTTCCTTCATGATGGCCGAGTTCGCCAGCATTTTCGCGATGTGGTTCTGGAATCCCGTGGGGGCGGCGGCACGCCTCGCCCAGACACGGTCGATCATCCAGACGATCCTGCGTTCGACGTTGGTCCGGTCGGCGGCGAGCGGCATGGCTATGCAGATGCTGTACATGCCGGGTTCCGCGCTGCTGGCCGAGGTGTCCATGATGACCGACGGTCTGCAGTCCGGGGTGAACTGGGCGGCGGTCGGTAAGCAGGCGGCGTTCGCGGCGTCGGCGGCGTTCCTCGGCACGGTGGCCGGGCCGGCGCTGGGCAAGGTCGCTGGCGCTGTCGCCGGCGCCGTCAGCAAGCTGGGCGTGTCGGATGCCACCAAAACTCTGCTGACCGATGTGCTGACGCGGCCCTTGACGGAGACCCTCGGGGAGGGGCTCTTCGGTATCGGTGCCAGCTTGATGGTCGAGGGGTACTACGACTTCAGTAATCTCGGTGCGGACATTCTTTCCGGGGCGCTCTCGGGGGCAGGGGGATCGGCCGCGGGGGGGGGGGGGGGGGGGGGGGGGGGGGGGGGGGAAGGGGAGGGGGGGGGGGGGGGGGGGAGGGGGGGGGGGGTGGTGTTAAAGGAGGAGGAAGTGCAGCTCGGCGCAGGCAGAG
>NZ_JBVJGT010000062.1:22026-39160 GCF_055587185.1 Micromonospora sp. NPDC048040 | reverse complement strand
CTCACTCCCAGCCCACCCCACACCCCCAACCGCCCCCCTTCACTCGCCCTGTGCGTTCTTTTTCTCTCCCCCCCCCCCCCCCCTCGCCTCCCTCCCCCCCCCCCCCCCCCCCCCCCCCCCCCCCCCCCCGCCGCGAATCAGTAGGTGACGCGTACGCCCATCTCGGCCCAGGTGAGCCGGCCGACGATGCCGTCGTCGGTGAGCCCCCGCATCCGCTGGTACCAGCGGACCCCCGCCTCGGTCTTCGCGTCGAAGCGGGTGCCCGGTGGTCCGCACCGCCGCGCGCCGACGAACCGCTTGACGTACGCCACGTCCTCGCCGGTGCTGCCGACCCGGACGGTGCGCGACCCCGGGGCCCGGCCTGCCGGCTGCGGCGCGGGTGGCCTGGTGGCGCTGCGGAGAGCGGTCAGTGTCCTCGGTCCGACGACGGCGTCGACCGTCAGCTTCTTCGACTTCTGGAAGCTCCGGACCCAGGCGGTGGTCTTCGGCCCGAACACGCCGTCGGCGGTGAGGCGGGCGCCCAGCCGGTTGGCGAGGGTCTGCAACTCCCGCACGTCGCTGCCCTTGCAGCCCGCCCGCAGGACCCGGTCGCCGAGCTTGGCGGCCCGGGCCGTGGCGACGCCCCACGGGCGCAGGCTGTCCTCCAGGGCCCGGGCGTGGCTGACGCTGACGTGCAGGTGCTTGGTGTGCGGGTTGGATCCGGTGTAGCGCGCGGGCCGGAAGTCGCGGGTACGGCTCCAGATCAGCCGGTTGTAGATCACGTACTGGGTGGACGGGTGCTCGATGCAGTGCCGGACGACCAGCAACGGGTCGATCCCGTCGATGTCGAAGTCCGCCGCGTTGACCGAGCGGTCGTCGGCGTCCGGGTTGTGGTCGGACTTGCGGGCCTGGTGGGCCGCGTCGCCGATCCAGCCGTCGGAGGCCTTGTCCCGGTGCGGCCAGCGGGTGTTGATCTCCTCACGCAGCACGCGCAGCGTCGGGGCCAGGTGCACGCCCATCGTCACTCCTCCTCTGCCAGCGCCGCGAGCAGGTCGTAGTCGACGGCGTCGCCGATCAGCTGCTCCGGGTCGTCGTCCTCCTCGAACGTGGCCACCAGGTACTCGGCGTCGATGCTGGCGGTGTCCACCAGTGGTCCCCCCTCTTCCGAATCGTCACCCTGCCGGCCGGATCCGGTTGGCCCGGCCGCGTCGCGCGTCGCGGTGCGCGGCACGGGCGTCGCCGCCCCGGGTCGACGGCGGGTGACTGACGTTCTCGTGGGCAACCTTCGGGATCGCGGCGGCGGGCCGGCAAGGGGAGAGTCGCCTATTGGCATCACGACTGACCGACCGGTCGGTCACCGCCGCCGGACGACGGTCGACGGTCGTCGAACGTGTCCACTCCGGCCAGGCGTTCCAGTGCCGGGGAACGCGTGTGACTGATCGATCGGTCAGCCGCCGGCCGACCGAGTCGTTGACCCGGTCGGCCGGGCGGGGAAGCCGCGTGCCGCAACGGGCGAGCGCGGCCTGACGCTTCGGACCGTCTCGGCGACGGCACGGTCGGCAACGTCCGAAGGGCGACAGAGTTTCGGGGTCGCTCCTCCGTAGCCTCCGGGAACTCCCGCACCGAATCTACTGAGGAGGGCGGGAACCAAGGGGGGACAAATGGGGTGGGTGGGCCCATGATCAACGTTGACGGCATTCCCGCCGAGGTCGAGGACCTCGGCATCGCGCTCGGGCTGCTCGCCCCGTCCGGCGGCGGCGTCCGGCTGGTCGAGGAGTTCTTCGCCGACCCGTGGACGCGGGTCGGCAAGCTGGTCGCCAGCGACGTGCAGCGCGCCGCGCTGGTGCGCGCGATCGACGGGCTGCTGCCCTCGGCCCGGCCGCGCTTCGCGACCGAGGCCGCCGGCCGGCCCGACCGGGTCGCCCGGCACGTGCCACTGCTGGAGCAGGGCGGCAAGGGCCAGGTCTACCTGGTCGTCGAGCGCGCCGGGCTGGCGGCGTCCGCCCCGCTGACCCTGGCGATCGAGGCCGAGGCCGGGCCGGTCGCCGGCGGCCCCGCCGTCACCGCGCGGCTCGACCTGCTCGTGGCGTCCGCCGGCACCGTCACCCCCGTCGCCGCCAGCAGGGAACACCCGATCCGGCTGCGCGCGCGGGCGCCCCTCGGCGACACCGGCGCCAGCGTGGAGGCGGCCGTCCTGCTGGTCGCCCCGCCCGACGAGGCGCTGAGCCGCGTCACCGTCACCGTCCGGGGCCTGCCCGGCGCCACCGAGCCGCTCGTGCTGGACCCGGCCGCCGGCAGCTCGCAGCTGGCCCTGCTCGTCACCGCGCTGCTGCGCTACGTCCTGGCCGAGGTGGGCGACGGCGTGCCCGCACCGGTGCGACTGGTCGCGGCCAACCTGCCCGGCCTGCTGGGCCTGGCCCCGGGCCTGGTGCCGCTGCCCCTGGGCGACCTCGCCACCGACCCGGCGGCCTTCCGGTCCTGGTTGGCCGCGCTGGTCGCCGCGCGGACCCCGGACGGCGCGCCCGGCCTGGTCGGCTGGCTCGACTCGGTCGCCGGCCTGCTCGGCGCCGACGAGTCCAAGCGCACCGACCTGCCCACCGACGCCGACCCGCTGCTGATCCCGGTGCTGGCCGGCCCGCCGTCGGTCGACCTCACCGTGGCCGTCCGCACCGACCCCGCCACCGGCGCCGGCGCCCTCGTGGTCGGCGCCCGGGTCACCTACACCGGCGACGGCACGCTCGACGCGGCCGTACGCGGCGACGCCGTCCTGCTGGTGGTGCCGTTGACGGGGTCGGCCCCGGTCACGCTCTTCGAACGCCTCGACGTGCTCGTCGCCGCGCCCGCCCACGGCGGTCGGCTCTACCCGGCCGCCGGCGAGCCGGCCGGTGCCGTGCAGGTCGGCGGGCTGCGCGCGGGCCTGCGCTACCGGGCGGCCAGCGGCACGATCACCCCGCTGCTGGAACTGCGCGACGTCACCGTCGCCATCGGCGACGACCCGCACCACCTCGACCTGGTCGACCTGACCGACGCCCGGTCGCTGACCTCCGCCGCGCAGTCGCTGCTGGAGGAGGCCATCGAGACCGGGCTCGGCCCCGCCGCCGGCCCGGTCGCCGCGCTGCGGCGCCTGCTCGGGCTGGGCACCACCCCCGGGGTCGACCTCGGACTGCTCACCACCGCGCCGACCCGCGCGCTGGCCGCCTACTACCGGCAGCTGCGCCGGACACCCGACGGCTGGCCCGGCGTGCTGCGCGACGTCGCCCGGCTCGCGGGCACCGCCACGCCGGTGGTGACCGGCGCCGGCACCCCGGCCAACCCGTGGCGGGTCCCGGTGGACGCGCTCGCCGCCGCGCCGGGCGCCCCCGTGGCGCTGGACCTCGTCCTGTGGGACTCCGGCACCGCCGCCGCGCCCGTCGTCGAGTTCGGGCTCGCCCTGCGCGGCGGCGCCCACCTCGACGCGACCCTGCCCTGGCGGGTGGACGTCCGCGCGGCGGTGGCCTCGATCCCGCTCGACGGGGCGACCGGTCCGGCCTGGCTCGGCGGGGTCACCGCCACCGCCGTCTTCGACCCGCCGGCCCTGGCCGTCGGCGCGCCGGTACGCGTCTCCACCGACGGCGTCCGCCTCGACGTGGCCTGGTCGCTCGGGTCGCCGGTGGCGGTCACCGCGACCGTCGACGACCTCGCCGTCACCGTCGACGGGGTGCCCCACCTGCTGGGCGACCTCACCCTGCCGCCCGCCCGCCCGATCGACCCCGCCCTGCCCGACCTCGGCCTCGGCGTCGACCCCGCCGCGCTGTGGGGCGCCGCCCGTGGCCTGCTCGCCCGGGTCGCCGAGTCGTGGGCCGGTCCCACCGCCCGCGACCTGCTGGCGCTGGTCGGCATCGCCGGGCCGGGCACCACCGGCCCGCTGGCCGGGATGCCGCCGCTGCTGCCCCCGGACCCGGCCGACCTGTCGTCGCTGCTGGCCGACCCCGCCGCCGCGCTGCGCCGGTGGCTCGCCGACCTGGCCCGCGACGAGGACGCCCGCACCGACGACGGGACGCCGTACCTGGTGGCGCTGCTGCGGCTGCTGCAGGCCGCGCTGACCGACCGGCTGCCCGCCCTGCCCGGCCAGGACCTGCCACAGGTCGACCTGCCCGTCTCCGGCGGCGGCACCGAGGCGGCGCCCTGGCGGGTGCCGGTCCACCGCGCCGGCGACGACGCGGTGGAGGTCCTCGCCTGGCTGGAGCCGCAGGGCCCGCCCGCGCAGTGGGCGATCGCGCCGCTGGTCGACCGGTTCGCCGGCGCTGACGCCGACGACGACGCTTCGGAGGAAGCCGACCCGATCCCGGTCACCGGCGCCGACGTGATCGCGGCGGCCGAGGCCGCCGGGGCGTACCTGCCAAAGATCGCCGACGTGCTCGACGGCGTCGACGCGACCCGCGCCGCGGCGGCGCTCGGAGCGCTGGCCGGCGTGCTCACCGAGGGCGACGGACTGGTCCCCGCCGGCACCGCCCTGCCGGCCGAGACCGGCTGGCGCACCGGCACCCCGGTCGCCGCCACCCACGACACCCTCACCACCGCGCCCGCGGCGGTCGCCCAGCTCCGCGACGAGATCGCCGCCCACACGGCCGCCGCCGGCGACGACTGGGCGGTGCTGCTGCTCGCGCCGCCGCTGGCCGGGCCACGGCCCTGGGCCGACCTGCTCGGCGACGTCGCGCCCGACCAGGTCGCCACCGTGGACCTGCGGGTCCCCGGCACCCCACCCGACCTGGTCGACCTCGGCACGCTGCCCGCCGCCCACTGGTACGTGGTGGACCTCGCCGACGACGGCACCCTCCCCGCCGCCACCGCGCTCGCCGCGCTGCGGCACGTGCAGGACACGGTGCGGACGGTGCGGCCCGGCGTACGCACGATCCTGGTCGGGCACTCCTACCTGGGCCTGGTCGCCCGGCAACTCGCCGCGACCGTTCCCGCGCAGGTGCTCGGCCTCATCACCGTCGGCACCACGTTCGACGGCGCCCTGCTGCCGCTGGACGCCCCGACGGTGGCCGAGGGGGTGCGGCTGGCCGGCGTGCTGGCCCCGACCGGCCTGCCGTCCGCGCCACTGCTCGACGCCGCCCTGCGCCTCCAGCGCCGCCTGCTCGACGGGTACGCCGCCGGGGAGCCCGGCGCGCAGGCCCGCCCCTGCCCGCTGCCCGCCGCCGCGTTCGCCCGCTGGCTCGGCACACCCGTCGACCTGCGCGGTGTGCCCGCGCTCGCGCTGCACGGCAGCCTCGGCGACGTCGACGGCAGTGGGGGAGCGGGTGACCTGCGGGCGGCGCTCGTCGCCGCGCTGACCACGCACACCGTCGAGGAGGCCGGACCGGCCGCACCGCCCACCCACGCGGTCGCCGCCCTGCGGCTCGCCCTCGACCTGGGCGCCCCGGCGGCCGGCGACCCCGACGTCGACGTCGACGTACGCCTCGGGCTCGGCACGGTGGCGCTGGACCCGGGGGCGCCGGCCGACCTCTCGTCGGCGCAGGTACGCGTCCGCGTCGCCCGCCCCGACGGGTGGCTGCTCGGCGGGCCCGGCACCGGCGCCCCGAGGCCCGCCCGGGTCCGCGCCCTCACCGTCCGCGCCACCGTGCGGGCCGGCGCCGCCGGCCCCGTCACCGGCGTCGACGTGGTGCTGCACGACGCCGCCCTGCGCGGCGAGTCGGCCGCCGCCGTCGACCTGGCCGACCCCCGGTCGCCGGAGCTGCTCGACGCCCTGGTGCAGGAACTCGACCGGGTGGCCGCCGCCAACGGCCGGCTGACCCGGCTGCTGAACGAACTCGCCGCCCTCGGCGTCATCCACCGCGCCGCGCCCGGCCGGCCGGCCGCCGTGCTCGCCGACGCGGTCGCCGCGCTGCGCACCGACGCCACCGGTTGGCTGGCGCCCCGGCTGCCCGCGTTGGTCGACCGGGCCGCCGGGCTCCTCGGCCTGGTCCGGGACACCGCCGCCGGCGGCGGTCCCTGGCGGCGCCGCCTCGCCGGGCTGCCGGTCGAGCTGGTGCTGGAGGCCCAGCCGTGGCGGCTCACCGCCCGCACCACCGGCACCGGGCTGCGGCTCGGCCACGGCGTCACCCTCACCGGCTCCTCGACCGTGGCGCTGGCCGACCCCACCCCGCGGATGCAGGCCGCGCTCGCGGTCGGCGGCGTCACCCTCACCCGGGCCGCCGGCGCGGTGTCGCTGGCCGCGCCGTGGCTGCCCGGGCCGGTCGGGTTGTCGCCGGCCGCCCCGGACCTGCCCGCCCGGCTCGCGCCGCTGCTGCCGCGGCTGCTCGTCGGCGGGGCGCTCGGCGTCCTGCTCGAACAGCTGACCGGCGAGGACCTGCGGGTGGCCTCCCTCGACGGGCTGCTGACCGACCCGGCCGCCTGGCTGCAGCGCACCTTCGCCGGTACGCCCGGCGCGCCGCCGCAGGCCGCGCCGCTGGCCGGCCTGCTGCGCCTGGCCGCGGCCCCGCTGGGCCTGGCCGCCGACCCCGCGCACGCCCTCACCCTGCCCGGCGGCGTCACCGTCGACCTGCTCGACGTCGGCACCGCCGAGGACCGGGCGCTGCGGCTGCTGGTCGGCGCCGCCGAACCGATCGTGCTGTGGACCGACGACGCCGGCACGGCCACCCTGGACCTCGCGCTGCGGCTGGACGTCGACGCCGCCCGGCAGGTGCAGCCGGGCGGCGAGCTGACCCTGCACCTGCCGCTGCCCGGCGACTGGGGCGCGCTCGACCTGCGGCTGGGCGCCGACGCCTCGGGCCTGTCCGTGGCCGTCACCCCGGCCGCGCTGGGCGCCACGGTCACCCTGCTGCCGGCGGTGAGCGGCCTGGACACGCTGGTGGAGGCCGCCGGGGCGCGGCTGCTGCCGGAGATCCTCGACCGGCTCGTCGACGGCATCGGCGCCCGCGACCCGCACCCCGCCGTCCTCGACGACGTGCTCGACGTCGCCACGGCGCTCGGCGTCTACGACCCGGAGGCGGCGCCGCACGGGTTCGCCGCCCGCACCGGCGCGCTCGCCGACCTCGTGCGGGACCTGTCCACCGGGGCCCTCGCCAGCGCCGGCACGGTCGCCGCGCCCGCCGTCGTGGCGCTGCTGCGCCGCGTCCTGGGTGACGCCCAGGTGCCGCGACCGGCCACCCCGGGAGAGGTGCTGGTCCGGGTCGCGGTGCTCGACGGCACCGTCGAACTGCGTACCGACCTGGCCGCCGATCGACCGGAACTCGGCCTGTCCGTGCAGGGCCTCACCGCCGGCGCGGTCACCGCCGACATCGCCGTCGGCTACGCCGACTCCACCGTGACCGCGTCGCTGGCCGCCCGCGCGTACGTCGACACGGGGCTCGGGGTGACCCTGCGCGCCCGGCTGTCGGCGCAGGCCACGGCGGCGGGGCTGGCCGTGCGGCTCGGCCTGCTCGGCAGCGACGACGCCGGCACCGGCGAGCTGGGCGTCCAGCTCGCGCCGGTGGTGCGGCTGCCCGGGCCGGCCGAGCTGGCGCAGCTCGCCCAGCGGCTGGTCGTGCCGATGGCCGGCACCCTCGCCCTGCGCGCGGCCGAGCCGTGGCTGCGCCGGCCCCTGTGGTCCGGCGGGCGCACCGCCGCGCAGATCCTCACGAGCGCCGGCGTGGCCGTGGACTCCCCGGACGGGATGCGGATTGCTCCCGCCCTGCCCGCCCCGGTCGGGCTGCTGCGCGGCGCCCTCGACGCCGTCACCGGGGTGCCCGTGCCGGTGCCGGGCGGGCTGACCCTGTCCGTGGTCACCGACGGCGCCCGCTACGGCCTCGTGCTGCGCGGCGAGCTGGCCCTGCCCGCCGGCGACACCGCCGTGCAGCTGCGCTTCGGGCTGCCCGACACCGTCGACGCCGGGTGGGGGCAGGCCGGCCGGGGCGTCGGCCTGCTGCTGCTCGACCTCACCACCCCCGCCGCGCCGCAGCTGCGGCCGGTGCTGCGGCTGGGCGGGCTGGGCATCCGGGTGGCCGCCGCCGCGTCCGGCAGGGCGCTGGTCGAGACCGGCGGATTCCGCCTCGGCGCCGTCGGCGCCCACGTCCGCGCCGACCTGCCGCTGACCGGCCCGGCGGCACTGGACCGGCCGACCGTGGTCGACGGCGCCGTCATGCTCGACGGGCTGGGGTTCCCGATGGCCCCCGGCGGGGGTGGGTCCAACCCGGTCGCGGCGTCGCTGCTGCAGACCGGCGGCGGCGGCGACGCCGCCCCGGCGAACCCGCCCCTGGACGTGCTGGTCGCCCGCGGCGGCGGCCGGTGGCTGGTGCTGTTCGGCGGGAAGGCCGAGGCGCGGTTCGAGATCAACCGGAGCTACGGTCCGCTGCACATCGCGGAGCTGGCGCTGCTGTACAAGGCGGCCACCTCGGGGCCGGGCAAGGTCGGGGTGTCCGTCGACGGCGGGGTCGCCGTCGCCGGGCTCACCCTCGACGTCGACGACCTGTCGCTGCTGGTGCCGCTGCGCAACCCCACCGACCTCAGCGCCTGGGAGGTGGACCTGGCCGGCCTGTCGGTGTCGTTCACCTCGCCCGGGGTGTCGGTCGCGGGCGGGCTGGTCAAGGTCACCGGCGCCAACGGCGTGCAGTACGACGGCATGCTCTCGGTCGACCTGGCCGGGCGCGGCCTGACCGCGGTCGGCTCGTACGCCCGACCCCGCGACGACCTCGGCGAGTACACCTCGCTGTTCGTGTTCCTCTCCGTCGGGTTCCCGCTCGGCGGCCCGCCCTACCTGTACGTCCTGGGCCTCGCCGGCGGCGCCGGCTACAACCGCCGGCTGATGGTGCCCCGCGACCCGCAGGGCGTGCCCGCCTTCCCTCTGGTGAAGGCCATCGACGAGGGCGGCTTCGGGGGCTCCGGCGGCCCGATGGGCGCACTGGCGCGGATGTCCAGGGACATCCCGCCGGCCCGGGGCGCGTTCTGGCTCGCCGCCGGGGTGAAGTTCTCCACCTTCCAACTGCTGCACACCACCGCCCTGGCCTACGTCTCCGCCGACCGGGGACTGGAGGTCGGCCTGCTCGGCCTCATGCGGATGGCGCTGCCCGACGCGCAGGCCGCGGTGGTCAACCTGGAGTTGGCCCTGGCCGCCCGGTACAGCACCGTGGACAAGGTGCTGTCCGTGCGGGCGGCGCTGACCCGCAACTCGTGGCTGCTCAGCCGCGACTGCCAGGTCACCGGCGGGTTCGCCTTCGTGGTGTGGTTCGACCGGCCGGAGGTGCTGCTCTCCATCGGCGGCTACCACCCCCGGTTCAACAAGCCGGCGCACTACCCGGACGTGCCCCGGGTCGGGTTCCACTGGTCCGTCGGCGGCGGCGTGGTGGTCAAGGGCGAGGCGTACTTCACCCTCACCCCGTCGGCGGTGATGCTCGGCGGTCGCCTGGAGGCCTCGTACGACCGCTCACCGGTGCGGGTCTGGTTCGTCGCCGCCCTCGACGTGTACCTGCGGTGGGACCCGCTGACCTACGACATCACCGCCAGCGTCAGCGTCGGCGCGCGCTTCACCATCAAGGTGTGCTTCTTCGCCTGCGCACGGATCAACGTCAGCGTCTCCCTCGGCGCCCGGGTACGCATCCAGGGCCCGCCGCTGCACGGCACCGTCACGGTCGACCTGGCCATCGCCTCGGTCACCGTCAAGTTCGGCAGGGCACAGCAGCAGCCGTTCCTCGACTGGAACCAGGTCACCGTCAAGTACCTCGGCGGCGGTGACGCGGCCCGCCCGGCGACCAGCGGCACCGTCACCGCCGGCACCCTGCCGCCGGCGGTGGGCAGCCGCCCCGACGGCACCCTCGAACGCCCGTGGTCCGTGGCGCCGGAGTTCGCGGTCCGGGTGGAGTCGCTGATGCCGCTGTACGGATGGCGGCTGACCGGCAGCGGTCGCGCCGACGACCGCACCGACGGGCGGGAGGTCGACGTCGTCCCCGCCGGAAGGAACATGGGCAGAACCCGCGCGACCATGGTCGTCACGGTCGAACAGCGCGTCGGCACCACCTGGGTCGCCGTGCCCACCGCCCAGATCCGGTCGCTGCGGCCGTCCACCGCCAGCACCGGATTCCCGGCCGGCCTGTGGGACAGCGCCCTCGCCGGCACGGCGAACGGCGGCGCCACCCCCACCATGGTCCGGGCCCTGTCGTCGGTGGGCCTGGCCGCCCCGGTCACCGTCTCCGAGGCCACCGGCGTGCTGCCGGACGTGGCCCTGGCCACGATGATCGAGGAGGAGACACAGCGACACCTGCCGCTGTCGGTCCCCGGCGCCGCCGCGCCGGCGCCGTCGGTGCTGCGCCTGCGGCGCACCACCGACTCGTCCGAGACCGCCGTGACCACGGCCCGCCACGCCGTGGCGGCGCCGGCCGGGCCAAGGCTGCGCGCGACCGTCTCCGCCGACCAGCACCGGGGCGCGGCACGGGCGGAGTTCCGCGCCGCCGCCCGGGTCCGCGCCGGGCACGACAGCGGCGCGGCCCTGCCGGTGGGCGGCACCCAGGTCTGGGACACCACGGGCGCCGGCGGGCTGCGGCTGCGCCTCGACGAGGGGCCCACGCCGCTGCGGCTGGTCACCTTCACCGGCACCGGCGCGCCGCTCAGCGACGGCCCGGCCCGGGCGGGCGCCCGGGTGCCCGCCGACGCCGCCCGCGCGGTGGTGACCCCGGCGGCCGGCACCGCCGCCGGCTGGGCCGCCGACACGCCGCTGGTCCCCGTCACCGACGGCGTGCTCGTCGCCCCGGGCGCCACCGTCCTGCTGCCGCACCCGTGGCATCCGCCGGCCCGCTACCGCCAGGCCGGCGAGCACGTGCCGGTGCCCGCGGCGCTCCTCTCCGCCGCCGTCGACGGCCTGGTCACCACCCTGCCCGCCACGACCCGCGCGGTCGTGGTGTCCCTGGAACCGGTGTCCGCCGCCGCCAGCCTCGCCGACGTCCGCATCGAACTCGACGGGGTACGGGTGAGCAGCCGGGAGGACGCCCCCGACGACGACCAGCCCCACCGCATCCTCCTGACGGTCGACGCGGAGCGGGGCGCCGAGGCGATCTCGGTGCAGGTCGTGGCGGGGGACGGCTGGCGGGTCGCCGCCGTGATCGGCACCCCGGACCACGCCGTCGACACCGACTGCACCGCCGCCCGGCGGGAACTGGCCCGGGTCACCAGACCCGCGACGGTGCCCGGCCGCCCGGGTGCCGCCGCCCGGTCGGGGGCGCGTACCGCGGTCGCCGAGGCGGCCCCGGCAACCGAGCCGGCGGCCCCGGCACCAGCGGCGGCGTTCGTCGCCTTCGACGACGACGAAACGGAGGCGTCATGACGGAGACCCCCGTCGCGCCAGGCTCGATCCGGCTGCACGACACGGTGACGCCGTCGCTCACCGCCGGCATCTACCGGTTCACGAGCAGGCTGGAGGTGACGGACCGGGGCACCCCGAAGACATCGCCACCCGAGCACGCCACCCACGTGCAGGTCGGCGCGCCGCGGCTCGCCCTCGACGCCACCGAGGTCGCCGGGCAGCACCCGCCCCGGGACGCGGTGGGCGCGTTCGGCGACCGACTGCCGCACGTGGTCCTCGGCCGCCGGGCCCTGCCGTGGGAGCGGCGGCTCGGCGACGGCACCCCCTGGCTGGCGCTGCTGGTCGTCCGGTCCGACGAGGCGAGCCTGACGACCGGGACGCTGCGTTCGGTCGTCGGCGAGGCGGTGTTCACCCGCCTCAACGGCATCGAGCCGGTCGACGGCAACCGGGCCGTCGTCGGGCTGCGGGCGAAGGACCTGGCCACGTTCCGGGCGCTGCTGCCCAGCCGCACCGACGTCGGGCTGCTCACCCACGTCCGTCAGGTCAACGTCGCGGACACCGCGCTGGCCGGCAGCGACGACGACGGCTGGTTCGCCGTGGTAACCGCCAACCGGCTGCCGCTGGGCGGGGCCACGCCCACGCCGTACACGGCCTGCCTGGTGTCGCTGGAGGCCCGTGACGACGTCTGGGCGACCAACCTGACCAGCGTGCCCACGTTGCTCGTGCTGGCGTCCTGGCCGTTCGTGACGAGCACCGCCGGCGGCACCTTCGAGCACGTCGCCGCGCACCTCGACCTCGGCGCGTTCGGCGCCCCGCCGGCCGGGCAGCCCCCGCTGGTGGACGCCGACGGGGCGCTCGCGCTGGCCGCCACCCGCCGCGACGGCACGCCGGCCACCATGGGCTACCGCCCGCCGCTGCTCGGTGCGGCGCCCGACCCGCTGCCCGCCGGGCCGGCCGATGTGACGGGCGCCGCCGCGTTCGAGCTGGGCCGGCTCCTCGCCGCCGCCGACGGCCGGTTCATCCGCGAGGTGGTCGCCTGGCACCGCGCCGCCGACGACGCGGCCCGAGCCGGCAGCGCGGCGGGCCTGCGCGAGGACAGTGCCCGCTCGTACGCCGCCTCCGGCACCGCCGTGCGCCGCGCCACGGTGGCCGCCGGCGGCCCCGACCTGCGGCGTGCCGCCACGGTGGGCGCCGACGGCGCCGACCCCCTCGCCGCCCTCGGTGAGACGTTCGCGCAGCGGCTGCTGTCCCGCACCGCCCGCGCCGACCTGTGGCAGGCGCACCCGGGTGGCTCCAGCGTCATCCCGCGCCAGTTGCGCCCGGAAGGAGAACCGACGTGACGACCCACCTGTCCGCCGGCGGCCGGCTGCTCGCCGAGCGGCTCGGCGCGCTGGTCGGCCCGCCCGCCGACCCCGCCGCGCCGCGGGCCCGCACCCTGGCCGCCGCCGCGCGTGCCGTCACCGCGGTCGCCGGGCCCGTCGCGGCGACGACCGCCGACGCCGGGCCCGTCGCGGCGACGACCGCCGACGCGCCGCCGCTGCCCCCGTACGTCGAGCACGTGCTGGCCCGCTGGAGCCTGCTGCACGACCTGCCGTTCCGCTACCTCGTGCCCGACGCGCGCCTGCTGCCGCCGGAGTCCATCCGGTTCTTCCGCCTCGACGGCGGCTGGCTGGAGCGGCTGCGGGCGGGGGCGCTCGCCGTCGGTGGCGACGGCAGCCGGGAACGCGCCGGCACCCAGACGTTGCTGCCGCAGGTCACCGCCGCAGTGACCGAGCAGCTGCCGCTGGTGCGGGAGGTGCAGCGCACCCGCATGTCGATACCGGTCGCCGCCGACCTGCTCGCCGAGGCACGGGCCGCAGGCGACCTCACCGCCGCGGCCGGGCCGGTCCCGGTCACCGGGTTCCTGCTCCGCTCGTCCCTGGTCAGCGGCTGGCCCGGCATGGAGGTACGCGCCTGGACCAGCGACGACCAGGCCGTGGTGCGGCCGGGCGTCGACCCGGACGAGCTGGCCCGCACCCGACCCGACCTGGTGGTGGAGCTGCTGCGCCTGGAGCGGCTGTCGCCGTCGGTGCTGGTGGCGTTGTTCCGCGGTGCCCCCCGCCTGGTGTGGCTGGAGGAACCGCCGCAGAGCGTGCAGTTCGGCCTGGAAGCCGACGGGACGGGCTGGCGGGCGCCGATCCGCGACGGCGCGGGACCGGACCTGGGCAGCGTCGCCGTGCCGATGCGGCCCGGCCCGGTGCCCGGCGTCGTCGACGTCGCCGGCCTGGCCCGCAACCTCGACCAGGCCCGCCCCCTGCCCCGGCCGCGCGGCGGCGCCGCCGTGGCGCTGTCCCTGCTCCAGGCACCGTCGCGGCAGCGGTTCGGCGCCTCCACCCCGCCGGCCTGATCCTCGGCGTCGCCGACCCACCGCCGGGCCCGACCGCGGTCACAGGCCCGCCCCGAACAGAGGGAGCCCCTTGTCGTGACAACTGTCCTCGTCCCGGTCGCGCTCGACGTCCTGGTCGTGCGGGAGCCCGGCGCCGCCTCCGACTGGGCGCGTACGGCGCTGACCCGGCCCACCCCGCCGGCCAGCGGCCGGGTGCAGCAGGACGTGCTGCCCGAACCGTTCAGCGCGCGGCAGACCGCCCGGCCGCCCGGCGCGCACCTGCACTGGGGGCTGCCCGACGGGCTGACCCGCGGCGTCGCCGACGACACCGGCGCGACCACGTTCCCGCCGGTGCCCGACCGGTGGCTGGTCGTGCGGATCTCCGGCCCGGCGACGCCCGGTCCCCGGGCGGTGGAGGCGTGGCTGCTGCCGTACGCGGGCGCGGTCGAACCCGTCCGGGTGGACCGGGCGTTGACCGGTCCGACCCTGCCGGCCCCCGGCGCCGCGCCGAGGTCCCCGCTGACCGCGCTCGGCCACGGCGACCTCGGCTGGGCCGGCTACTACGACAACGTGACCCACCGGTTCGCCCTGCACGACGAGCTGGCCGGGGTGACCGGGCCGGTGGCGTACCTGGTGCTCGGCTGGTACACCGACCCCGTCCGCGACCCGCTGCACGTGGCCGGGGAGACGGCGTACACCGAGCGGATGGAGGACCTCGGCTGGGAGGTCCACCCGCCGCGCCGCGACGACCAGCCGGTGCCGGACCGGTCGGTCTACCACGCGGCGGCGGTGTCCATCGGCTGGCCGCAGCCGAACTGGCCCGGCGACGGCGGGCTGCTCGGTCGGGAGACCGACTACCGTCCCGCGCCGGACGCGGTGGCGGTGGCGCTGGGGGAGACCCTCGCCGAGGCCCTCGCGGCGCTCGCCGCCGAACCGGACGACCCCGCCGACGCGGCCCGCATGGTCGAGGCGCTGCTGCAGGGCGCGCTGTCCGACGTGACCAGCGCCGACGGGCCCGCCCGGCTGGACGCCTCGCTGCACCAGAGCCGGTTCGGCTCGGCCCCGGCGGCGGCGGGCAACGAGTACATCTGGCAGCCGGCGGCCGGCTCCGGCGGCGGGTCGTTCGTGCAGGTGGAACGGACCCGGCCGCGGGTCTGGCACGCGTTGGAGCCGGCGCTGGTGGTGGCCGGTGGCGGACGCAGCCCGAAGCACGGCGCCGACGGCCGCTACTCCGAGCTGGGCAACCTGCTGTGCCGGGTGGACGGGCAGACCGTACGCGGCTTCGGCGTGGCCGGCGGCGACGCCGGTCCCGGCGCGGCGGTGCTGCCGCCCACCCCGCTGGCCGGGCTGCTGCCGCAGTACGGCGTGCCGGCGGTGGCCACGGACCTGCTCGTCGAGCTGGCCAGCATCGACCCGGGATCCGCCCCCGACCTGGCGCTGGCCACCGACACCCAGCCGTCGCCGCTGGCCGCCGCGCGGGCGGCGTGGTGGGCGACGTTCGACCCGGGCGTGGGGGACCCGACGCGACCGCCGACGGGCGCCGTGGTCGACGGGCAGTTGCCCAGCCCGGTCGGGGTGACCTCGCCGAGCCGGCCGTGGAACCCGCTGCTGCTGGAGTGGTCGGCCACCTACCTGCCGACGCCGCGCGGTGCGCACGACTGGCCGCTGGGCGAGGTCGACCACGACCTGCCGCCCGCCGTGACCGAGCCGGCGCCGGAGACGGGCCGTACGCTGCGCGGGCGGGTGATGCTGTCGGCGTCGGCGGCGGCGCTGCTCGACGGCACGGTCGACCCGCAGGACGCCGAACGCGACCTGCTCTCCGGCGAACTCGTCGGGATCGCCGAGCAGTTGCGCCGCGACGCCACCGGCCTGGTGGTGGACGCCCCGAACGCCACCGACGCCGCGCAGCCGCCACAGACCCCCCGCGCCGCGGACTTCGTGGCCCTGCGGGCCGGGTTCCTGCGGCTGGACCGGGCCCGCCTGGTCGACGGCTACGGCCGGTTCCTGGAGGTGCTCGGCCCGGACGTGGCGACGCCCGCGCCGGTGACGCACGGGGTGACGCTCGCCGTGCCGGGCCATCCGGACCTGGCCGCCCTGCGGCCGCGCTTCACCGCCCCGGCCCGGGTGCTGCTGCGCTTCGCCGACGCGCTCGGCGCGCCGCGCGACGCGGACGCGGGCGTCAGCCCGGTGTGCGGCTACCTGGTGCCGTCGTCGGTGGACCGCACGCTGGAGTTCTTCGACGACAAGGGCAACGGCTACGGGCGGCTGCGCCCCGACCCGGAGACGGTGACCGCGTGGGAGGAGGATCCGGGCCGCCCGGCGACGCTGGGCGCGCCGCCGAGCCGGTTCCTGCCGAACCCGCTGCTGGCCCGGTTCGCCGACCGCATGCTGGCCGCCGACCACGCGCTGGCCACCGCCCGGGCGGGCGGCCATCCGGCCGGCGGCGCGCAGAGCGCCCTGGAGTCGCTGCTGCGGGTGCTGGACACCACCCGGTGGACGGTGGACGTGACCGGCCGGGCCGGCGACGAGCACCTGGCGCTGCTGCTCGGCCGGCCGGTCGCGGTGGTGCGGGCGTACCTGAAGGTGGAGGTGGAGGATCCGCGGCAGCCCCCGGAGAACGCGCGCACCGGCGTCCCGGTGCGGCTGGGCACGCTGTCACGGGCGCAGGACGGGCTGCTGGCGTACTGCGTCGGTGACGACATGGACCGGCTGCACATCGTGGACCCGGCGGTGGCACTGCTCGCGCCGGGGCTGCCCGACGCCAGCGGGGCGGCCGCGCTGCCGGGCGCGGACCCGATCACCTCGCCGTACGTGGACACCTCCGGGGTGTTCACGGTCAACCCGGGGGTGCCGGTGCCGCTGACCCTGCTGATGGTGCCCGGCTCCGACGTGCACGTCACCGCGGGGCTGGTGCCGCAGAAGTCGGTGGGGCTGCTGCGGGAGTGGACGTCCTCGGCACTGTCCCGGCTGTCGCCCGCCCTGCGCTACGGCCCGGTCCTGCATGACCTGGAGACGACCCGCCTGCCGCTGCCGCAGGACGTACGCGGCTCGTGGCACTGGCACCGGCGCGCCGAGCCGGGCACGTGGCGGACGGACGTGGTGGTGCCGAGCACCCCGGACGCGTTGCTGCCGAACGAGCCGTCGACGGCCAGCGAGGGCTGGTTGCAGGTGGCGCTGGTCGCCGACACCGAGTACCACGACACGGCCGTGCCGGTGCGGGTGAGCTGCGTGCGCACCTCGAGTGGCACGACCGTCGCCCTGGGCGGGCACAACGGCGACGGCAGTCACTTCCTCATCCCGGTGCCGGAGGCGATCGAGCTGATGGGCAGCGGCCGGTTCGCGTTCTTCGTGCAGGAGCCCGGCACGGAACGTACGGCCATCCGGGTGGTCCGACCCAAGCGCGGCCGGCCCTACCTGCGTACCGTCGCCGACGACGCGTCGCCGAACAACCTGGACAGCCTGCCGGAGTGCCAGCACGTCCGGTGAAGCGCCGACGCCGGCGGGGCGAGCGGCACGCGGGTCGCGCCGCTCGCCCCGCC
>NZ_JBVJGT010000062.1:0-22017 GCF_055587185.1 Micromonospora sp. NPDC048040 | reverse complement strand
AACAGTTTTTCTCTCTTTCGGTGTGGGAAAAACAGCAACCAATGGAGGGAGGACCCCCCTCTTCCCCCCCCCCCCCCCCCCGCCAGCGCGAAGGGGCGGCTGCCCGCCGGCCGGCGGGCCTGCTAACGTCGCGTCAGCGCGAGAGGCGCGTGATCACGGGACAGGGAGGTTGATGAATATGGCCGCCGTCGGCCTTCATCAGCATGCCCTTGTCCGGCCCGCGCGACGGTAGCGCGCGGTCCGGGTCGTTCCCACGACCAGGAGTGACACGTGTCTTCCTCTTCCTCATCATCCCGGACCGACCTGACCACCGACCGCCTGGTGCTCCGGCCCTGGACCACCGCCGAGGCCACCGCGGTCCTCGGCGACACCAGGTCCGCGCACTGGGCGGACGACTTCCCCGCCGACGGCGACCGCGTCGTCGCGGGCCTCTTCGACCAGCACCCCGCCTGGCTGGGCGCGTACGGCCACCGCCTGATCGTCGAGCGCGACAGCGGCCTGACGGTGGGCTCGATCGGCCTGTTCTGGCCACCCAGCGAGGGCACCCTCGAAATCGGATACGGCGTCGTGCCGTCCCGCCGCGGCCGGGGCTACGCCCCCGAGGCCACCCGCGCCCTGGCGGAGTTCGCCCTCACCGCGTCGGCGGTCCACGCCGTGACCGCCGACGTGGAGCTGTCGAACCCGTCATCCGTCCGGGTGCTGGAGAAGGCGGGCTTCCATCGATGGGCCACCGAGGGGAACCTGGCCCGGTACCGGATCACGAGACCGGACCACCGGCGGTGACCCGGTGGGCCGGCGCGACGACCCCGCGACGCGGGCGTTCGTCGCGCCGGCCCGTCCGGCGTGGGATCCCTCGGGGCGGACGACGCCCGGCGCGCCGGCTGTGCCATCGTTGTCCTTCCATCCGGGACCGTCGGGTGCGGACGGCGCAACGCCCACACCCGACGGCGCGCGCCCGCGGCGGCAGCGGGGTAAGGGGAGGGGCGATGGCGGAGCAGCAGGCCGGGCCGCTGAGCGGCATCCTCGTCGCGGACTTCTCGCGGATCCTGGCCGGGCCGTACGCGACCATGCTGCTCGCCGACCTCGGCGCCGAGGTAATCAAGGTGGAGGGGCCCGGCGGGGACGACACCCGCGCCTGGATGCCGCCGGTCCGGGAGGGGACGTCCACCTACTACCTCGGCGTCAACCGCAACAAACGCTCGGTGGTCCTCGACCTCGCCGACCCCGACGACCTCGACGTCGCCCGGCGACTCGTCCGGCGGGCCGACGTCATGATCCAGAACTTCCGCCCCGGCGGGCTGAAGCGCTTCGGCCTCGACTACGACGGCGTCGCCGCCGACAACGAACGGATCGTCTACGCCTCGATCAGCGGCTTCGGCACCAGCGAGGGAGCGGACCTGCCCGGCTACGACCTCATGGTCCAGGCGGCGTCGGGCCTGATGAGCCTCACCGGCGAGCCGGACGGCCCGCCGTACAAGGCCGGTGTCGCCGTGTTCGACGTGATGGCGGGTCTGCACGCGGCCCTCGGCATCCTCGCCGCCCTGCACCACCGCGCCCACACCGGCGTCGGCCAGCACGTCGAGGTGAACCTGCTCTCCTCGGCGCTGTCCGGCCTGGTCAACCACACCAGCGGCCACGTCGCCGGCGGCGCCGCGCCGTTCCGGATGGGCAACGCCCACCCGAGCCTGTTCCCGTACGAGCCGCTGCCGGCCGCCGACGGCGACCTCGTCGTCATCGCCGGCAACGACGGCCAGTTCCGGAAGCTGTGCGAGGTGCTCGGCCTGCCCGGGCTGCCCGACGACCCCCGGTTCCGGCGCAACCCCGACCGGACCGCGAACCGCGACGTCCTGCGCCCGATGCTGGTCGAGCGGCTGGTCCGACGCACCCGCGACGAGTGGTTCCGGGACCTGCGCGCGGCGGGCGTGCCGTGCGCCCCGATCAACACGGTCGACGGTGGCGTCGCCCTGGCCCGGGACCTCGGGCTCGACCCGGTGGTCACCGTCGGCGGGGTGCCGGGCGTCCGCAACCCGATCGGCTTCTCCGCCACGCCGCCCCGGTACGACCTGCCCCCGCCCCGCCTCGACGAGCACGGCGACGAGATCCGCGCCTGGCTGACCGCCGACTGAGTGGTCGGTCAGGCCCAACCGCGCCGCACGGTGGAGGACGACCCGGCCCGTCCACGCCACCTGCTCACCGAACCCGGCATGGGGCACCGGGTTCCAGCCCTGACGCCGGGCGCCGGCGGTTGACGGGGGCGTCAGACCGGCGCGACGGAGAGCCGAGGGCCGGCGGGCGGCGGCGCGGCGGCCAGGCTGAGCAGCGTGTGCCCGGTGGCGTCGTCGACCACGGCGACCCGCACGGCGTCGGGCTCCCGGTCGGCCAGCGGCACGGCGAACACCGCGGTCGCCGGGCGGCCCCGGTAGCGCGCGGCGTGCCCGACGAAGCGCCAGTCGCCGTCGTCCCAGTGTTCCCGCACGTCCGAGCGGAGCAGCGGGGCCACCCGCCGGTAGGCGTCGCTGAGCTGGAGCTGCTGCACGGTGGCCAGCAGCGGCACGCCGGTGCCGCCGCGCAGCGGATGGGTCAGCCGGGCGCGCAGCCGGCGCAGCGGCAGCAGCCAGGCCGCGTCCAGCTCCGGCGAGAGCGCCACCACCGCCGCCAGTTCGGCGACCAGCACGGCGCCGCCGGCCACCGGCCGCCCGGCGAGTGCGCCCGCCCAGCCGCCGTCGGCCAGCCCCGCCAGGCCGGCCGCCGCCAGCAGCAGCCCGGCCCGGACCAGGCCGCGGCCGGAGACCGGGGTCGGCCGGGCGCTCAGGCACCCGCAGGAGGAGGTGGGGGCGGCGCGCCGGGCGTACGTCAGGTAGGCGAGGAACCCGGCCGTCAGGACGGTCGCGCCGACCGCCTCCAGAGGCAGCGCGGGCGGTAGCAGGAGCAGCGCGCCGAGGGCCAGCTCGACACCGCCGAGCAGCCGGTACGCGGGCAGCGCCCGGTGTTGCCCGAGCAGACGGGCGAGCGCCGACCGGCCGGCCGCCGCGGCGGCGTGCCGGCTGATGAGCTTCACGCGGGCGGACCAGATCAGCACCGCACCGACGACCAGTGGTTGCAGCGCCGCGATCATGTCGATCATGTGTTCTCCATCGGCTGGTCCGACGGGCGGCCTCCGGGCGGTCCGCGGCTGCGTACCGCCCGGAGGGCGCGCCGTCAGGCGGCGGCGTAGACGGTGGCGATGTCGATCTCGTTGGTGTCCGGGTGCCAGGCGCCGAGCACCTGAACGTGCCGGCCGACTCGCAGCAGGGACATGTCGCTGACGGCCGGGGTGCCGTTGTAGACGGCGGCGGACCGGTCCGGCACGACGTGCGCGACGATCCGACGGCCCTTGTGGTCGAGGTGCAGCACGTTGCGGCCGACCGCCGCGATGTGCCCGTGCAGGTTGACGATGTTGACCCACACGGCGTCCGCGGCGAGCGTGCCGTCGGGCAGGCGGACGCCGCGGGCGTAGAGCCCGTCGCCGACGGCGACCCGGTCGAACGTGGTCGGGTGCAGCTTCCAGATGCTCGTGCCGTCGGTGATCCGGATCGAGTGGAGCACGGTGTCCGAGCCGGTGACCAGCAGCATGTTGCCGGAGATCGTGCTGATCCGGCCCTCGGCGAAGTTCGGGTCCGGCGTGCCGGGTTCGACGGTCGCGGCGTCGGCGGCGAACGCCGCCTCGGGGGCGAGCGAGCCGAGCCCGGTGGCGCCGACCACGCCGCCGAGCGCGGCGGTGGCGAGCAGCCGGCGGCGCCTCAGGGTCTGGTCCATGGGGTCCTCCCGTTCAGACGCTGTCGACCGAGCACGGCCGCAGCCCGGTGGAGAGACTGGCGATCGCGCTGTACGCCGCGGGCGTCAGGTCGATGATCCGGTTGCTGCCGCAGGCCGAGCCGCAGCAGGTGCGCTCGCCGCAGAACAGGTCGGTCTGCGGGCCGCAGTCGGCGATGGCGGTGCCGACCCGGGCACCGTTGCAGAGGTTGGTGGTGTAGTGCCGGAAGCCGCAGCCGCGGCGGCTCATCCCGCTGATTCCGCACACGTGCGGGCGGGTGATGGCCAGGCACGCGTCCGAGGTGTTCGGCCAGGCGTGCTGGTAGTTGCCGGACGAACAGGTGCCGCAGGCACCACCACCGGCCGAGCCGCAGGGACCCCAGGCGTTGCCGCAGCAGAACCACGACACCTCGCCTCTCAGAGCAACCACGGGTACCTCCCCTCCAGATCCGATCAACAGCGAAGTTCATCGATATGAAAGGTGATTGTTGTGGCATAAATCATCGAAGTCAATGGATGGCCGGAAGGATTCCTACGTCCACCGTCGGCGGCCGGCCAGCGGGATCCGGAAGTGGACGGTCTGGTGGGTGTCGGTCCGGCCGTCGCGCGCGTCGTGCACCGGCTCGGCCACCGCCCGCCAGAACCGTTCGGCGCCGTCGACCCGGGTGTCGGTGTGCAGGTACAGGTCCCGGTAGCCGGGTTGCCGGCCGACGAAGTCGACGGCGAGACCGACGAGGGCGCGGGCGAGCCCCCGGCGGCGGTGCTCGGGCCGGACGTAGACCCGGAAGAGCTGCGCGGTGGACTCCTCCGGAAAGCGCTCCGCGAGGGAGCGCGGGTGCGGTGGACTCTTCGGCGCCGCGGCGCGGACCGCCGTGGTGCCGACGACCTCGTCGCCCCGGGTCGCGACGAAAAGGGCGTGCGGTTGCGGCGTCAGGTAGGTGCCGGCCAGGTCGATGACGTCGTGGTGCCAGTCGGCACGGTAGCCGTGCCCGAACTCCCGGTAGAACGTGTCGAGCATGACGCTGCGGGCCCCGTCGAGGTGCCGGCCGTCGGCCATCCGCACCTCGTACGCGCCCACGCCGTGTCGGTACTGCCGCATGGTCTCTCCCCTCATCGTGTCGCCGCCGTCGGATCCGCCCGCCGCTGCTCGTCGTCCCGTTCCCGACGCTTCGGGGCGGCGGGCAGCAGCGCGCGGGTCAGCGGATGCCGGGCCGCGCCGAGCAGGGCCTCGGCCCGTCCCTGCTCGACGACGCGTCCGCCGTCGAGCACGACGATCCGGTCGGCGAGGCGGGCCACGACGTCGCGGTCGTGACTGATCACGACCAGCGCCAGGTCGCGGCGTCGACGCAGGTCGTCCAGCAGCGCGAGGACGCGCTCCCGGGCGTCGCCGTCCAGGCCGGCGGTGATCTCGTCGCAGATCAGCACGCGGGGCTCGCTGGCGAGGGCGCGGGCCAGCGCCGCGCGGTGCAACTCCCCGCCGGAGAGCCGGTCGGGCGTGCCGGCCACGGTGTGTTCGGCGAGGCCCACCTGGTCGAGCAGGCGCCGGGCGGTGCGCCGGGCCTCGGCGTCGGTGGCGTCCCGCAGGCGCCGGGCGGCGCGGGCGACCTGGTCGAGGACCGGGCGGTACGCGTCGAAGCTCGCCCGGGCGTCCTGGAACACGTACTGGACGGCCGCGAGGTCGCGCCGGTCCCGCCGGTCGAGGTGCGGGTCGAGGCGTCGGCCGGCGAGCGCGACCCGGCCGCCGGTGGGCGGGTGCAGCCCGGCGACGCAGCGCGCCAGCGTGGTCTTGCCGCTGCCGGACCGGCCGACCACGGCGAGGCACTCCCCGGCGGCGGCCGTCGCGCCGACGTCGCGGAGGACGGTGCGCCGGCGACCCCCGTGGCGGTGGGTGGCCACGAGGCCGGCGACGGCGAGCAGCGGCGGGACGTCCCGGCCGGGCGAGCAGCGGGTCGAGCCGGCCCGGCGGCTGTCGGCGGCCGGGCCCCGGGTCGGCGGGACGGGTGCCCTTTTCCGGTCGTGGTGGTCCCGCGCGGCCAGGACCTCGGCCGTCGGGCCCTGCGCGACGGCCGTTCCGTGGCGCAGCACCAGGACCCGGTCCGCGACGGCGCGGACGAGGGGCAGGTCGTGGCTCAGCAGCACCACCGCCATGCCGTGGCGGGCGAGCGCCGTCAGTTCGCGGGCGACGTCGCGGCGGGTGAGCGCGTCCTGCCCGGTGGTGGGTTCGTCGGCGACGAGGAGGACCGCCCGCGAGAGCAGGGCGTGGGCGATGACCAGCCGCTGTTGCTGCCCGCCGGAGAGCTGGTGGGGGAAACGCCGCAGGAACCGGCGGTCGGTGGGCAGGGCCATCCGGTCGAGCACCTCGGCCACCGCCTGTCGCCGGGCGCGGCGGGTCCGGCCGGGCGGGTGGCGCCGGGCGATCTCGCCGAGCACGGCGCCGACGCGGCGGAGGGGATGGAGCGCCACGGCGGGCTGCTGGGGGACGTACCCGACGGTGCCGGCCGGGGGCGGCGCGCCGGCGGCGACGGCCGAGCCCGCCAGCGCGATCCCGCCGGTGAGGCGGACGCCCGGCGTGGTCTCGCCGAGCAACGCCCGGCCGGTGGTGGTCTTGCCGCTGCCCGACGCGCCGACGACGGCGAGGATCTCCCCGGCGGCGAGGTCGAAGGACACCCCGTCGACGAGCCGCCGCTGCCCGGCCGCGGCGGTCAGCCGCCGCACCCGCAGGAGCGGCCCGCCGGGCGGCGGTCGCCGATCCGCCCCGGGAGCCTGCGGGCCGGGGCGGCGGTCCCGGCGGGGCGGGCGGGCGCCCCGGGCGGGCGGCCCCGCGTCCCCGGGCGGCGTCCCCGGGTCGGCGCGGGCGGCCAGCACCTGGTCGGCGACCAGGTTGACGCCCACCGCCAGGGCGACGACCAGCGCGGCCGGTACGACGACGGCCCACGGTTGCAGGAACAGCCCGGTGCGGTTGCGGTCGACCATCACGGCCCAGTCCGCGGCGTCGGGGGCGACGCCGACGCCGAGGAAGCTGGCCGTGGCGACCAGGTAGACCGCGCCGACGAACCGGACCCCGGCGTCGGCGAGCAGGACCCGGCGGACGCCGCGCCCCACGTACCCGCCGGCCCGGCGCCACCACGTCTCCCGGTACAGGCGCATCGCCTCCATCGCCGGTCCGTGGGCGAGCGGCAGGGCGGCGGCCCGGGTGACCCGGGCGATCTCGGGAAGGGCGATGAGCGCCACGACGCCGACGAGGGTGCCTGGCCCGGGCCGTGCGACGGCGGCCACCAGGATCAGCAGCAGCAGGGACGGCACGGCGAGGACCAGGTCCAGCGGGCGCATGAGGATCTCGTCGACCCACCGGCGGCGGGTCGTCGCGGCGAGCAGGCCGACGGGGACCCCGACGAGGTAGGCCAGCAGGGTGGCGGCGACGGCCACCAGGACCACGGACCGGCCACCGAGCAGCACCTGGTGCAGGACGTCCCGGCCGACGAAGTCGGTGCCGAGCGGCCCGTCGGGGGCGAACGGCAGACCGCGGGAATCGGCGTCGCCGGTCAGGGCGGGGCCGAGCACGGCGAGGCCGAGCGGCACGCCGAGCAGCAGGCCCGCGCCGAGCGTACGCAGCGGGGGCCTCACCGGACGGCTCCGGTACGCGGCGCGAGCCGGAACGCCACCAGGTCGGCGGTCAGGTTCACGGCCACGGCGGTGACGGCGACGAGCACGCACAGCGCCTGGACCATGGGGACGTCCCGGGTGGAGACGGCGTCGACGAGGGCGGTGCCGAGACCGGGTACGACGAACACCGCCTCGACGACGATGACGCCGCCGAGCAGCCAGTCGGTGGTACGGGCGAGCTGCTGGGCCACCGGGGCCAGGGCGTGGGGCAGCGCGTGGCGCAGCCAGAGCCGACCGCCGGTGATGCCGAGACGCCGGGCGTGCCCGACGTGGTCGGCGCGCAGCGCGTCCACCATGCCGGCCCGGGTGAGCCGGCTGATCGTGCAGACGGGCCGGGCCAGCAGGACGAGCAGGGGAAGGACGAGGACTGCCGGCCGCGCCGACAGGTCGGCGCCGAACGCCGTGGGCGGCAACCAGCCGAGCTGTACGCCGAACCCGGCGACGAGCAGGATCGCCAGGGCGAACTCCGGCACGGCGTACAGGGCGACGGACCCGGCGGACAGCGCCCGGTCGAGCCGGCCCCCTTCGCGCCGGGCGGCCAGCATGCCGACGCCCACGGCCAGCGGCACCAGCACCGTCAGGGTGAGGGCCGCCAGCAGCACGGTGGCGCCGGCGCTGTCGGCGAGCCGCTCGGCGACCGGCCGCTGGGAGACCAGCGAGACGCCGAGGTCGCCCCGGAGGAGGCCGGTCAGCCAGTCGAGGTAGCGCTGCCAGGCCGGCTGGTCCAGGTGCAGGTGCGCGCGGATCAGGGCGATGCGGGCCGGATCGGGCTGGTCACCGGCGATCACCACGGCGGCGTCACCGGGCAGCGCCTCGGTGAGCACGAAGACGACGGTGGCGACGCCGGCGACCTGCCCGACGCCGAGCAGCAGCCGCCGGGCGGCGTAGCGGGGCAGGCTCACCCCAGCCAGACCTTGTCGAAGCGAGCCCAGTCGAGGGTGTTGGCGGGGGCGTCGGCCGAGACGCCGCCGACCCGTGGGCTGGTGGCGACGAGGAAGTCGGCGAAGCCCCAGATCAGGAAGCCGCCCTCGGCGTGCAGCATGCGCTGCATGTCGCCGTACGCCTGCCGCCGGGCCTGCTCGTCGGCGCTGGAGACGGCCCTGGCGTAGCGGGCGTCGAAGTCGGGCCGGGCCCACCTGGTGGCGTTGGTGGTGGAGTGGGTGAGCAGCCGCTGGGAGATGTGCGTCTCGATGGGCATGGCGCCGGAGCGGTACGACGCCAGCACGCCCGAGCCGAGGATGTCCCTCCAGTAGGTGTCCTTGTCGCCGATCCTCGGTTCGACGACGAGGCCGGCCTTCCTGGCCTGCTCGGCGAAGACGCTGGCGGCCTCGACGAAGCCGCTGGCCACCGGCGCGGTGTCGAGCGGGATCCGCAGGCCGCGGGCACCGGCCCGGTCGACGAGGAACCGGGCCCGGTCGAGGTCGTGGGAGCGCTGGGCGATGTCGTCGGCGTAGTACTGGTAGCCCTTGCCGAACAGGTCGTTGCCGATCTGCCCGGCGCCGGCGAGCACGGTGTCGACGAGCTGCCGCCGGTCGGTCAGCAGGAACATGGCCTCGCGCAGGTCGCGGTCGTCGAACGGGGGCCGGTCCACCTTCATCGCGAAGGACTGCATGGTGCTGTTCGGCATCCGCGTGACGGTCATCCGGCGGTCGCCGGCGTACGTGCGGGCGGTGGTCGGGGTGACGTCGTGCGCGTAGTCCACCTGGCCGGCGAGCAGGGCGTTGACCCGGGCGGACTCCTCGTTGCTGGTCAGGTACTCCAGCTCGTCGAGGTGGGCCGCGCCGTCCCAGTGGTCGGCGTAGCGCCGCAGCAGCAGCGACCGGCCCGGCCGCCAGGTGTCGAACGTGAACGGACCGGAACCGACGGGACGGTCGAAGGTCTCCGTGCCCTCGGGGACGATGTAGGCGCCGAAGGCCGCGAGGGCGTTGGGGAACTCGGCGAAGGGTCGCTTGAGGACCAGTTCCACGACGCGGTCGCCGACCGCCCTGCTCGCGGCCAGGTCGATCATGTCCAGGCTCGCCCTGGCGCGGAAGGCCCGCTTCGGGTCGGTGATGCGTGCGTAGCTGTACAGGACGTCGGCGGCGCGTACCGGCCGGGCGTCGTGGAAGGTGGCCTGGCGCAGGGTGATCCGCCATCGGGTGAGGTCGGCGCTGGGTGCCCAGCCTTCGGCGAGGCGGGGCCGGATGGAGACGTCGGGGCCGTAGTCGGCGAGCTTGTCGAACATGGCCTTGGCCCGCGACGCCTCGTTGAACAGGTTCGCCAGGTGGGGGTCGAGGGTCTCGTTGGCGCCGCCGCCGGCGAACGCCGCCCGCAGCCGTCCGCCGCGCCGGGGCCGGCTGGCCGGGGCGGCGGACGGGCCGGTGTGGACGCCGCAGCCGGTCAGCGCGACACCGGTCGACGCGGCGGCGGAGAGGGCGGCGGCGCCGAGCAGACCGCGGCGGGTCAGCCTCGGCGTGGCGGTGGGCGAGAGGGCCATGCTGGCGGGTCCTTCCGGAGGGAGGGGGAGAGTCGTACGAGCTCGCTGAAACGATAACGGTTTCCATTTGCGTCCTGCCGGGAGGGTCGCCGGAGGTATGGCATTGCACCTGCATTGCGAACGACGTACGGTGATGGCGATGCAGGTGTATTGCAAAAAGGGGGGTCGGCATGCGGGTGATCGCGTTGTCCGAGGTGACCGGGGACATGACCGAGCTGGTGGGCGGCAAGGCCGCCCGGCTGGCGGAGCTGGCGCGATCGGGCGAGCGGGTGCCGGACGGCTTCTGCGTCACCACCGCCGCCCACGAGCGGGGCGTGGTGCCGCGGGCCGAGGTCGCGCAGGCGTACGAGCGGCTCGGCGGGGGACCGGTGGCGGTGCGCTCCAGCGCGACCACGGAGGACCTCCCGGACGCCAGCTTCGCCGGGCAGCAGGACACCTTCCTCGCCGTCAGCGGGATCGCCGATCTCCTGACGGCGATCGAGGGATGTCAGCGCTCGCTGCACGACCCCCGCGCCGTCGCCTACCGCGACGCCCACGGGATCGACCACGCGTCGGCGCGGATGGCCGTCCTGGTGCAGCGCATGGTCGACCCGGTGACCGCGGGGGTGCTGTTCACCGCCAACCCGCTCACCGGCTGTCGCACCGAGATGATGGTGGAGGCGGCCGAGGGGCTCGGCACGGCCGTCGTGGACGGCAGCGCCACCGTGGAGCGGTACATCCTCGACGGCTCGCCCCGAGCCGGCGCCGGCCTGCTCACCGCCGAGCGGCTGGACGAGCTGCGGAACGCGGGTCGCCGCCTCCAGGACCGGTTCGGCTGCCCGCAGGACGTCGAGTGGGCCTACGACCGGCAGGGCGTGCTCTGGCTGCTCCAGTCGCGGCCGATCACCACGCTGTTCCCGCTGCCGCCGGAGACCGGGCGGCCGGCTCCCCGGGTCTACCTGGAGTTCGGCCACGTGCAGGGCATGCGGCAACCCGCCACCCCGATGGGCATGTCCACCCTGAAGTCGCTGGTGGCGGCGATGCTGGCGTCGTTCGGCCTGACCGTGGAGATCACCGACATCGGCGGGCGCCTGTACGGCGACCTGACCGACCTCGCGCGGCACCCGTCGACCCGCAAACGGCTGGCCAAGCTGATGGCGGTGGACTTCGGGCCGCGGGCCCAGGCGGTGATGGAGCACGTGCTCGCCGACCCGCGCTTCGCGCCGCTGCCAGCTTCCGGTCCGGGGCGTACGGCCACCGGCCCGGCGCTGCGGACCGCCGCCCGCGCGGCGACCGGGGTCGTGCGGGCGCTGGCCCGCCCGGACGCCGCCCGGGCCCGGCTGTTCCGGGAGGTCGAACGTCTCCGGGTCGGCTCGGCCGCGCCCGCCGGGCTGGACACCGCCGTCGACCGGCTGCGGTACGTGCGCGACGAGGAACTGTCGGCCAGCCCCGACGACATCGTCTGGCCGATCGTCGCCGGGATGCTCGCCGCCACGCTGCCGGCCTCGCTGCTGCGGGGCGTGGCCGGCCCCGGCGAGATCGACACGGTGCTGGGCGGCATGCCGCACAACGTCACCATCGAGATGGACCTGGCGTTGTGGCGGCTGAGCCAGCAGGCCACCGCGCACCGCCACCTGCTGCTCACCACCCCGCCGCACGACCTGGCCACGGCGTACGTCCGGGGATCGCTGCCCGACATCGGCCTGGCGGCGTTCCTGGACCGCTACGGCCACCGCGCCGCCGCCGAGGTCGACCTCGGGGTGCCGCGCTGGGACGAGGACCCGACCCCGGTCTTCGCGATGATCGCCAACTACCTGCGCGTCACCGACCCTGAGCAGGCCCCGGACCGGCGCTTCGCCCGCGCCGCCGAGGCCGCCGAGGCGACGTGCGCGGACCTCGTCGCCCGGGCGCGTCGGCGCCGACCGGTCCGCGGCCGGATCGCCGGATTCCTCCTGCGCCGGGCACGGATGCTGGCCGGCCTGCGGGAAGCCGGCAAGTTCGCCGGCCTCTACCGCCTACGGGAGATGCGCCGCCAACTGCTGCTCGTCGGCGCCGAGCTGGCGGAGCGGGGGCTGCTGGGGCGGCCCGACGACATCATGTTCCTCACCCTCGACGAGACACACGCGGCCGTGCACGACGGCACCGACCACCGCTCGACGGTCGCCGCGCGCCGCGCGACGTACCGGCGGGAACTGCGCCGCCAGGCGGTGCCGGTGGCCCTGCTCTCCGACGGCACCGACGTCGAGGCCGTCCTCGCGCCGCCGCCGGCCCCGGACGGCGCCCTGCGGGGGGTGGGCGCGGCGGCCGGCCGGGCGACCGGCCCGGCCCGGGTGGTCCACGACCCGGCCACCGCCCACGTCGAACCCGGCGACGTGCTGGTCGCTGCCACCACCGACCCCGGCTGGACGCCCCTGTTCCTCACCGCCGCCGCGCTGGTCACCGAGACGGGGGCGGTGATGGCGCACGGCCCGACGGTCGCCCGGGAGTACGGCATCCCCGCCGTCATCTGCGTCCCCGACGCCACCCGCAGGATCCGGACCGGCCAACTCGTCACGGTGGACGCCGCCGCGGGCACGGTGACCCTGCATCCCGCCCCAGGGGCCGTGGAGCCGTCGGTGATCGGCGAGGCGTGCGCGTCGTGACAGCATGAGGCCATGCCGAAGAAGGTCGACCGCCACGAACGGCGCACGCTGATCGCGGCCGCCCTGATGCGCGTGGCCGCCCGTCAGGGTGTGGAGGCCGTGAGCCTGCGTCACGTGGCGGCCGAGGCCGGCGTCTCGGCCGGCATGGTCCAGCACTATTTCCGCACCAAGGACGAGATGATGGCCTTCGCCATGACCGTCGTGCGGGAGCGCAGCCAGGCCCGGGTGACCGACGCGATCGCCCGGCTCGGCGAGGATCCGGCCCCCCGGCTGCTGCTCCGCACGATGGTCGCCGCGCTGCTCCCGCTGTCCGAGGAGTCGCTCGCCGACGGGCGGGTCGCCCTGGCGTTCCTCGCGTACGCGGCGGTGCGGCCGGACGTCGCCGCCGGCATGCGCGAGGACACCGACCAGCTGCGCGCCTTCGTCGCCGGTCTCATCCCGGGTCCCCGGCGGGACGAGTACGCGGCCGGTGTGCTGGCGCTGATGGAGGGGCTGGGTGTCCACCTGCTCGGCGGCCACTACACCGCCGAGCAGGCGCTCGCCGCGCTGGACGCCCACCTCGACCTCGTGTTCGCCGGCGGCGGGACGTCTCGATAAAAGTTTTCGTCTCCATCGATGATCCTCTTGGAACTTATCTCCAGAGCGACTACCCTCCTGTGGACCACCTACCGTCCATCGTGGAGGAGACTGGTCATGCGCAAGCTGATGTCAGCGGTCGGAGCGGGGGCCCTGCTGACCGTGGGGTTGTTGGCCGGCGCCGCCCCGGCGCAGGCGGCGAGCTGCACCCTCGTGCAGTCCGAGATCTACAACGGCGCCAACATGATCGCGTGGTCCCAGGGGCTGCAGGGCTGTTCGGGCGACGTCTACTGGGAGATCCAGTCGGGCGACGCGGGTGGCTGGCAGGTCGCGCAGAGCGGCACCACGTACTACGACAACAAGGTCCAGAGCTACTACGGCGACGTCGACCTGCCGTGTTACCTGCGGGTCTACGCGAAGTTCGGCAGCCAGGAGAAGCTGACCCAGCCGGTGCAGAACTACAACTGCGCCGGCTGACGCTCGTCGGCCCGGGCCGCAGCCGCACGGCTTAGGCCCGGGCCGAGAGCCGCCGCTCAGGGCGCCGGATGTACCCGGTGGCGCGCCGGACGGACCGACGGCGCCACCGGGTGCGGCCCGCGCATCAGGCGGGACGGCCTCCGGGCGGGATCACACCGTCCCGACCGGGCGCTGGTGGGCGCCGGTGATGTCGGTGCCGGCGATGTGCGGCGTGGAGCCGGTGACGAAGAGCCGGTAGCCGTCGTGGTAGCCGAGGTAGGAGCCACGCTGGTGGTGGGTGACTCGCAGGGTCAGCCGCGTGCCGGCGGCAACCTTGACCTGGATCGTGTCGGCCAGCTCGACGGAGTTCGACACGGCGAGCACCCGCCCCGTGTCGTCGGTCAGCCGCAGGTCGAAGTCGTCGACGAGTGCCGTGCCACGCGCCGCGCCGCTCGGGTAGTCCAGCTGGTTGTTCGCGGCGCTGGTCACGTACCCCGACAGGGTGGCGAGGTCGTAGCGCATCCAGTTTGGGACGACGTTGACGGTGACCCACTGGGTGTGCTGGGAGGTGAACCGGTAGTCGACGGAACTGCCGGGCGACAGCGTGCTGCGCTCCACCATGAACGAGGTGTCGTTGCCGTAGCCGAGGCCGCGGGCGTACTCGTCGCGGTAGTGCTCGTACAGCTCGTAGCTGCGGGTGGCGGTCCCGTACGGCACGGTCGCGGTACGGCGCACCGCGCCGCCGCTGGTGACGTACGCGCCGTCGGCCGTGCGTCCGAGCCCGTGCGCGCCGGCCGGGCCGAGCGGACCCAACGGGCCGAGCGGGCCGAGCGGCCCGACGGGGCCCAGCACGCCCCACACGCCGCCGGCCTGGACCTGCTTGCTGAAGTCACCGAGGCTGGGCAGCGTCTCGTGGTACGCCTCCGGGGACAGCGGGCCGTCGGGGCCGAGCGGGCCCCACTCGCTCATCGGCCCGCCGTACCAGCCGAGCATGCCGGCCCAGTCGTCCCAGGCCGTCCCGGTGATCCAGCTTGACGGGTGCCACGGCTCGACACCGATCGGACCGGCGACGCCGAGCGGCCCCCAGGGGCCGATCAGCCCGTAGTGGCCCAGCGGGCCCATGGGCTTGAGGTAGTCGGCGGGGCGCAGCGGGTCGCCGGGATAGGTGGTCTGCACCGTGGGGCTGACCGTGGACAGGTTGCCGCCGAGGGCCTCCACCGAGGTCGCCGACACGTAGCCGGTGTCCGCGGCCCGGGCGGGGGGCGCCGCCGCGACGACGCTCACCGTGGCGGCGAGCAGTGCGGTGAGAAGGCGCCGTCGGGCCGGCGTCGCCCGGCGGCGTGCTGCGGTTGTCCCCTGCATGTGTCGTGCTCCCGTGTCGTGTCGTCGATGGGCTGCCGGCGCCCAGGCACGCCCGGACACGCGTCACCGCAGCCGACGGCGCCGCCCCTTCGAAATGGGCGGAGACGGGTGGCGGGTAGTGCCTCGGCGTCGGAAATCACGTGCCGAACGGGCCGGGAAACCGGCCCACAGAGCCTACAAAAGGACGGGCCGCGCGGGAAATCCGAGAAAGCGTGACTTTCGTCTTCTTGACTCCACCGTGAGCCGCCGCCGCCAATGCGGCGGCGGCCGACGGCTCGCCCGCGACGATTTCGGTGGACGACTGGAAAATCCGGGTGGGCCGGCGGGGAAATGACGCAGAAAGAGACGGCGCGAAATGCGGGACCTGTCGGCGCGAACCCGGGCGGGCCGGCCGGGCGACGACGGCCCCGGGCCCGCTTCCCGGATCCGCTGTCCACCCCGCCGGCCCTTGGCAGAGTGGGGGCGTGACCGAGAAGGGGCCGACGGTGGCGGCCGGCCGGATCCAGCTGGTCGGGGAGTCCAGCGCGGTCAGCCGGCTGGAGCTCTTCCTCGACCTGATCTTCGTCTTCGCCCTCATCACCGTGTCCAGCACGGTCGCGGCCGACCTGACCGTCACGAGCCTGCTGCACGGCGTGGTGCTGCTGGTCCTGCTGTGGACCTGCTGGCTGTCGTACGCCTGGCTCGGCAACGTCGTCCGGGTGGACCGGGGCGTCATGCCGGTGGTCATCTTCGGCCTGGCGGCGCTGATCCTGGTCGTGGGGGTGACCCTCAACGAAACGTTCTCCGACAAGCCGGGCGGCCTGCACGGGCCGCTGGTCGTCGTGGTCTGCTACCTGGTCGTCCGGTCCGGCGCGCTGCTGGTGGCCACCGTCGCCGTCTGGCGGGATCCCGCCGCCCGTCGCACGTACCCGCGTGTCTGGCTGCCCCTGCTCGCCGCCGCGCCGTTGCTGCTGGCCGCGGGCCTCCTGCCCATCGGCACGTTCGGTGCCGACGGCGAAGCCCGGGAGTGGGTCCGCTTCGCGCTGCTGCTGGCCGCCTTCCTCGTCGAGTACCTCGGGATAACGATCATCGGCGTGAGCTGGTGGCGCGTCCAGTCCGTCAAGCACTGGACCGAGCGGTTCCATCTGATCATCCTGGTGGCGTTCGGCGAGATCATCATCTCGGCCGGCACGGGCCAGGGTGTCGGCTGGGCCAGCCCGGTCACCTGGGGGGTGGTCGGGGGCGCCGTGCTCAGCATGCTGCTGGTGGGCGTGCTCTGGTGGACGTACTTCGACATCGCCAGGTTCTCCGCTGAGGACGCGCTGGAACAGGCCACCGGTGTCGCCCGCTCGCGGCTCGCCCGGGACGCGTACACGTTCCTGCACCTGCCGATGATCGTCGGGCTGATCCTGCTCTCGCTCGGGCTCAAGCACACGTTCAACAACGTGGCGTTCCAGTCGGTGCGGTCGGAGCCGGCGCTCGGCCTCTTCGCCCTGTATGGCGGGGTGGCGCTGTACCTGCTCGCCCTGATCGCCTTCGAGCGCCGGACGATCGGTATCTGGGGCCGCGGGCCGCTCGTCGGCCTCGTCCTGGTGCTGGCGCTCGCCCCGGTGGCGGCGCGGGCGCCGGTGGTCGCCCAGCTGGGGCTGCTCGCCGCCGCAGTCGCCAGCCTGGTCCTGCTCGACCGCACCGTCTTCCGGATGCGGCACCGGGCACTGCACCGGGCGATCGAGCCGGTCAGCGAGCGCTCCACCGGGGTCACGCCCAAGGAACTCTTCCTCGACCTGGTCTTCGTCTACGCCTTCATCCAGGTCACCGAGCTGATGACCGCGCAACCCGGCGGACGCGGGCTGCTCCAGGGGCTGGCGGTGCTCGTGCTGCTCTGGTGGGCGTGGTGCAGCTACGCCTGGCTCGGCAGCTCGTTCCGCACGGAGAATGCCATCGCCCGGCTCCTGCTCCTCGGCGCCGCGGCGAGCGTCCTGGTGATCGCCATCGCCGTGCCCGTGGTCTTCATCAACCTGCCCGGCGGTCTGCCGGGACCGCTGGTCTTCGCGACGTGTTACGGCCTCGTGCGCGCCCTGAACTTCGTCGCGTTCTGGACGGTCGCCCGGAAGGACCGGCTGTTCCGCGGCCAGTTGGTGCGGCTCGCGGTGTCGGCCGCCGTGGCGCTCGCGCTGCTCTACGCCGCCGCCTCCGTGCCGCCGCCGTCGGACGACCCGCAGGCGTTCCAGCCCGTCCGTGTCGCCCTGTGGGCGGCGGCCGTCGTCGTCGACCTGGGCAGCGGCTACCTGCTCAACGCCCGGCACTGGCCGGTGCGCTCCGCCGAACACTGGGCCGACCGGTTCGGCCTGATCATCCTCGTCGCGCTCGGCGGCGCGATCGTCTCGACCGGCGCGTCGGTGAGCAACCGCGCGGTCTCCGTGCCCGTGGTCGTCGCCGCCGTGCTGAGCCTGGTGGTGGTCGCGACGCTCTGGTGGGCGTACTTCGACGTCGACGCCACCGCGGGGCAGCGGGGCGTGCAGAGCCTGCACGACGGCCGGCGCAGCCGCCTCGCACTCGAGGCGTACACGTACTCGCACCTGCCGATGATCGCCGGGGTCGTGCTGGTCGCGCTCGGGCTGCGCAAGACGGTGGCGGAGGTCGAGCGGGTCGCCGGACCCGTCGGGTGGTGGGACATGTCCCACCTCACCCTCTACGGCGGGGTGATCCTCTTCCTCCTCGCCGACCAGGCCTTCTGGTGGCGCATCCAACACCGGGTCCGTGGCCTCCGGCTCGTCGCGATCGTGGCGCTGGTCGGGCTGACGGCGGTGACCACCACGGTGTCCCGGCTGGCGGGTCTGGCGATCCTCGCCGGCGCCCTGAGCGCGTTCGCGCTTGCCGAGGCCGTCAGCACCCGCCAACTGCGGCACGCCGCGCACGACCCGCTGGTCCCGGAGTCGTCCGCACCGCACCGGCCCTGACCGGGCGCCGCTTGCCCGCCGACCGCCGACCGCCGCGGCCGGCGCGGCCGGAAACCGTCGCGCCGTGACCACCCCCGTCGACGCTCTGCATTGGGTCCGCGCCCGCTGAGCCGACCCGGAAGAAATGCGAGCCCCGTCATGCGGTACGTCGGAAACGGCAATTCCCCACCGTCGTCCTCGTCACACGGCAATGGCGGTGGGCCACACGGAGAAACTGCCCGGAATGGCGCCCCGGCCCATGACGGTCGGGGCAGAATGTGCGAATGAGGGCCGGCGTCAACTGATCCGCCATTCCCGTCGCCCCTGCTGGCGTCGTTCCGCCCCGCCGCCCGGCCACCCGCCCACCCGGGGCTCGCCGGGCGGACGGCGGGGCGGCGGTCGACACGTCACGGCGTCAGGCGCTTCTCGAACCAGTGGTGCGCGTAGTGCTCGGTGTTGTAGGGCTCGATCTCCCGGTAGCCGGCCGCGCGGTACATCGCGATCGCCTCGGTGAGGTTGCGGTTGGTGTCCAGCCGGACGGCGGTCCAGCCCCGTGCGGCGGCGTGCCGTTCCAGCTCGCCGAGCATCCGCCGGCCGACCCCGAGCCCGCGTACGGTGTCCGCCACCCAGACCCGCTTGATCTCGGCGGGCGCGTCGTGGTGGAGCTTGACCGCGCCGCACCCGACGGCCTCGCCGTTGAGGGTGGCGAGCAGGAACAGGCCGGCCGGCGGGACGAGGTCCTCGTCGTGCACCGGGTTGCTCCGGCTCGGATCGAACCCGTCGTCGAAGCGTCGGGCGACCTCCCGGGCGTAGGCCCGCGTGCACGCCCGGGCCCGCGGGTCGCCGGGCGGGCAGGGCGCGATGACCACCATCGACGCGACGAGCAGCCGCTCGACCTCGGCCATCGCCGCGACGAGCCGCTCCCGGCGCCGCGCGGACAGCGGCGCGAGGATCGACGAGGCGAACTCGTCGGAGCGCCTGTCGAGTTCGGACCACTCCGCCCGGCCGGCGTCGGTCAACGTGGCGACCCGGACCCGCCCGTCGCCCCCGACCTGGTCGGACGGCCCGACGGTGACCAGCCCGTCGTGCTCCAAGGCCCGCAGGAGCCGGCTGAGGTGACCCGAGTCCAGCCCGAGCCGGGCCCTGAGCGCCGCGACCTCGCTGCCACCGGGACCGATCTCCCACAGCACCCGCGCCTGCGCGAGGGGACGCCCGCGCGCCATGTAGGCATCGTCGAGGGCGCCCACCCGCTGGGTCACCGTCCGGTTGAACCGCCGCACCGCGGCGACGAGCTGATCCGAGGTCATAAAGCCTGACTTTAGTCAGCTATCACTCTCGGCGCCAGGGCCTGCCGAGCCCGGTGGCCGGGTGCGCCCGGTCCAACGCCGTGGCCGAGCGGCCGGTCGCCCGGCTATGGTGTCGGCCATGCAGGATCGGCACGGTCTCCGCCGCGTCGGCAAGCGCGTCTCGCTGCCGGCGCTGCTGATGCTGGCCGTGCTGGTCATGGTGCTGTCGGCGGCGCGGGCCGTCGGGCTGTGCATCGTGTTCCGGTGCACGCGGCGGGCCGTCCCCGGGTGCGTGCCGGCGTGGTCGGCGGACCGTGCTCCGCCCGGGCTGACGTTCGCCGTCTGAAGCCTGTTCGCCTCCCGGCGCCCTACGGCGCCGGCCCGTGGCTTGGAGCACCATGCCGACCCTGCGTCACGACACGCGCCCCCGCTTCCTGTCCGTCGGTGACGGACCGCCCCGACCGATGACGTGCGCCGCCGCGCACACTCCGGCACGGGGACGATGAGCATGCTGGCTCCCGGCGTGTACGCCCGCCTCGGCGTACGGCATCCCGTCGCCCTCGACCTCGGCACGTCGGCGGTGCGTGTGTGGACCCCGGTGCACGGGGAGGTCGTCACCGAACCCGCCGTCGTCGCGCGGATACCCTCCGGCGGCCATGCCGTCGGGCGCGCCGCGATGGACCTGCGCGCCACCAGCGGCGCGAAGCTGCTGTGGCCGGTGCGGCACGGCGTGGTGGAGGACTTCTTCGCCTGCGTACACCTGTTGCGGGTGGTGGCGGCGGCCGCCGGGCGGCCGGGCGACGACGTCTCACCGGTCGTCGTCGGCGTGCCGGCCACCGCCACGTTGCAGCAGAAGAACCTCCTGGTCGCGGTGGTCCGCCGGGCGCTCGGCGGGCGCGTCGCCACCGTGGAGGAGCCGTTGGCGGCCGCCCTGGCCTGCCAGGCCGACCTGGACCGCGACGACGTCGTCGCCGTCGACATCGGCCACGGCCGCACCGAGATCGCCCGCATCGCCGACCGCGCGGTCGCCGCCGCCGAGCACGTCGACGTGCCCAACGCCGTCGACCAGGTGCCGTTCATCGCGGCCGCCGTGCGCCGCGTCGGCGCCCGCCCGGCCGGCCCGGGGCGACGCCGACTGCTGATCACCGGTGGCGGGGCGGCGCATCCGGGGCTCGCGGCCCGGCTGGCCGCCCTGACCGGCCGCACCGTCACGATGCCCCCGGACCCGCACCTGGCCACGCTCGCCGGCCTGCGCCTGCTGCTCACCGGCTGACCCGGGCGACGGTCCCCGCACGGCGAGCCGACGGCTGCGCCGTGTCCGCCGTTGCCGCCGCCGCAGCCGGACGTGCCCTCGTCCGGCCGTCACCGCACCGCGCCCACCGCTGCGGTTCCCTCACCACCTGGAGTTCCGATGGACGTCGAACTGACACCGCTGCCCGGCATCGGTTTTCGCCGCATGTTCACCACCGACGCCGGATGCCGCGTCGGGGTGGTGACCCACTACGCCGGCGGCCGGCGTGAGCTGGTCTACCACGACGGCGACGATCCCGACGCCACCCGCAGCATCATCCTCAAACGCGACGAAGCCGTCGCCCTCGCGGGCCTGCTCGGCCTCCTCGACGTCTTCGACGTCACCATCACCGCGCCCGACGAGTCCGACCGGCAGCCCGCCGAGCCGCGGTGAGTGCCCGCCGGCGCGCGGATCCCGCTCACCGCGCAGCCTGCGGCGACGTTCCCGCCGCGCCACGGCTCGGGTGGCGCGGCGGGAACGTCGACGAGGTCAGCCGGCGCGGCGGAGGCGGCGGAGCATGCCGTCGAGGTCCTGGGCGAAGAGTTCGTGCCGGAAGTAGTGGCCCCCGGGAACCTCGCGCCACTCGTGCGGGATGCCGGCGCGGGCGAGAGCTGCCCGGAACTCGCGCTGGCCGGCCAGCACCTGGGTCTCGTTGACCGTGTCGAACCAGTTGACCGGGTCGGGCGAGGTGCCGGCGGCGAGGAACACGCGCTTGTTGTGGTAGCTGCCGATGCGCTGGACGGGGTTGTCGGCGCTGACTCGGGCCTCGTCCCACAGCGGTGCGCCGTAGACCGTGCCGCCGCCCAGGTCCAGCGCCGCCGAGGTGGCGTTGGCCCAGTGCACGACCAGGCCGAAGTCCCGGCGCAGGCTGGCCGGACCGGAGTGGGAACTGACCGAACAGAAGTGGCCGTAGTACTTCGCGGCGTACTTGAGGGCGCCGAACCCGCCCATCGAGAACCCGGCGACCGCGCGTCCGTCGTACTCCGGGAACGTTCGGAAGTTCGACTCGATCCACGGCAGCAGTTGCGCCATGTGGAAGGTCTCCCAATTGCGGGGGCCCGTGTTGCTGTGCACCGGGTTCGAGTACCAGCCGGTCGAGGCGTCCGGCATGACGACGATGATCTCCCGCCCGGCGGTGAGATCGATGATGTTGTCCTGCAGGTGGAAGGTGCGGAAGTCGGCCCCGCCGCCGTGCAGGAGGTACAGCACCGGATAGCGCCTGCCGCTGGTGTGGTAACCGTCGGGCAGCAGGACGTTGACCGCCGGGTCCCACTCGACGGCGGCGGTGGCGAAGCGGTAGTACTGCAGCCGGCCGGGGTTCTCGTTGCGGTCGACGATGTGCAGGCCGTGGCCGTCGACAGCGGCGACCGCGGGGGACGACGCGGAGAACGCCCCGGCGAACGCTCCGGCGGCGGCGACTCCCGCCGTGCCGACCAGCAGTCGCCGGCGGCTCACTCGACGACGGACGTTGCCACTGTCGCTCATCGGATTTGCGGCGTGGAAACCCGGCCGTTCAGGGCCGGGAGGAAACGCCGCTCCCTCCCCTCGCTGATCGTCTTACATGGACGGATAGGGT
>NZ_JBVJGT010000061.1:0-41013 GCF_055587185.1 Micromonospora sp. NPDC048040 | reverse complement strand
ACCGAGGTCGTCGAGGTGGTCGAGGGTGGGGGCCAGCAGTGGTGAGTCGTGTCGGTTCGCGCCGGCCAGGACCCGGCCGAGGGGAATGCCATAGCCGTCAACCAGGGCAGAGCGTTTCATGCCCTGCTTGCCCCGGTCCACGGGAGAGCGTCCTGCGCAGTCACCGCCGCCAGGGGCCTTGGTGATGCAGCCGTCCACGGCGATGTCGTCCAACATCAGACCAACGAGCCGGTCGTAGGCGGCCACCGCGATCTGCTTGAGCTGGGCGAACACCCCAAGTCGAATCCACTCGTCGCGGCGGGCGCGGATCGTGGTCGCCGAACAGGTGGCATCGGCGATCGCCTCGTAGGAACAGCCGAACCGCAACACCTGGACCAGCTTGTCGAACACGATCCGGTCATCGACCCGCCTGCGGTGACAACCCAACGGATGCGTCGGCTGGTACGCGGATCGCTCGGGCAGCAGCGCGGCGAACTGGACCCACAGCGGCTCGATCAGCCATGCTGGAACAGCAGGCACAGAACCTCCCTTGATCACGAAGCGTCAGCAACTTCATGATCACGAGTTCTGTGCCTGCATCCGTTCCGACCCGCCGATCAACCCCACCATTCCGCGCGCCCTCTTAGTACTGCAACGGCGGGTCGTGACTTATGGCGGTTCGAGTCGTTTGCGGTAGTGGGCAGCTCGGGCTTGTTCCTGGCGTAGGCGGCGGAAGTTGGACCAGTGCAGGATGTGGCTGGCTCGATGGCGGATGGTCAGGACGAGGTGGGCGAACAGGCGGCGGATCTCGTTGCTGCTCAGCGGGATCAGGCTGCCCTCGCTGCCGGTGGTGCCCCCTTTGCGGCTTCGACGGCACGGGTGACGACGAGGAACGCGGCAGCGGCCATGGCCAGGGTGATATGGCCGTACCAGGCGTCGTAGCGGCGGACCTGGTACTGGTCCAGGCCGACCTCGTTCTTCGCGGTCTGGAACGATTCCTCCACCGACCAGCGGCTGCCGGCGACCCGCACCAGTTCACGCAGTCGGGTGCCGCGTGGGCCGAAACACACGTAGTAGGCGATGTCGCTAGGGTCGCTGATCGAGCGTCGGGCCAGGACCCAGCCCCGCCGGCCGTGGGCGAAGGTGCGTCGGATCGGCACCCGAGCCCAGTCGTAGCGGCGTGGCCCGTGCGCGCCGTCACCACACGACAGCCGCTGCCACGCGCCGGGACGCACCTTCGCGATCAGCTCGTCGACCCGGGTGGTGGTGTGCAACCCGCTAGGCACCTCGTCGTCGCATCGGGTGGCCATCACGTAGGCGATGTCCTGCTCCTCCAGCCAGCCCCGCAGGCCGGGGTTCTGCCCGTATGCCTCGTCCGCGGTGAACCAGGAAAACGGCACCTGCGCGGTGATCGCCCGCTCCAGCATGACCTGTGCCTGCTGCGGCTTGGTGGCAAACTCGACCTCGTCCGGGACCGCCGCCGCTCGGCACCGATCCCGATCACCGGTCCACGACTTGGGCAGGTACAACTCCCTGTCGATCAACGCCCGACCCCGACCGGTGGCGTAGCACAGGAACGTGCCGATCTGGCAGTTCTCGGTCTTGCCCGCCGTGCCCGAATACTGCCGTTGGACCCCCGCCGAGGCGCGGCCCTTCTTGACGAACCCGGTCTCGTCGGCGACGAGCACCCCGGCCGGATCACCGATCGCTTCCACCACGTAGTCGCGCACGTCATCGCGCACCGCGTCCCGGTCCCACGCCGCGCTGCACAACATGCCCTGCAACCCGTCCGGTGAGACATGCCCAGCCTGCTCGGCAAGGGTCCAGCCGTTCCGCCGCTCCAACGGCGCCAGCAACCCCCGCACATACGCCCACGCCCGCCGCCGCGGCTCCACCCGAGCAAACCGATGCGAGAACCGGAAGAACAACTCCTCCAACCCGGCATCCCACGACCCGACCAACTGCGCATCCACCACAACCAGCCAACGACCGGTTACCACCCGAAGCTACGACCCGCCGTTGCAGTATTAGTTAGGAGTTGTAAGAGGGCATCTGTTAGCCATCGCCCAATGGATCATCGCCCGGGTGCGTTGAGGGAGGGTTTCGTAGTCACGGACGAGTCGTCTGTGCTGCATCAGCCAACCGAAGGTCCGTTCCACGACCCACCGCCGGGGCTGGACGTGGAAGCCCTTCCGAGCAGGGCGGGGCACCACCTCGACGTCGATTCCCAGCTGGGCGCCGTGCGCCCGTACGGCGGTGTTGTAGCCACCGTCGACCCACGCCTTGACCACGCCCGGATGGTCCGCGGACACGCTGGTGAGCAAGTGCCGACCGGCGGTGGAGTCCTGCACCGACGCGGCGGTGACGATCACAGCGAGGAGCAGTCCGAGGGTGTCGGTGGCGATGTGCCGCTTGCGTCCCTTGATCTTCTTCGCCGCGTCGATGCCCTGGCTGCCCTCGCCGACGTTGCATGAGGTCTTCACGCTCTGCGAGTCCAGAACCACCGCTGACGGGCTCTCACGGCGGCCTCGAGCGACCCGGACCCGCTCCCGCAGCAGATCGTGAATCCGCTGCGTGGTTCCGTCCGCTTCCCACTTGGCGTAGTAGTCGTAGACCGTCTTCGCTGGCGGGAAGTCGTGCGGCAGGTACTCCCATGCGATCCCCGTTCTGGACACGTACAGGATCGCGTTGACGATCTCCCGCAGGTCATGCACCGGCCGGCTGATCCCCAAACCCACCCGCGCCGCCCGCCACGCGGTCAGGACCGGCTCGATCAACGCCCACCGCTCATCCGACAAGTCCGACCGATACCCACGCCGCTGCACGCCCACGCGGCGATCAACGAACCAGCCCCATCCCCGCAACGGCCGAACGTGAATCAGCCACTACGCGGATCAGATGCCCTCTAAATAAAGGCGATGGCTTCCGCTGCAAGCTGCGCGCCACCTCTTGCCGTGCCTGTCCCAACGAAGGTCGGCGCCGCCTCCAACACTTGACCGTGCTGACTTGATCGACCGTGCTTCAGCAGCCAGCCAGAGAACCGTGGACTGGCCGGCCTTACCCATCCGCTGGTTGCCGTCCACTAGGCATTCACTGATTTCGGTCGAGGTAAAAACGGACTGGGGCGTCCGGACCAGGTGACGGCCAGGGCCTCACGGGCCCGAGTAGCGGAGACGAAAAGCAGTGATCTCTCGCGTTGAATGTCGCGCTGATGCTCTAAGTGGTCGACCTCTGCCGGCGTCACCGCGGCGTCGAGTGGCACGTGGCGAGCGCCAACTCCCACGATGGCGACGGCGCGGAACTCAAGCCCTTTGGCCCGATGCATGGTCATCGTCTGGACACCTGTGTCAGGGTTGACTGTCTGCCCTGAACTCAGCGGTGCTGCCGGCACGCCAGCGGCTCGGAGCGCTTCAAGGGCTGTGGAAGCGACCGAATTCGTACGGCCAATCACGGCGATGTCGTCCAGTGGAATTCCGCCGCTATTCCAGCGGCAGATCCGCTCGGCGAGTTCAGCCATTTCCGCGGCCTGCGTCGGGTAGCCGGTGATTTCGGGCTCGCCGCCGCGGAGGATGGATCGATAGCCGCGTAGGGTATCGCTGCCGCCGTCAAGATCATCATAGCCGTCAGGGTCGATAAGGCGGATGGCAGACGCGAGGATCTGGCGCGTCGTGCGGTAGTTGAGGGTGAGCCGGTGGGATCGCCCACGCGTCTCGATACCTAGGGAGCTCAGGGTAACCCGGTTGTTGTAGATGCGCTGGAAGGTGTCACCGACAATGAAGAGGTCGTCAGGACCGCTGGGAGCTAGAGCGCGTAGCAGGGTCCAGTGGGCGGTGTGCAGGTCCTGCGCCTCATCGATGACGACGTGGCGGTACGGGCGGGCCGTGTCATCCCACCGGCTGGCGACGTCAGCCGCGCGGACGGCAGCCTGTTTGAAGCCTAGGGCCTTGTCCCGGTCAAGGCGCCGTTCATACTCTTGGATAAGTGACCAAACAACTGCCCTATCAGCGCGATTGAGGCGCCGGCCTCGGCCTGCCCGGCGTGCGGCGAAGTACTCATCGCGAGTGCGAATGTTCTGCGCGAGGATGACCTGTTCCCATTCGCTGATAAGGAAGGGCCGGTCGAAGCTGTCGTCGGTGGCAAGCTCAGTGAGGACGTCGTTCCAGCGGCTGGCCAGAGCGGCATCGCCGAGGATTTCGATATTGGCCCACTGCCCCTCGGTGTCCTGGCGCAACACTTCCCGCACGACCTTGTCGATGTTGAGGATGTCTACCTTGGCGATGAGGCTCGGTCCGCCGAGATCGTCGAGGAGTCGCGCGAGCAGGTCCGCGAGGGCATTGGTGTAGGTGGTGAGCAGGATCTGAGGCCGGCCGCTGGCGGGAAGCGCGTCGGCGAGGGCCTTGACTCGGTGAAGCGCGACGACAGTCTTGCCCGTCCCGGGCCCGCCGGATACCCGTACCGGTCCCTTGTACCGCTTGGCCTTGGGCCGGTAGGCCAGGCGCCGTTGTTGGGGGTGCAGGAAAACGCGCCATTCGGACATGGGCTTGAGGAGCATGCGCTCTAGCTCCTCCGAGTCGTCAGTGACGACGGCGAACGCTTCCCTCGTGGAGGGCCGGTTCACCGCAGCCGCCGCGTCCTCAGGATTGACTTTCTCGTCAGCGGTGGACGGAGCAACGATGTCTTGCCACACCTGTTCGGCGGTCTCCCCATCGGCCAGCGCCAGAATGACCTGGCTGGCCAGCTTGGGGGCGTAATCAACGATTCCGAGAACGGCGTCTATGGTGCGGATCTCTCGCAGCACCGGCACCAGCGTGGGCGGTACGCCGAGCCTATCGAAGTCGGCGTCGGAGACACGGTCGAACAGCCCGGCCGAGGCGGCGGCGTGCCGACCGATGTCGCCGCCGCGGATGAGGATCTCCTCGACCGCGCCGTGGTCGTAGAACTCCACACCGCCGGTGACCTTATTGACGTTCCAGACGGTCTGGGCGGCGTAGGTGTAGGCATCATCGTGAGGCTTGATGCTTGCCAGGTAGAACGTGTCGGAGTCAGGGCGCCACAGCACAGCGCGGAAGTTGTCGTTGACCCGTGCCGTCCACACGTGCTTGTCGCGAGGGCCGTGGGGTTGCTTGAGATCGAGGCCGCGCGCATCGGGGTCGCGGCGCAGCTTGAGCATGAAGTCGACCACGCGCCGCTGAATGGTGGCGTCCAGCGCCTGGTACGCCTTGTCGAAGGTGTCGGCGAACAGGACGTTGACCTTAGCCACGGGTGGCCTCCAGCTCTCTGATCAACTCCGCGGGTTCGAAGTGAGCGACGCCGTCGGCGCGGTGGACGTGCCATCCAGCGTTGGCGTAGGCGTCGTTGCGGTCGGCGTCGTCGTCGATGACAACGCAGACCCGCTTGCCCGGCCAGGCAAGCTCCACCGGCCATGCGTCGTCGCCGAGCTCGTAGCCGATCTGCGGCAGTGGCATGCCGGCCTCGGCCAGCGCGGTGAGTAGCCGCTTAACGACTGGCGAAGCTAGATCGATGGCGTCGAGCCAGGGTTGCGGCAGCGTCGGGGGCTCGGCCGTAGCCGGGGTGGGCGTGAACAAGGGGATCCGGTGTATGTCGATGAGCGCGAGGCGCGAGTGCGCGGTCTGTTCGAAGTAGCGGCCGGGGCCGGACAGGAACTGCAGCAGGTTCGACGCGATTAGCCATTGTGCCCATCGGGCGCGATGGTCAGCCCCGCCGGCGACCGCTTCGGGCTGGTCATCCAGATAGGCGAACACGGACCAAGCCATCGGATCCATCCGGCCAAATGCTCCGCGACGGTTGTCGCGAAATGCCACGATGCGACATCCCGCCGTCGTGGCGGCGACCAGCCCGGCCGCCTCGGCTTGGTTTGCAGGTGCACCCGGGATGGCAGACTGACCGACGATCAGCGCCGGCAAGATCGGACCTACGGCCTGTCGGTCGGCCGGTCCGACACGGCCGGTGCTTGCCAGGCCGGCCAGCATCGAAACGGCGCGTCGCGACCACATCTGCGGATCTGGCCGTTCCAGGAACGCCAGCAGGGCTTCCACCGGGTTGGCAAGTGCGATGTCGAAGGAGCCCGCAGCGGGGTTGGCTTTCAGCGTGGTCCTGAAGTAGTGGTCGCGTGCCTTGGCGAGTGCCTGGTCGTTGACCAGGGGCGCCTGCGGCGCATTGGCGTTGATGTTCTGCTCGACAGACGCGGCCCAGGCCCGGACGTCGTCCCAGGTCAGCTGCCATACCCAGGTGCCGTCATCGCGCAGCGCGCCCCGCTTGGCCGCGTCGTCGGCGATCTCGTTGTTGTCCGGGCTGGCGTGGAAGGCGTAGCCGTCGAGGAAGATAGCCACCTTTGTACCGTCGTCGGATTCGAGGAGATAGTCCGGCTCGCTGCGCACGGCAGCGCCCTGGACGACGTGGTCGCGCATGCGCCACCGCACAGCTGGCCCGTCGGCGGGCTTGAGTTTCAGCTCGAACTCCACACCCCGCGAGCCGGCGCGGGAAACCAGCGAGAACCGGTCACGGGCCGCTGGGTCGTCCTGGGCTTTGCCTGCCTTGGCCCTGAGTGTCTCGACGAAGAGCCGTTCTAGCTCGCTGTCGGCCAGCGCGTCGATCCTGATGTCCGCCAGCGTCTTCACCGTCTCGGGCTGCCAACCCTCCAGGATCTCGGTCAGCAGCTCCGTTGCGGTGTCCTTGGAGACCAGTTCGTGTTCGGAGGAAGGGACGAAGGGCAGCAGGCAGCGGTGGCAGGGTTGGCGGTCCTCGCGACCGCACTCACACGCCTGGATGTGGTCAAGGGCCAGCCGCAGCACACGCTGCATCGTGTTGTGGTCGGCCAGGTGCTCGAGGTAGCCGGTGCCGCCGGGCATGGTGTCGTGCAGGACCAGGAATCGTCGTGGGGTGTCTCGGTCGTCACCGGGCATGGTGGCCATGACCGCCGCCAAATGGTCGGGCTCGCCGCCGAAATGCTTGGTGATGCCGAGCATCAGCGCCGCCTGGAACGACACCGACCTCGTCGGCACGAGTGTGGTGGAGAACGGCAGCAGCAGCCGCAGCGCTTGGGTACGTAGCTCGTGCCCGGTGACCAGGTTAACGGTGCGTTCCTTTAGGACCCCAGCATCCCGCTGCGGGCACCAACGTGCGTGCCGCGTGCCGATCCGGCGGGCTTCCCGGTCGTACGCCGCTGGATGGACGCCCTGCACCGCTCCGCAGTGCTCGCAGACCGCGAACCCTGGGGCGGAGACCTTGTCGCCCGCGACATCGAACTGCGCGCCGGGCACACCGTCAGGGCCGAAGTTGATGTCGCGGATAGTCGCTTCCCGGGCAAATTCGACCCCGAAGAACCGGTCGGCGTTACGCCACGCGCGCAGCCCCTGCGGCTGGCGGGGGTCGATGTCGACCAGGGTCACCAGCTCGTACCGGCGGCGTTCGCGTTCCTCGTGGTCGTCGGTGACCCGCGCGTCCTCGCGGCGTTCGCGGGCGCGGGCGCGTTCGGGGACCAGCACCCGCCGAGCGGAGGCGGCCGCGTCGGCGATGCCCTTGTCCCGGCAGCGCGGGCATTCGATCAGCACCACGTCAGTGCCCTCGGTGAGCACGTACCCACAGGCGCGGCAGAAGCGCCAGAGCGTATGTGCCGGGCGCTGTGGGGCGCCAACGTCCAGACCGTCAATGACAAACTTCGACCCGTTGGCGTGAAAGGTGTTACCCGGGGCGAAATCGGTCAGGGCAAGCCCTGCGCCACGTCCATACTCGAACAGCTGCTCCTGGTAATCCCCGTCCGCGGCTTTCCACCACAGAGAAGCATCCAGCCAGGTCGGGTCGTCGTGCAGCGTGTAGTTGGGCAGCAAGCCGAGCCGCACCAGCGCGTTGATCGAGTTCTCTTGCACCAGCACATCCAGCCGGCGGCGGACGGCCCGCAGCTCAGCGAACAACGCTCGGCGGTCTTCGCGGCGCGCCGGATCGGTCGTGTCCATCGGGATCGCGTCAAAGGCGGCATTGATGGCGGCAAGCCGTTGCTGCAGCTCCTCGCGGCGACGTCGCCACGCCGCGACCGCCTTGCCCACCTCAACCTCGATCTCGCCCTTCGCAAACGCCACCACCGACTTACGCGCCGGTTCGCCGATGCTCGGAAACAACGCCAGGAAGTCCGCTGCTAGCCGCTCCCTTCGTACCGCGGCCACCTCCAGCAGCCGCCGCAGCCAGCCCCCAGCATCCTCCAGGCCGGCTTGGAACAGCTCGCCGATCCAACGCGGCATCGGCCGGGTCGGCGCGGCGGTGCGTTCCCACAGCGACCCGTCTGCCGCCCGGTCGAACAGCCAGGCGAGGTAGTGCCGACGCAGAATCTCGACCGCGTCGAGGTAGCAGGCTGGCGGCACGATGCGGCCGGCCAGCATCGCAGTGGGCCGGTGCAGGTAGTAGTGGTTACGGGCTGCCCGCCGCGGCACAAACGTCACCGCCATCGCGTTGCCGGTGGTTCGCCCGGCCCGGCCGATGCGCTGCGCGTACTGAGCTGGACCCGGTGGCACCGAGGTCAGCAGTACCGCCGACAGGTCACCGATGTCAATGCCCAACTCCAGAGTTGGAGTGCAGGTCAGGACATTGGGGTCGAACGGGTGCCGACGCTGCTTGAAGGCGCGTTCGACGCGCTGCCGCCGAGCCTTGGACAGTGCACCGGTGTGTTCGGCGGTGACCACGTCGCCGGGACGGTCCTGCGCGTACAGCCGACGGTAGAAGTCGTCAGCAGCTCGTGGCCGCAGATCGGGGACGAACTGTCCGGGGCAGCGGAAGCGCAGGCACGCCATTCCCTCCCACGCCGCAACCATGCCGGGCGGCACCGTTTGCCGCCACGTGCACTCCGAACAGCGAACCCCATGGTCGGCGACGTCAATCTTCGCTTCGCCGTGCACGAGGGAGTACACCAGGAGGCGGCTCGGCGCCAGCGCGTATACGTGCCCACCGCTGTTGGTGGGGTAGGAGCGAACCAGTCCTTCGGAGGCGAAGACCCGAAACGCGGCCCTGTTCAGGTGGGCTGCCTCTTCCAGCGAGCCCGCCACGGTGCGGTAGGCCCAGTCGGTCAGCCAGGTTGCGGTCCGCCCCCTTACTAGGCTGTCGAACTCGCTGTCGCCGTGTCCGCCATCGCTGACGAATATGGGCGCGGCCAGCCCCTGAGGAAATGCCGGCATTCCGGAGGGCCGGCCTCCCCAGATCGGCCAGCGCCGGGTTCCGGACTGCCGTATGTAGGTGTCGAGCCACGGATGGTAAATCGCCCCGCGAAGCCGCATACGCTCCAACAGCCCCCGCGCGTAGCGCAGGTAGCTCTGTAGATCCGTTGGCAGCGTCACCTGGCCTGGCGCGCGCCGGTGGGCGTCGGTCAGCAGAGCCGTCAGCCGCTCGGGGTCCGGCATGTGTATCTCGACGGCTGCGGTGCGGGTCAGCTCCAGCGTCCGGCCCATTCGCGAGCGCAGCCCGAACTCCAACTGGGTGGCGAACACCAGCCGGTCCTGGAGCATCTCGATCGCGGCGTCCACCGGCTCGCCGTCCAGCAGCCGTAACACCTCCGAATGCTCGCGCAGGTCCGGTGGCACCAACGAGGCGAGCCGCTCCTGGTCGGAGGTTGTCACGCTGCCGGTCACCGCCGACTCCGCAGAGTCCAAAGCCAGGTCGTGCACGGCCACAGGGGCGTCGGCACGGAGGTTGGCTGACAAGAGTCCGCGGAACGTAAATCCAAAAGATCGGTGAGCGATGAAACCGGCCCTGTGGGTGGCATCCTGGACCGCGTCGGTGAACGCCAGCAGCTTGCGTTCCACGCCGCGGAGGTGCCGCTCGGAGAAGAGTTGGGTGGTCACCACCGAGGCGAGGGTGGCGGTGCCCGCGCCCAGGAATCGCATCCCGTCGTCAAGACCGCACGCCGGGCAGGTGTCGTCGTTGCCAGAGGGCACCGCACCGTTCACGGTGATGACGGGAACGGTGCGGTCTGTCGGATTAGGCAGAAGTAAACGCCCCTCGGCATCTAGATGCAGAACCTGCGGATCATGGTCACGCGCACGCAGCATCCACCGGATCCGACTGTCCCGCCGTCCTGCTGCCCGGTAGATTTCCAACGGCCGGGTCTTTAGCTCTTGCCAGTCCAACGCCGCGTCCTTCGACAGCGCCGCCCATCCCGACTGACCGCAGTGCCGGCAGTACACCGCAGGGAGGTGGCAGCGCAGTGCAGCGGGTGGCGCGGCCGAAGAGTCGGTATCCGGGTCCTCGGCAGCGGCGTCGTGTCCCCGTGGTTTGTACACCGCCAGATTGAGCCGGTTGGCTTCGCTGTCACCCGTCGGTCCGTCGTCGTCGAACCAGCGGAAGTGCGGCTCATACGTCGCCGCTCGGATCACCCGACGGATCTCCCGCACCCACAGCTGCGCCTCGACCCGGAGAAACGGACGCAGCCGGCCGTGGTCGTCACGGATCCTGGCCGTCGACACCAGCGCCAGCAGCCGCATCAGCGCTGGGGCGAATGACGGCTTTGGCACATCTGTCCGGGACGGCGCCCACGCGGGCCCGCCCCCGTGTACCGCGAACGGCTTGGCGCTTTGCGGCACGGTCAGCGGCACCTGCCCCATCGACTCTAGCAGAGCCTTGACGAGGATGTGTTGGCGCAGCCGCTCGCCCAACGCCACCGGATCCCGCGCGTCGATGCCCACCGTGGCGCGGGCTACCTCATCGAGGGCGTTGGGATTGCCGAGAGGGTCACCGATGGCGGCCAGCACCTCCGGCGTCGGGAACGGCAGCTCAAACTGAATGTCTGGACAAAACTCACCTGAGGTGAGTCGGTCCTCGACCACGAGCGCGTCTTGGTCGAACGGGCAGCCGAACACGTCTGCGGCGAACTTGAGCAGCCGGTCCAGGTCGGCCTCGGCCGAGTGCTCCGCTAGGCCAGCGTCGGCGGCCACGTCGCTGGCCAACGTCGCTGACGTGGCAACAGGGGTGATCGGCCCTAGCGGCCTCTCCCTCTCATTCAGCTTGGTCGCCGCCCCGAGCCGGCGTAAAAGCATCGCCACGTCGGTGCCTTGCGCGCCGTCGTAGGTGTGGAACTCATCCAGTACGACATACCGCAGCGCTCCGCCCTGCCACAGCGGCATGTCCGGCGGACGCTGGAGCAACAGATCCAGCATCTTGTAGTTGGTCAGCAGAATGTCCGGGGGATTGTCCCGGATCTCGTCGCGGTCCCGCATGATCCGCATCATCGACTTGTCGTCGGCTAGCGCCGACGAACCGAAGTCCCGAGCGTACGAACCGAGGTTCTCGTCGTCCCCTTCGCGCCGGTGGTCACCGCCGATGTAGATGCCGGCCGTCACCTCGGCCATGAACTCCTCTCGGAGTAGCTCGTCGATGCGGCGCGCCTGGTCGTCGGCCAGCGCGTTCATCGGATACAGCAACAGCGCCTTGACCCCGTGCTGCCCGGCCGCCCGCGCACGCCGGCAGTGGTCGAGGATTGGCACCAGGAATGCCTCGGTCTTGCCGGAACCGGTACCCGTCGTGACGATCGTCGGCTTCGGTTCCTGTCCCTTCGAAGACAGCCGCGCCCACGCCCGCTCCTGGTGGAGGAACGGTTCGAACCCCTCCGGCCACCAGTCGAGCAGAGATTGATACCGCCCGGTAGCTGGCCTGAAACCCGGCCGGACCCTCAAGTAAGGACCACGGAAGACGCCGGTGCGCTCGTCGGTGAGGAACGCCTCCAGCACGTCGTGTACGTCGTCGTCAGCGAGGGCGAACGCCGTGGTCAAATACTGGACCAGGCTGCCCTTGAGGTCTTCGACGGCGAGCGACGGAATCATGACATACCCTTCGTCGCCAGCGTCTCAGCCGGCAGTTCCGGGTACTCGCCGTCCGCGAGTCGCCGCCGAAACTCCTCGTACGCCTGCGTCATTTCCTTCTCCCGATCCGGCTTGACCCACCCGTCGGGGATCACCGGCTCAGGTGCACTCGGGTTGAGCTGCGCCTTCTTCCACGCCTTGACGATCTCTGCTTCCTCGGCAGTCTGCCGGACGCCGCGATTGTGGGTCTCCGCGCCGATCTTGTGACCGTCTGGGGCGAAGAACATTTCCCACTCATACTTGCGCAGCACGGCGAACTGGGAGCGGTACATCGCGCACAGTTGCTCGGCCGTCAGCCCAAGCATGATCGCAACGAGGGCGTCTGTCTCCACCAATGCCAGGCGCCGGTCGTAATCGGTGCGTAACGGAATAGCCATTGTCCAGTCGGGTTCGACCTGGCCCAGAGGTCTGCGCTCCAGCGTCGGGTCCGCCCACCGGTCGGTCAGCCACGCCTCGTCGTACAGTTCTTCCCACAGCGGCGCATAATCCTGCGTCAGGCAGTTCAAGCGGAGGGTCCGCAGTAGAAGTGGCCGAGTCAGTGGATGTTCCAGTGGGGCTGGAAACTGTCGCCCCAGCTCGACATTTACCTTTGATCCGCCGGATACCTTGCAAATGAAGTCCAGCGGCAGCGATGCCCACAGTCCGGCTACGATAGCGGTCTTCCGATTGGAGCCCATCGCTAAGGTGTGTACGGCATCAACATGAGTGGGCCCGGGGGCGAGTAAAGCCGCGTGGTGGGTCCGTTCGGTGCCGGCGACAATCATGCGACGCCATGCGACCCTCCAGTAGTCGTTTGCTGGTCGGTCCTGCCATGTCCTTTGGGCAGAAATGAACCGTTCGCGTGTGCAGGCGCGAGTGTAGTTCGTTCGCGGCAGTACCATGCTGGGAAGGCCTACCAAGTCCCAGTCCGTGTAGTCCTTGTTGCTCCGACAATTTTCGTTCGGCTCTTTAGCAAACGGCGTCGCGACCGTGAAATGCGGGCCCTGAATAATGGCTTCATTCCATGACCCCGGAACGGCGGAGGAGTCGTTGATTAAACCACTCTTCTTTGCGCCTTTCTCATGCAAGCCGGGTGACCACTGAAATGGCCAGTGACCGAGCCTCTTCCCGGAAGCTCCGAGTGTGCGGATCGAGTCGTTGTCTGCCGCGGTGACCGGCCGCAGTCCCCGTGCCTCAATGGGCGGAGTCCCCTCGGGGTCGGCGAAAACAGCCCAGTCCGCGAGCACTGCCTCAGTTACGTTGACGACCCGAGAGGCGTGGGGTCGCAGGTCCCAACCGCCAGACGGATACTGGATTCCGGGGGCCTCCCCGAGGCCATCGTGGGCGATGGATTGATCGATGACTGACGGATGAACCAATCTGGCCATCTGCATGAACCGGACCGGGCGCGGCACACCGTAGACATTGATTCCAAAGTTCTTGTTGTTGTCGACGTCTTCGAACAACAGGATGTTGTTGCCGAATTGGAAGTGCCGGCGTAGTCGCGGGTAAGTTTGCGTGCGGAACGCGCCGCCGGCGGCGTCAACGAAATGCTGTTCCTCATGAATCAGCCCTGAAACTCCTCGGGTGGAGGCCCCCCGCCATACGCGTTCCATGAAGTTGAGATAGAGGTTTGTTTGAATGCCGGAGAGCATTCGGTGCTCGACTGGCGATCCGAGGTGCTCGTTCATCCCCGCCGACGAGCTCAAGTCGGCAAAATAACCCTTTAGGGAATTCCTGTCAGCAAGTACTTCGGCGCGCCGGCTCTTGTACTTCGCCTCCGGAATCTTTTCCTGCAATGCGAACCACGGCTCGTGTTCGGCCAATGCGATTGGATCGTCCCAGACCGGCCGTACCCAGGGCGGGTTTCCGACCTGGAGGTCGAAACCGCCCTTAGCAAAAACTTGGGCAAACTCCAGCTCCCAATGGAAGAACCGCTCCTGCTTAGCGATTTCATCCAGCACTGACCACCATTGGAATCGACCGTCAGCGGCGACACGGCGGATCGGCACGCATCGCGCTACGGCGCGGTCCATAGAGTCTTCTACCGCGAGCTGGGCGAACTCGTTGCCCGAGCCAAACATCCCGTGCAAGTCGTCATGTCCAGTAGTAAAGGTTCGCCCCTTTACTCCCTTGAATTTCACAGGCTTCGCTTCGGGCGGCGGCACCCCGAGGACAGCCTCGCAGAAGTCCAGCCACTCGTCGAAGGTCGGCGGCTCGATGTCGATGCCCTGGCCGACCGGCCAGAACCACAGCGCGCACCAGGCGTCCATGACTGTTTTCAGCCGGCTGTATGGGGACTCTTGATCGTCGTACAGCGCCTTGGCGATCTCGTCTCGAGTGACGACCCCAGAGGCCGGTTGAGGCAGCGGCCGGTCCGGGTCAACTCCCCAGACGCCAATGCGCCGACGAATCTCCTGTTCGGAAATGGCGATCCGCTTGCGGGTCAGCTCCCAGAGCCGCTCCGCCCGCCGGGCGAGGGCGAGCAATCGGTCCCGGGTCTTCTTGTCGGAGGGAACGGCACGAATCTGCTGGCGCCACTTCATTAGCGCGGCTCGCTCGTCTGGGGCGAGCTCTTTGGCCTGCGGCGCGTCTACGACGGCGCCCCATCCCTGCGCGGGCAGGAGGAAGTGGTGGATCTCGTCGTCGGCGATCTGGTTGACGAGCTGACCATCGACGTCGCACGTCATCGGCCGGTCGGCCGGTGGTGTGTTGCGCCAGGCACCACGCTTGAGCAGGTCGGCGGAGTAGAGGGCGCGACGGGCGCCGATCAGGGAGTTGCCGGGGCGCAGGTGAAGACCGAACCAGGGTGCCTGAAGTCCTTCGTGCATGACATTGAGCCAGACGGACACCTCGGCCAGCTCGACCGCCGTGGGGTTGAGGTCCACGCCGTAGCAGTTGTGCAAGGCCAGGTACGCCTTGACCTTCTGCCGTTCAAGCTCCATTTGGTCGGGCAGCAACTTCTGGCCGCGTTCACGCTGAGCGCGGTCAAGGTATGCGTCGGCGAGCTGGTTGATGGCCTCGTTGAGGAATGCGCCTGAGCCCAGCGCCGGCTCACAGACGGTCAGCTCAAGGATGTCGCGGGCGGTCATGTCGTCGGTTAGCAGCTCAGCGAGAGCGTGCCGGACCGTGCACTGGGTGAGGATCTCGGGGGTGTAGTAGGACGCCGAGCGTTGCCGCTCGCGGCCCGACAGGCGATAGACGAACGAATTCTTGACGTGCTTGACCGGCTCCAGTTCCCCGGTGACCGGATGTGGCCGGAGCACGAAGTGCTTTTCGTCGTAGTCGCTTGCTCTGGTGACCGGCACGATCCAGGTGCCCTTGGACGGATCGGCGTACTCCTTGGTCTCTCCGTCGAGACTGGTGCCGCTGGCCTTGACCGTCTTGGCGACCTCGTACACGTCCTCTGGGGCAAAGAACCCGGTGTAGGACATGAGGCCCTCGTACACTGCGCCGAGCTGGTTGATGCCGAGCTGGGCGTACGAGATGAACCCCCGCTGCCCACCTCGGCCGCGACGCCTGCCGCGGCCTCGGCCGGTGCGGCGGCCGGGCTCCGGGGTCAGAGTAAGCAGGTTCAGCACACGCCACAGGCATCTGTTCCGCAGCCGCGTGTCGACAGTGCGGGGACCGACCCGGACCCGTTCGCCGATCAGATCCGTGCGTGTTGGATCGAACAGGTCCGACTTGAGCGCCTCAAACCGGATGCCGGCGCGGTCCACGGCGACGGGGACACCGTCGTCGTCAACCACCTCCTCCTCGTCGGGCGTGCGGGCCCGGTGACCTTGGTCGACCAGCCGGAACAGCAGGTCCAGACACTCCTGGAAGTAGTGCCCGCCTTCGGCCTCCTCCGGCAGTTCGTAACTGACGGTCTCGGCCAGCCGCCCGAGGCCGTACCCGGACTGGTACGCCTCATCTCGGCTGGGCAGGATGCCCAGCTCGGGACGGGCCTCGGCGTAGAGCAGGAACAGGATGCGGTAGAGGTAACGCAGAGACTGTTCGGTAAGCCGGCGGGCGAGGTTGTCTCCCAGGTCGTCGGGGTCTGCCGCCTGCTCGTTGATTCGGTCGAGGATCTCCTGGGCGATTAACTCGACGGACTGGCGCAGCGCTTCCCGTAGCTCCTTGGAGACGCTAACGGCGTGCTTGCGGCCGGTGTCGACCAGGCCGGCCAGGGCGCTCTGGCCGTCGTGGGGCAGAAGCGACTCGGCGCCAAACAGTGCGGCGATGGTCTCCAGCTCACCGCCGGGTGTGTCGTCCTTGGTGTGCAGGGCCTGGGTGAGGTCGACCGCCAGATACTGCCGGGGCCACGCAGCGCTGTCGGCCAGCAGCACCACGTTGCCGGCGAGCAGCAGGACATACCGGGGCGGGTCGTCGGACGCAAACAGGAACTCGATGGCCTTGCCGGCGTGCGTGATCTTCTCGTCCCGATCAAGAACGATCGGGTCGAGCAGAAGAGTGCCGCCGTCGGTGTCGACCACGCCCTCACATGTGTCGGCCCAAGTCGCATCCAGCGCCACCAGATCCAGCCCGCCGGCCGTCTCGGCGGCGGGAACGGCCAGGGCGACGGGCACCTTCCGGTGTTGGTCGAGGTGTACCACCTCTAGAGTCGTCCGGCGCAACCAGGCGGGTCCGGTCTGGTCGTTGCCCGGGCCGTGGTACGCGAGCGCGAACAGAACTATATCGTTGAGGGCACGGACCTGTTCGACAACGCGTGGGTCGGTCAGCGCGGCACGGGCGGCGGCCGGACCGGCGAGGGGGCCGGCGGTGCGGACGGCGGGATCGTCGACCGAGTTGGTGGTCAGGAGCCGTTCGGTGATGCGGGTGCGCTCGCTGAAGAACCGCTGGCCGAGCGCCTTGACGCCGGCTGCGGAGCTGGGTCGTGGCTCTTCGGCCCTCTTCCATCGTCTGCGCAGGTCCTCAAGGTCGCCCTTGAGTAGCGAGGTGAGGTAGTGTTCGGAGATGTACTCGCCATAGTTGGTGATTGACGTCCAGGCCATGCCTCTCAGACCTCCCGCGCCGGCTGCTGGGGAACCAACACTCCGACGATGCGGATCGTCGGTTTGCCGTCGGTGGTGAGCTCAGCGAGCAGTTTCTGGATCGCCACTGCGGTGTTGGTGATCCGCCGCTCGGCGCTTTCCCGAATGCCGGTCAAGGTCAGCTGTTCGTACCGGGCTCCGGTGGCTGCCTTCCACAGCTCCAGGCGCTGTTCGTACGCGATGAGCGGCTCCATGAGCTTGCCCTCCTCGGCGTCGAGGCGTCGGGCCATTTCCGCGTGGGCCTCCTCGACAACCCATGGGACAAGCGCCTCCAGCGAGCTGATGTCGCCAACGCCGCTCATTCGCATCTCCCGGTTGACCTGCGCGTCGTGTAGGACCTGGACGAACTCGCGGTCGTCGACGTCTAGGCCACCGTCGCGGTGATGCAGCGCCAGCCAGGCCAGGACGGTCGGCTTGCCCTGCCGGTTGGAGTACCGCCCGTTGACCAAAAACACCGGATTGGAGACAGCCGCGGCAATGACCGGCGCCGTGAGCCTCTTGGCATGGGCGGTGCCTGCGGAGGCACGCGCCAGCACCTTGTCCACCAGCCATTCGGTGACAGGATGCTGGTCGGTCAGCAGTGAGATGTCCGGCCAGCCCGACTCGGCATACTGCTGCTCTTTGGTGCCCTGTCCCCGCCGCTTCGGCTTGTCGGCATTATGTTTGCGGGCCAGCTCTAGGCGTTGCCGGGCAAGGTCCGGTGAAAAGGTTACGGTGACGCGTTCGAGAATGCGCCGCTGATCTAGGTAGGACTGCGGCAGCACCTTCAGGCGACGCTGCAGGTCGGCGAGCCGCGCGCCTTCGCGATTTAGCTCGAACGTGAGGGTCCCCGGGTAATCGGCGGGGTCCAGCCAGGCCAGCCCGATGCTGTCGGCCGGGTTCGGATACGCCTCGGCGAGGGCGTCTTCGATGAACTCGCGAGTCGAGCCGAACAGCCGTGGCTGCTGTAGCAGATCATCAACGGCGGGGACGATGGCTCCCTGCTGGCCGGGTTCGGCAGCGTCGTCGCCGTCGTCCGCCCAGGCCCCGGCCATGAAGATGTCGGTATCGTCGGCTGGCTCGTCGGGGATCAGCTCGGCGATGTCGCGGCGGTCGAGGAACGCCTGCTCGATGTTGATCGTCTCGGCTTCCTCGTCGCGCAGGCCCATCAGGGCGGCGGATTCGCCGAGGGTCCGGTGCGCGGCGTCCTCCTTGGTGGTCAGGACGCGGGCGACCCGTTCGTCGGCCTCGTGGTCCGGGTTGGCCGAGCGGTGCAGCAGCACCCGGATCTGCGGGGAGATCTTCTGCCCGTACCGGTCGATGCGGCCGTTGCGCTGCTCGATGGTAATCAGGGACCACGGGACGTCGAAGTGGATGAGGTCGTGGCACTGGCGGTGCAGGTTGACACCCTCGGCGGCGATATCGCTGGTCAGCAGCACCCGCACGTCGGTGTCGGCCAGAGCGAAATCCTTGACGGTGCGCTGGACGGCATCGTCGGACTGGCTGCCATGCAGGATCCGCACCGGCCCGGTCACGCCCTGCTCTCCGCCCGAGTCCGGGGGCGGGTCGCCGAAGCCGAGCCGGGCCGGTAGCTGCCGGTACAGCCAGTCGATCGTGGCCCGCCGCTCGGAGAACACCACCACCCGGGCGGACGATCTCGGCCCGACCTTGATCTCGTCTTTGAGTACCTTGACCAACGCGGTGAGCTTCGCGGAGTCGTCGTCGGTCACCCGGTTGGCCAGCTTGGCCAGACGGTGCAGCGCCTCCGCCTCGCGACTTCGGTCGGGATTGTTGCCGACGCTCTTGAGCCGGTTGGTGATGCTTTGCTGTAGCGCGACGCGGGAGGACAGGAACGCCTTCAACAGGTGGACGGGGAACAGCCGGCTTCCCTTCCCGGTGACCGGTGCCGGCCTTCCCGGCGGCGGCGTAATCCACGTCGAATACAGCTCCTCTAGGACCTCCTCCTCGGGATCCGTGGCTGGGCAGTCCACGAACAGTGGCTTGGCGCGCTCCGCCCACTCAGTTCCCAGCTGGGCGGCCACGTTCGGGCTCATCTTGTGCCGCCGTACGTAGATGTCGGCCAACTGGGCAGGGGTGGCGCGCTGCTTGGGATCGACGATCGCGGTCGGGTCGATCAGGCTGATCAACTCATTGAATGACTCGTCGTCGCCGTTGTGCGGGGTGGCCGAGGCGAGGATGAAGGCGTGGGTGGTCGGCGCCAGGACCCGGGCGAGCTTGTTGTTCAACGCCGTCTTGCTGATCAGCTTGTGGGACTCGTCCATGACGACCGCGTCCCAGGTGACTCGCCCGAGCTGCTCGCGGTACTGGCGGTTCTTCAGCGTGTCGATCGAGGCGATGACCCGCGGGTAGTAGTCGAATGGGTTGCGGCCGCCCGGCAGATGCCGCTGCATGCGGGCAATTCCGGCCGAGTCTAACCGGACCAGGCCGATCGCGAATCGGGTCCACAGCTCGTGCTGGAACTGCTCCAGGATGTGCCGCGGGGTCACCACCAGGATTCGATCGCCCCGACCTCGGCGGATCAACTCGGACAGCAGTAGCCCGATCTCCAACGTCTTGCCCAAGCCGACCGCGTCGGCGATCAGCAGTCTGGGCCGTAGGTTCGCCAGCGCCCGTCGCGCCGGCTCCCGCTGGTAGAGCAAGTCGTCGGCCAGGTGCGTGCCGGCGGTCGCCAGCCGAAGCTCGCCCTGCGGCACCGGGGTCTTGCGTAGCAATGCCTCGATGAACAGTCGGGAACGGCGAAAACCGGGGGAGCTGTCGGGGACCAAGCGGGTGTTCTCAGCCCGGAGCGGCTCGACGGTGTCCAGGCGACCTGGGCAGTGGAAGAAGATCGCGGTCTGGTCCCTGACCAGGGGTGATGTGCCGGTGACCACCAGCCGAACCCCGTCGTGCTCGGTATGGCCGACCTCAGTGACGAGCCACTCCTCGCCCCGTGCCAGCACCGTCATGCCGGCGGCGAACTGGTCGTCGGCATGACGCTGCCCCTCTGGTACTTCCGATCCGTACATGAACCCCATCCGCCGCCGGTGACCCGGACACCTTACTTGCCGAAGCCATCACGTCGCCGTTCCGCAGCGCGGCGCCATCGCCTCCGCCATTCCGTACTAAATACGTCCTGACCGGGACGCCGCCCATCGGGTGTACAGGCATGATCGGCTTGGGGTTGGTCCTCGGAGAAGGTGCCGGTGGTGGTGGCGCCCGACGAGGTGTCCGAGTTCGTTCCCGCGACAGCAAGCTCGAGCACCGGAATCGGCGTTGCCGCCCAGACATCCACGAAATCCCTCACCTCGGCCGGCAGCGGCAGCCCACTACCACTTGCCAGGGGCACTGCGTGATCAGCCAGATGGATCAGTGCTTTCTGGAAGACCTGCAAAGCGGTCGGCCGGGTCTCCGGTTTGAGTGCCAGACACGACTCCACGAGATCGACCAGTGCGTCCGGCACACGGTCGAGATCAGGCGGCATCCCGGCAAGCCGGTCGTGCGGCGCCATTCCCTCAAACGGAGTATGCCCAGTGGTCGCCCAGACCAGCGTCGCCCCGAGCGCGAAGACGTCCGACTTTTCGGTGGCGTTGCGCACGTCGAGTAGGTGCTCGTTGGCGCAGTACGGATGCGTGCCGAACCGCTCCGTGGTCTCAGTGACATCGGACCCGACGGAGAACCTGGATATTCCGAAGTCGATGATCTTAATGCCGGTCCGCTCGACGAGAATGTTTTGCGGCTTGAGGTCGCGGTGAAGGATGCCCTTGGCATGAATCTCGGCGAGCGCCTCGCCCAGGCTTGCCGCGAGCCACCAGCCTGGAAGTTCCTCGAAGACCCCGTACTCGCGCACCAATCGGTCCAAGGGTGGTGCATGAATGTAGCGGGTGGCCAACCAGGGTGGGTCGTCGTCACCTCCGGAATCCAGCAGTTCAGCCGTGTGCACACCGGCCATCTGCGTGATTAGCTTGATTTCGCGACGGAAGCGATCTCGCCAAGCAGGGGCCGCTACCTTCGGTGATGTGAAGATCTTGACCGCGGCGGGCGACCGTACGTCCGATCGGAAACCGAGAAAGACTGTGCCGAAGCCTCCGGAACCGATCCGGTGAGTTAGCCGGAAGCCGCCGCATGCATCCGGATCACCATCCTCCTTGGACCGCCATGGCACCATCCGCGCCCCTCTAGCTCCCCGCGTGCACACTTGCAGCATCGACGGCCATCCTAGAACGCACTGCAGACCGTGTTGACCCGGTGCCCGGCGCGCTTGCCAGTGGGCGGGTCAAGGTATACAGCGGGTCAGGTCAGGAGGTGGCCCCTCAGTGGACGCTTCAGGTAGACGCCGGCGAGGGTGCTGCGCTGGAAGACGCCACGGTTCCAACCCGTGATGCGCTGGATTTGTCAGTGGCGACTCGTATCCTCACAATTCGTGAGCCTGACGTCGGTCATCGCTGATGATGATCACCCGTTGACTCGTTGGTTGGCCGCACATCTTCGACGCACGGCGGCGGTTCGTGCCTCGTATACCTCGGCGTTTCCTGTCCGACGGGTGCAGCGGCCGGTGGCGGCGGGTCGGACCGTGGTGCGATGGGATCTGCTGGGCGTGGCGGTGGACTTCCGTCTTCGTTGCGCGTTCGTTGCGCCGGAGGCGCCGCCGTCGGCCGTCGCGGGCGTGGCATTGGCTGGCGCCATCGGCGGACCAGGGCCACGACGCGTCGGTGAGGCACTGGTCGACGAGTACATGGAGCACCTGAGGACCTCCGGGCCGCACATCCGCAGGCGCTGCTGGCGGCTGGATCGAGAGGCAGAGGCACACCTGGACCGGTTGTGTTTCGCCTTGGCCTGGTTTGATCGGGTTTACCGGGATGGTGCGGTCGCCCCTGGTTCGCCTCTGGCTGGCGTGGTGGAAGGCGGCGACTTGGAGGCGTTGCTGGGGTGCGTTCCGGAGTACGTGGTCATGGACCTGCAAGTACAGGTGAAGCTGGCCGAGCGTGCGCTCGGAGGGCTGCGAGACGCTGCGGATGTGGCCGCCTGCCGGGCTGCGCCGACGTTCGCAGGCAGTAAAGACGTGGGTGGCGCCGACGCGGATCTGGTGGTCGGTAGGCGTCTGATGGAGATCAAGTCGATCTCGCGGCCCGAGGTGCTGACGGACCAGGCGATCTGGCAGCTTGCGGGGTACGTGCTGCTTGACTACGACGACGAGTATCGCTTCGAGGAAGTGGCGTACTACATGTCGCGGGTCGGCTGGTCGGCGACCTGGAGGGTCGAGGAGTTCTTCGGGTTGCTGGGCGCGCGATTGCCGCTGCACCAGTTGCGCGATGAATTCGCACGACAGTGTGCCGCCGCCGGTTCGGCGAGCGTCACGGGCGTTGACGGACACGGTGTGCGTCGTGACCGACGCCCGGAGGTGAATCTTGTTGTGGCCGATCGGCCAGGAGGGGGCGGAATCGAATGACGACACGGGGTGGGCTCGACGCAAGCTTGCTTGATCGTCGTGCCCGGATCACCTCGGCCGCCCTGCGGGCGGCATACGCATGGTCTGTGCGCGACCGCGAGCCGCGGGCGTTCGAGGAGGTTGCACGCATGACCGGTGTCGTGATGTTCGAGTTGGGGCCCAGTCGGGGTCCGGTGACGCCGCTGGACCTGGTGCGTTGTCTTCGCCGGCCGCTGAGCGCGCTGCTGCCCTCGATTTTGGATGGCGATGACGGCCGGTACGGCGGGAGCGTTGACGAGGTGGTGTTGCTCGACGACTGTGATGCGCTGACCGACGCCGCCTACGAGATCGGGTCCGACTATGTCCGTGAGGTGATCAGCGGACTCGACCCGGGGCGGGACTGGCTGCCATCGTGGTCGTGGATGCGGGCCAACGACGTCGAAAACGAGCTGTTCGCGAGGCTTATCGGCACCGCGGATGAGGCCGCGTACCGCACGGCCCGGCAGTTCGTGGTCGAGTGTCCCGCCGGTTCGGAGCAACTGCTGGTGGAGGAGTGCAACCGGCGGCAGGCGCACAGGGTGGCCCGATACGTGCCGATGACTGATGGACAGTCGTACCGCTGCGGTGAACGCCGATGGTGGTGGCCATGCCGTGTGTGCGGATGGCCGATGGACGTGCGGGGACAGATGGTGCGCTGCCGCTACCCCTACCACAACGCGACGTACCAGGTGACCGACCGGGGCAAGAGCGGCCCGGGGCTGATCGCCGTGGATCGGCGGCTGCCTATCGGTGTGGGGCGTGGGTTGCCAGAACTGCACGACGCCGACGGTGCGATGCAGGTGGAGGAGCCGGTGTGGCGGTTTGTCGTGGTTCCGGGGGCCACGGAGCTACGGCTGGCTCGACTGCTCACTGGGCTCGGGGCGACGGTCGAGTTGTATCCGGGCTGCGACCGCTACGACCTGGACATCGTGGTGGGCGACCGGCGCTGGGACGTCGACGTGAAGGAACACGCGACTGTGGAAGGGCTGTTGCGGCACATCCGGGAGAATCCACCATCGGCGCGGCACGTCGTGCTGCCCGACACCCACGCGGGCCAGGTCCACGCGGTGCGGGAGGCGTTGCCCACCTACACGGTCCTCACGGAGGGGCAGTTGGTGAGCCAAGTTAAGGGCGCGGTGCGGCGTCGGAAGCGGAGCGCGTCGTGACTCGCCAGCGGCAGGACGATGGTCTGGAGCAGAACAGCCTGCTGCTGCTCCGCGCGGCGGTGGGGCTTGCCGCGGTGCACTTTCCGCTGAAGGCAGATGCAGGCGCGGTGCTGGTGTCAAGCCGAGACGTGGCGTTTCTGCTTGATGGGCACGTCGATGTATGGCCCGCCTGGCGCGCCTTGAGCGGGGATGACACGCAGCGGATCGTGCGGTTGCTGAGGTTGCGGCGTGCGGAGTACGCCGATGGTGAATGGGTGCGCCGGGCGCTGCGACAGGGCTTGGATCAGGAGGGGCTGCCCGCCTGCCGGTTGGTCGCCGATGCGGACGACGCGCTGACCGTGGCCTGCGCACCAGGGATGCCGCTGCGTGACTTCATCGACGAGGCGCTGCGCGAGTTGGAGCGGCGTAGCACGGTCGGCCGGGGGAACATCCCAGTGGCCGGACCCGGTCGATACCACACCACCGTCCGGGTCACGGCCGGTAGTGGCATGGGACGGGTGGTGGACCAGCGGTACGTTCTGCCAGCCTACCCCTCTGTGGCGGAGCCGGCGGTTCCTGTGGTGCGCACCTCCCCGCCGGCGGACGAGATCCTGATTCCCGCGCACGAGCTCGTCGAGCTGGCTGCCAAGATTGACGCCGCTCGTGGTGGTGCCGGCTACCGCGCCCGCTACGTGACGAAGCTGTGCCAGCGGCTCCGGACCGCCGATGGGGCGGTGTCAGTCAACGGAATCCTCGGATTGCCAGCTGGCGAGACCCGGTTACTCAACGCGCCGACCGGCATCGGTAAGAGCGTGATCATGGAAGTGGTCGCCTGCTGGATGGCCGCCCACGAGCTGGTAGTTACCATCGTGGTGCCGACCAATGCGGACGTGCTCAAGCTCGTCCGAGCCGTGGAACAGGACCTTGAGGCACTGGGCGTGGATGCCTCGGCTACCTCCTTGATGTCGCCGTCGGCGCTGTTTGAGGTCGTTCACAAGGTGGTCCGCACCCGGCCGGCTTGGGACCCCGACGGCGAATGGACGATGGACCGGCTCGGCTACGGGTGCGCGCTGGCCGCGAGTGCGGAGACCGAAGGATCAGTCGACGGCTGGACGCCCGGGGCGGAGCCGTGCATCAGCCTGCAGCCGACTGGTGAGGAGACCGCGACCCGTCGGGCCTGTCCGTGGCGGACGACGTGCGGGAAGTTCCGCCTCGCGCGCGCCGCAGTCGATGCCGCCGTAGTCGTGACCAGTCACGCCAACTTTCATAGCGGCCGTCTGCACCTTCCAGTCCGCGACGAGGATGGACTGACCGATCGGATGACCGTCGAGGAGCTGGTGTTCCGCCGCAGCCACCTGGTCGTGATAGACGAGATTGACGCCTTCCAGAACAACGTGGTGTCGCAGGCGGCCCGCGGGCTGGTCCTGGACCGTCGCGGCAGCACCCGTACCCCTCTGCATGAGCTGGAGGCCGAGTACGTGCGGGCGGCCGGCCGGATCAACCGGGAGGTCGAGTCCAGCGTTCGGGACATGGTGCACCACTCGAAGTTCCTGGCGTCTCTGTACACCGCCGCGTTGTACTTCGGCACCATCGGCGTCGAGGGCACCGCAGGCGCGGCGACCGGCCGATACTGGCTGGTGCCCCGCCGCTGGGATGGCGCCCTCACCGCGCAGTTGTACGGCCTGGCCGAGCACGAACCACTGACACCGGAAATGGTCGGCGGGTTCAGGTCGCTGTTCCCAGGGGAGGAACCCCCGCAGGCCGACGAGCCCGCCGAGTTCGCCGAGGTGCGGCGGATTCTGGCTACGGTGACCGAGGTCGGCAGCGGCGCAACCAGACTGCAGGACAGCCGGGAACACCTCGACGAGCTGCTGACCGAGCGCATTCACGACGAGCAGGACAGGGCGAAGGTCATCAATCGGCTGCTTCAGCGGGCCATCTTGGACCGGCTGCGCCAGCATCTACGGCAGTTCGTTTTCGACGCCCCGCACCTGGCCGCCGCGGGTGTGCCAGCCGCTCGGGAGATTGCCGAAACGTTCGGCCCCTACAGTCGATGGCGGGCGCTGCCCAACGGCCCGCTCGGCCGGCTGCTATTCGCGTTCAGCCACCACATCGACCCCACCGGGCGTCTACCCATCCGGCTCAACGCGGCCGCGTTCGGCGGAGACCCACACGCCTACACCACCACCCTTGCCGACATCACCGCACTGTGCCGAGCCGGGACGCGCCGAGCAGTGCTGGGACTGTCTGCCACGGCGTTCTTCCCGCAGGCGCCGCACCACCACGTTCACCTCGAACCACACTGGTGGGTCACCGACGACGATCCGCAGGGAGTCCAGATCCTGCCCGCGTACGTCAACGAGCAGGTCGGCGACGAGCATCGGCTGGTGCGGGTGTCAGGCACAGAGGGAGCGCGGCGGCAGGAGGCACTGCGCCGTCTCGCCGAACTGCTGTGGCGCACCCGCCTGGACCAAGAACTCCGGCGCCTCGCGGATGAAGACCCGGACCGGCGTTTGGTGCTGCTGGCCACCACATCCTACGACGGTGCGCGGGCCGCCGCGGAGGGCCTGGTCCGGGCAGGTGCCGACCCCCGGCGCATCTGCCTGGCGGTCCGCCCGCAGGCGGCCCCGGACATCGGCGACGTCGGTGACGACCGGTCCGGTCAGGCTGGCTGGCGGGAGCTGGCCGCCGACCGGCTTGAAGAGGCTCCCGGCATGGGCGTGGACGTTCTCATCGCCCCGCTGGCCCGGGTCCACCGGGGCGTCAACATCATCGGTGCCGGCGACCGGTCCGCGCTGGGCTCGATCTGGCTGCTGGTGCGTCCGGTGCCGATCATCGACGAGCCCACCGAGCTTGTCGCCCACGTCAATGCCTACCCGCTCGCCCCGGACGCCAACGACGACGTACTGCGCGACCTGGAGCACCGGCCCGCGGACGTCCTCGACGCCCGCAAGCAGGCCGCCGGCCACTACTTCGAACAGATCGTGACCAGCTTGCCCTACTTCCGAACCATGCCCCGGGGAGTCCAGCTCTCGGTCACCGCGGAGATCATGAACGGCATCGTGCAGCTCGTCGGACGCGCCCGGCGCGGCGGCACACCTGCCACGATCTACCTCGCCGACGGCGCCATGCTGGACCCCAGCGGCGGCCCGACGTTCGGCACGCTCGTCCGCAGGCTACGCGACCACTGGGAGCAAACCGGCCAGCTGCCCCGAATGCGGGAGCTCTACGGCACCACGCTAACCGAGTTCTTCCGATACGCCGACGACGAAGCCAAGCTCCTCGCCTGACGGAAGGGAACGCCATGCTCGCTACCCTGGGATACCGCATCCCGGCCGAGCACGTCACCGACCTCCTCGGCCAGGTCACCGTCTATCCGTGGGGCGGCGACTTCGCCAGCGCCTGGCAGCGCCTGCCCCGCACGCCGCGCCGGGGCGGCGCACCCACCACCCCGCCATACCGGCAACTACTCACGGGACTGACTGCCGTACACGGCCAGCCGGTACGCATCATCGACGACTGGCAGCTATCCGACGACGACCGCGCCGCCGGTATCAAGGGCATGATCCTCACCACCGATCCGATCAACCCCTTCCGACTGACCACCTGTCTGCGCACCTTTGAGCGGCAGCTCCGCAAGGGCGAGGATCTCAACTCCCTCGCCCCGACGCTGCCATCGGCCGACGCCACCCGGGCGTTCCGCGACCACGTCACTGTCGCCGAGTCCGGTACCGCCACTGCTCCTGGCTGGCTATTCGACTCCGCGACCTGGGCGATCATGGCCCGGGTCGCCTCACTGAGGCTGCCCCTGGACGACAACGGGCCGCACCTTGCGCTCCGCATGGACACCGACGGGTCGCTGCTGGCCTGGGACAAACTCGTCAGCAACCAGTGGGGCGCCGACTACACGGGCTACGCGATGCTGCGCATCACCGCCCGCATCATCACCCTCCCCCGAGTGTCGGACCTCGCCGTCGTCTTCGACGCCCACCTATCCCGGATCAACAACCAATGGCGTGGGTCCAAGAACGCCTGGATTGACCGCGACAAGCTAGAACCACCGATCCTGCGGGTACCCGTCAAGAACGTGCCGCCCAAGGCGGACGGCGGCCGGTGGACCACAGAAGTCGCGAACCACGCCGCCGCGATCGCCCAGGCGTGCGGAATGGAGCGACTTGACCTCGAGCAAGACCTCCCACCACAGCCCGGGCGCGTTCGGCCATTGGTCCCTGGACCTCGCATCCACCCTGTCGGCAAAGGCCCCGGCGCGCGGCTCATGCTGCGCTTGGCCGAACACATCGCCAGGACCTGCCCCCACCTCGAACCGCTGGAGTGGGGCAAGGACAAGCACACCAAGGTCAAGACGCCTCGACGTCAGGTCCTCACCGATCCCAAGGACAAGGGCACCGAGAAGACCCTGCTGGTAACACCCGACATCATCACCGGCGCTGCCGCGGCTGCCGGATCCCACCGGCTCCGCCTTCTGTGCCTGTACGCGACATCCGCGGCCCGTCATCGCATGACCACCCAACTGGCCGCCGTCGCGCCCACAGCCGCAACAGTCCTCGACGATCAAGCCGTCGACGTGCATCCCGGCCTCGTCGTCTCCTTCCACCGTGTCACCGAACTACTCGAACATGGCAACCGCGACCGCATTGCACTGGCCAGCGACATTGAGGTGATTGCGAAACAGGAGACCGGCACCATCGTGGCCTGGGTTGAGACCGAGTACGACCCGAAGACCGGCAAGGCCACCGAGGATGCCAAAAACCCGGTACGCCGTCTCCTGTCCCGCCTCGACATCGCCACCCAGTTCCTCGCCACGCCGCCACCAACCACGGCTGACGCGCCACAGCGCCGGTCGGCCAGGACCGCGACGGCGACCATCGCCAAGGCTGACCATCCCGCGATGGCGGCCGCAGCTGACCTGCTGTTGCGCACCACTGGCGTTCTGCATCCGGACCTGGCTCGCGACATCCTTCAGGACTTCCTTGAGGGCACGGGACACTCGTCAGTCCACCTGGTGGGGTTGCACTCCCGCCTGCAGCACTCCGCCGTTGACGGCGCTGCGCCGAATTTCGTGGTCACCGCAACCGCCATCCAGGCCTACGGAGACCCGCAGCGGTTCTGGCAGGTACGTATGTGGAGCGACGCCGCCAACCGGTGGGTGCCGCAACCGGACGGCATCGCGCATTTTCATGCTGGACCAATCGGCTCGACTCAGCGCGGTCGCGGAGGCATCAAGGCCGTCCAAACTCGCTTCCATGTCGAGTCGATTCTCGATGCGCTGCCTGCCGGCCCCGTAGTCATCATGGTTGACGCGACGACGTTGCGATCCATCTATCCCGGCCTGCAGAATCATCACTTTGGGGTCGGCGCGTTGCCTGCGGTCAGCCTTACCGCTCAGCGTGACGTCGCGGTCGTTCGCTGCAACACGAGCCGTGAGGTGCCCCGACCGGTCCACCGCCACGGCGGCCACCAGCCCGGTGATCCCCGCCAACCGGCCGCCCCCGACCGCTACGTGTATCAGCTAGCCGCCAGCAGCGTCTGGCTGTTTCCGAAATCGTCGCGTGTTTACCGCGCCAAGGGCGGCAGCATCGGGGCCAGATATACCCCATGGACTCTTCCCGACAACCTTAGACACCTCGTCAGGGATGACTGGCATGCCTACACCGGCACCGAGATCGCCGTCCCGCAGGCCGGCATCTGGAGCGAACGAGCCCTCGTCCTGCTCACCGCTCGTCTGTGTGACCACACCTTGACTTGGGACGACCGCACCCTTGCGCCCATGCCGCTGCACCTGGCCACCCGCGCCGACCTCACACACCCTGACTACAGGACCGACGAGGAAACGGACACGTAGCGGGGAACGGTCACCCTCGGAGCGAGGGTGCGGCTACGCCGTGCTCCGGTGCGTCATGGGCGCGTTGCCTTCGCCGCCAGATGGGCATCGCACTCTGACGCTTGTGCGGCTGCGGACGATAACGTCCCGTGGGTGCTTCTCTGAGTAGGCATCAATCTTGGATGACGGCGAACACGGTGCATCGACGGTCGGAGCAACTCGAGTACCTGCTGCTCTAGGCCGTGTCTCCCGGATCATGGCTTGGGGTGGTCCGGTTTCGCGCGTAGCCAGATGAGGATGTCGGCGATCTGCACGGTGGCGCGGTAGCGGCAGGCGAGCTTGTCGTACCTGGTGGCCACGGCGCGGAACTGCTTGCGCCGGTTCATCAGCCGTTCGATGGTGTTGCGCTGCCGGTAACGCTGCGGGCGGAAGGTGGGTGGACGGCCACCGCGTGACCCTTTCCGAGCCCGGTTGGCTTTCTGGTCGTCTTTCTCGGGGATGTCGTGCGGGATGCGTCGGGCTCGCAGTGCCTGGCGGTTGCCGCGCGAGCTGTACGCCTTGTCCGCCGAGAGGGAACCGAGGCGTTTGCGCGGACGGCCGATCCGGCCGGGATGTGCCACCGCCACGTCGTCGAGCAGCCGCACCAGTTGGCGGGTGTCGTGGTCCTGGCCTGGGGTCAGGTGGCTGGTCAGGTTCCGGCCTCGCCCGTCCCCGATCGTGTGGATCTTCGTGGTCCACCCGCCGCGCGACGTGCCGAGCCCTTCCCGTCGCGCTGCGTCACGGCTGCTCAGCCCCCTTTACGGGCGCCGGCGGCGTGCTGGTGGGCGCGCACGATCGTGGAATCGGCGTTGCCGTGCCAGTCCAGGCTCCCGGCAGCGTCCGCGTCGGCCTGCAGCATCGCCTCGATCCGCGCCCAGGTCCCGTCCTCCTGCCAGCGGGTGAACCGCTTGTACAGCGTCTTCCACGGCCCGTACCGTGTCGGGACGTCCCGCCACGGCACCCCGGTACGTACCCGGAACACGATCCCGTTGATCACCTGCCGGTGATCACGCCACCGCCCACCCCGCTGCGGTGTCATCGCCGGCAGCAACGGCGCGATCCGCGCATACTCGACCTCCGTCAGTTCAAACCGCCCACTCACGACAGACGTGGATAGCCGAATCTGCACCAAAGATCCAGGAGACACGCCCTAGCCCACCAGGTGACGGTCACCCGATCCGGGCAACGGCAGTTCGTGGAGCCGGCGCCGACGCACTGCTCCGGACCGGACCGGCACGCGTTCCGCCCCGGAAGATGTCCGTCGGCTGGACACCCTGTCCGTGCCCGCCGCCGGCTGCCCACCGCGGCCACCACAGCTGGACGTGCCGGCGGTGCTCGTCAACGACCTACCACCCCCCGCTTCGGACGAGGTAGTCCCCGACGAACGCCTCGACGCTGCAGTGGACCGGCGCCGGGGGGAACGGCAGCGGACAGCCGTCCGAGGCGGGCCGCAACTTGTTAGAGGCCGAGTTGGACCGGCTGGTCCGGCGACCCCGCTGTGAGAAGTGCTGTCAAGGGTGTTGTGAGGTCGCGGGGCGAGAACAGCTCAGGTCCCGTATAACCAGCGATCTCCGAGAGCTGCCACCACCGGAACGCGGCCAGGTTCTCCTCCGCAGCGAGTTGGTCGTCTGTCAGCTCGCCGCGGGGCTGGAAGTGGTTCGCGCGGATGAGGAAGTAGTCGTTGATCATGCCGTCGAAGCCCGGCACCTGGTCGGCGGCCACGACTTCTTGGTGCCAGACGTGCGGTGGATCGGCGGTGATCGCCAGACCGGTCTCCTCACGCAGTTCACGGCGCAAAGCCGTCAGCCGGTCCTCACCGGTTTCGATGCCGCCGCCTGGGGCCGCCCAAACGGCCTTCGCCTGCTCTGGCACCGCCGGGTGAGGAGAGACGAACCGGCAGAGCAGGATCCGGTCGTCCTCATCAAGGATGATCGCGCGGACGGAGCGGCGCAGGTGCGGCGTCACGGCATGTCGGACGCGGCGGCGAGGCGGATGATGATCGGCACCGCCGCAGACTATCAACCGTCCGCTTGCCCCACCTTGTCAGCTGCGATCGTTGGCTGCGGGTTCCAGACCAGCCATTTCTCGGCAACGGCGGCCTCAAGGTTGATGCCTTGGCGCCTGGCATGGCCAGCACCGTCGGCATGTCGATCATCCAGCCCGTCCCGGGCTCCGTCCCACGCCCCGATCCGCCGTACAGCAGAGAAATCGGGTCGTGCGAGTCCCCGGCAAACGCGGCCCGGCCGGTGAACAAGTGCATCGGCATGCCTGGCAGCGTAACGGCGTGCCTTCACCGCTCGGGTCCGGCGCGCTGCCGGCCGGACTGATGTTGGCCAGCCCGGCCCGGTCGATGAGACCAGCTCCGGCTGCTGGGCGCTCGCATGGCCCTGCCACAGTGGATCTCATGACAATGAGATGCTTCTATGACTGTCAAGTGGTGCTGGTGGCTGGGTGTGGGTTGGTCAGGGTTTTGAAGAGTTGTCGGTAGGGGCCTGCTGCACGGATAGGTGACATCTGAGATGGCTTGCCCTGTGGGCGGGCTGGAAGGATGTTGCTGTGCCCAAGCCCTACCCCCGGGAGTTCCGCGATGATGTCGTGCGGGTGGCCCGTGACCGCGAGCCAGGCGTAACGGTCGAGCAGATCGCCAAGGACTTCGGGGTGCACCCGATGACGCTGTTCAAGTGGCTGCGCCAGGCCGACGTCGACGCGGGGGCCATGCCTGGGACGGCCGGCAGTGAGTCGGTCGAGCTGTGCGAGGCCCGCAAGCGGATCACGTTGCTGGAGCAGGAGAACGAGGTCCTGCGCCGGGCCGCTGCCTACTTGTCGCAGGCGCATCTGCCGGGAAAGGGCTCTACCCGCTCGTGAGCGAGCTGGCCGCCGAGGGGATCCCCGTGGCGGTGACGTGTCGGGTGTTGAAGATCGCTCGTCAGCCTTACTGCCGGTGGCTGGCCCGACCAGTCACCAGCGCCGACCTGGTGGCGGCGTATCGGGCCAACGCGTTGTTCGACGCCCACCGTGATGATCCGGAGTTCGGCTACCGGTTCCTCGTTGACGAGGCTCGTGATGTGGGGCAGCCGATGGCCGATCGCACCGCGTGGCGGATCTGCTCCGGGAACGGCTGGTGGAGCGCGTTCGGCAAGAAGAAGCGTCGCGGCAAGGGCGGTAAGGTCGGCCCGCCGGTGCATGACGATCTCGTGCGCCGGGACTTCACCGCCGAGGGCCCGAACCGGTTGTGGCTGGCCGACATCACCGAGCACCACACCGCCGAGGGCAAGCTCTACTTGTGCGCGATCAAGGACGTATGGTCCCACCGGATCGTCGGCTACTCCATCGACTCTCGGATGAAGTCCCGCCTGGCCGTCACCGCCCTGAACAACGCCGCCGCCAGACGCGACGACCTGGCCGGCTGCATCCTGCACACCGACCGCGGATCCCAATTCCGGTCCAGGAAGTTCGTCCGAGCCCTGCACCGCCACCACATGGCCGGATCGATGGGCCGCGTCGGCGCCGCCGGCGACAACGCCGCCATGGAATCCTTCTTCGGACTCCTGCAGAACAACGTCCTCAACCGGCGATCATGGGCCACCCGCGAGCAACTACGGATCGCGATCGTGACCTGGATCGAACGGACCTACCACCGCCGCCGACGCCAGCGGTCACTGTCCCGGTTGACCCCCGTTGAATTCGAGGCCATCATGCACCCACCGGCCAGTCAGGCCGCGTGACTACACCTGTCACCTACCGGTGCAGCAGACCCAGGATCGCAACCCTGACCTGGTAACAAGGACGGCCGCCCTCGTTCATGACGTCGTCGATCACCAGCGGCAACAGTCCCGATAGTACCTCTCGCAAGATCATCAACCTTGGTTACATGATCTTAAAAAAGAACATCGACTGCGGTAGGCGCTACGTGTCGTCCTGTCATCCCCATGATTGCTTTGCGCTGTCCGTTTTGAAATGCTGTCGGCGAAGGCATCGAGGAGGGGGTCCCGTGTCGGAGGATGAGCTGGTTTTGGCAGTCGGCGAGCCTCCGATCAACTTTCGCGCGCACGAGCTCCGAGCCGGTAACCTCGCCGGTGCCCGCGACGACTTCGAGCAGATGATTCGTGAGTTGGTGGCCGCGTGCCACCGAGGTGCGCGCCTGATCGCGGCCAACCCGGGCGACTGGGGTATCGACGTCGTGGTCGGTGACCTGGCGGGGCAGATCGTGATCTGGCAGGCGAAATACTTCATGCCTGTGGTGACCGCCTCCCACCAGGGCCAGATCCGCGAGTCCTTTTCGTCTGCCATGAAGGCTGCGGCGGAGCATGGCCACAAGGTGCGCAGGTGGACCTTGTGTGTTCCCGCGAGCATGGACGCCCCGATGGACAAATGGTGGTCCACGTGGAAGAAGAAGGCGGAGAAGGACTTCGAGGTCAAGATCGAGCTGTGGCACGAGGGTGAGTTGCGGCAGCGTCTGATCTCGCCGGACGCTGCTAACGTCCGGCGCCACTACTACGACCCGTACCACAACCCGGCAAAGCCGAAACTGGACCGACCCGGGGTGGTCCAGGTCGAGCCGGAGAAGGCGACCGCCCTAGAGACCGCGCTGTTCGTCAGGCAGCTCCGGGAAGCCGGGCACCAGCAGGTCAGCTCGGCGAAACTGGAGTTCTTCAACGCCGAGCTGATCGCGCGCGAGATCGTCGACAAAGATGTCCCCGCTGAGGTAACTGCCCTCGTTGAGGCAGATGCGACCGTGCACAGCATCTGGGAGACGTCTTTCAACGAGGTGGCCGAGCTGCACCCCACTGGCCCCAAACTGCCGGGTCTGCACGCGTCGGTGATGAGGCAGATTCGCGGCATGGGCGACTCCTGGCCAGCGGAGCTACGGTCGACGCCCGTGCATCGGTGCGGCATGATGCACCGGATTGTCGAGGACGGCCGTGCGGGCTGGGTCCCCCACTGGGAAGACGTGGTTGTGAAGCATCGGGACGAGCAGCCAGCGCAGATGCCTGCGCCGGTCCAGCGGGATCCTGACGTCGAGTCCGCTGGAGCCCTCACATGACCGCGCCGTCGGACTCAGTCCACGCCGTCCACCGGTCGCCGGTGGCGGTGCCGGAGGACGACACGGTGTTCCGGCTGGCCCAACTTGTGCTTCTCCTCCACGTGGTCGCCGAGTTCCATCCAGATGGTGTGGAGCTGGAACGGCTCGGCGCATACGACTTCATCGCCGCGAACCCCCTGCTAATGGCGTCGAGCGATGACGACCCAGACCGGTTCGAACTTCTCATGGCGGGCTTCGACGACCGGGCGTTGTCCTATGCGAGCGCGGCGCAGAGGTTTGCCACCCGGCGAGAGCGGCTCAAGCACGACCTGGCGCTCCTGCTCGCCTACGATCTGGCGACCACCGCAGTCCGTGGCCACGTGCTATACCGGTTGACGAACGCTGGCGTCGACATGGCGATGCGGTTCACCGCCATGTATGCGCGCTCCTACACGACCGCGGCGACCATTGTCGTGCGCAGGTTGAGGAAGGTCCGGCCCGGACCGCTTCGGGAGCGGGTGAGCGAGTGGACTCGCCAGTCCTCGGGCCCTAACCGCATCGACCTGGCCGACCTGTTCGTGGAGCCCGAAGCGCTGAACGAAGCGGACGCCTTCGCTCAAGACAGCGTGGGTAGGCCGTCATGACAACACCCGCGAACTCCGCGTTGTCGCCGCAGGGCAGACGAGGCATCCGAATCCGCCGGCTACGGCTCGTCGGACCCGAACGTCACTACCAAGTCGACTTCGTCGATCCTGAGACAGGCAATCTCAACTCCTTGTCTGTCATTGCTGGGGCCATCAGCACGGGCAAGTCGACCGTCCTGGAGTTCATCGACTACTGCCTAGGCGCGAGTGACTACCCCCGACACCCGGAAGTGATCGCGAAGGTCCTACACGCCTTTGTTGAGCTGGAACTTTCCGGTACGCCCTATGTCATCGAGCGTGGCCTCGGCGATCAATCCAGCCACGTCTTCCTTCGCCCCGGCAGGCTCGATGACGGCGCTGGCCCCCCTGTCGAACGGCGGCCGATCAAACCGCCCGGCAGCCCGGACAGCCTTTCCTCCCTCCTGCTGATGCATTGCGGGCTGGAAGGCGTCCAGCTCCGCGAGGCCCCTACCCAGGCAAACTCCGGCACAGATCCGCTTAGTTTTCGAGATTTGATGAGTCTGTGTTTTCTACCCAACGAGCGCGTGGCCAGCAAGTCCCTGCTGTTCGAGACCCAGCACATGAAGGCACTCAAACTGCGCCAGGTCGTCGACGTGATGTTCGACGTCCACGACGACCGCGCGGTAGACCTCGGACAGCGCATCAAAGACCTGGAGACACGGCTGGCCCGGGCACGGGTGGCGTACGAAGCGGCACAGCAAATTGTCGAGGAACAGCGACTCGGTGGTCGCATGGAGCTGGAAATGGCCCGTGACCGAGCGGCCGAGGAGCTCGCCGTCCTTGCCCGAGAACAGGACGCAATCGACCAGCGTGTAGCCGCCGCCGCAGGATTCGCCGAGGCACAGCGGCGGCGGCACCAAGCAGCCGCGGAAGAAGCACGTCGCGCTGAATCGATCCTTCGTGACCGGGAAACCCAACTCCGCCGGATGGTTCCGCTGCGGGCACAGTACGCCGCCGACGTGGCCAAGCTGATCATGCTCACTGAGGCGCATCAGCTCTTCGACCCGCTCCAGATCAAGGTTTGCCCAGCATGTTTGTCCGCCCTCGGGCGAACCATCGAGGTCGAAGACGGGGCGTGCGGCTTGTGCCATACCCGGGTCGCCGAGGCGACTGGCGCGCTGACTCTTGGCGACGTAGTGCCCTGCGCCCCGCCGGAGCGGGACGAGGTCATCGATGGCACGGCTGCCGGGCCGAGCGAAGAAGACGGCACCCTGCCGGACGTCGACAGCTTCCTCAGCCCGTTCGATGTCAGCACTGAGCTGCGCGCGACCAAAGCACGCCTGGCCGAACTAACCAGGTTCGTGGATGACTTGGACGCCGAGGTTAACCAGCTCAGGCGGCGCGTGGAAGCCGCTCGCAATGCTGAACAGCAAGCAGCAGCCGAAGTTGACCACGTCACCACTCGGGCGATCAGCCCGTACCTCGCCGAACGTGACGCTCTTGCCCGGCGGCGCCAAGACGCCACCGCCACGGCTCAGCTCGCCGCGGCGGGGTTACAAGTGGTCAGCAGCCTTGAACGACGAGCCAACGACGTACTCCGCTTGGACACCTCGGTCAAAGCCCTTCGCGAGGAGCTCGCCACTGCTGGGCAAGATCAGACGGACCGATCCGCGGTCATCCGAACCATCAGTGACCGGTTCGCCGCGATCCTGGCCGACTGGCGGTATCCGAAACTGAGTGGCGCCCGTCTGAACGACGAACTGGTCCCGTTCGTGCGCGACCTCCGATACACCTCGGCATCCTCCGGCGGCCGGACCCTGATCTCCCTCGCGTGGATCCTCGCGATCTTCGAGGTCTCCTGGGAGTCGGGTGGCTCCCACCCTGGCTTTCTTTTCCTGGACAGCCCTCAGAAGAACCTCGGGCAAACCGGCGAACGCGATGCCGAGTTCGCCGACACCGTCACGATCGGGGACTTCTACAAGCACCTGCACACCTGGCTCACCGGCCGCGGGGCCGGGGCTCAGATCGTCATCGTCGACAACGCGCCGCCCGCCGAGGTCGAAGACGATGTTGTCGTTCGTTACTCCGGACGGGCGGACCAACCGCCCTATGGCCTCATCGACGACGCAGTCGCCTGAAGCCCTGCGCGGGCTGTACCCGCAAGCGGCCGAGCGCATCCCGGACTCCACCCGGTCATATATGTGTTCCGCTTTGAGCGCACTGCCATAGAAAGCCGCAATCGTGGCCCGGCTGGCGCGGACGAGCCACCTAACCAAAGCGCCTGTGCGCTACCCGAGCAGGACCGCGACCACGATGCTGATGAGCGCGACGAAGAACCCGGCTATGGTCCACAGCGTCTGCCGGCGGGTCCATCGCAGGCTCGACCGGGCCACGTTCTCGCTATCCGGCGATTCGGGACTCGCACCGGCGTTGCCGCGACCAGCCTGGTTGACCTGGATCTGGTTGTTAGAGCCGCTGACGTACAGGGCGACAGCCTGGTCGGCAGCCGCCGACAGGGGAGCAGCACCGCCTGCATCCTGCTGCGCTTCACCCGCTTCCGCCCGCACCTCCATCACGATCGAGACGGCCGCGGTGCGCACCCGGTCGAGCAGGCCTTCGTAGGCTGCGGCGGCGATGCTCCAGTAGATGCGGCTGTACACCGGACGGCCGGCGTTCTGCGCGATGGCGGCACGCAGCCTTGATTCGTCAGGCACGTCGAAGACGATGAGCCCGCGGCTGTGCTGGTGTGCTCTGGCAACGATCGCCGCGATCTCGGCGACGCTGTCGCGAACCTCGCTGCGGCCGTCCATCTCGATGAGAATCTTCCGCACCTCGTCAGGGACCAGGTGCAACGCGATCCGCTCATGCTGGCCATGGGCCGGGCCGCAGTGAACGTCGCCGAGCAATGCCGCACCGACCGTCCGGTATGCCGGCAGGGCGTCATCGGCACGGTAGCCGTTCAACTCGCGCTGAGCCCATTCACGTAGCCGCGCTGAGCGGACTTCCGCTCCGATGGCGAGGCACATGCGTAGGCAATCTGGGAGCGGGGTGTCGCCGAGTAGCGCACGCTCGATATCAGCGAGACGCCGCATAGTGGAATCGGGCACGGGCAACATGATGCCATCGACAGGTTCGGTTGACGGCGGTGACGAGTGACCCCTCTGTTCCGGGCGGTTCCCAGGGCGGTGATTCCACGGTGCCCGCGGTCGTAGACGCCGTTTGGGCAGCGGTTGCATCGGACGGGCGGCCTATGACGGCGATGTCGGGTCGGAGGATGGGCATGTCAGCTCTTGATTACGGTTCCGGGCCTGAGGGACGCCTGCGAGTACCAGCAGGTGCCGTTGCCGGGAATGCAGCCTCCCGATCGGCCACGGCGTCGGGTGTCGTAGCCGGCGACCGGCCGCGTCGTCAGAGTGGGCCGTGCACGAGCGCGTCGTGCAGTACGGCGGAGGGGTCGACGCTGAGGTCGAGCGGGTCCGGAGGGACGTTGGCGGCGGCGAGGAAATGGCGATCGTGGCTGCTCCGTGGCTGCTCGGACGTCGGGGAACCAACGCGGACGGGCCGCTACACGCTTGGACACGACGGGAAGCACCGAGCCCACTAGCCCATCGACAAGCGAGGATGGGCCGGTTCCGCAGGGCGTGGACCTGCGAAGAATCTGCCGGACCTAGATGGATCCAGGAGTCTGTTGACGGGCCGAGTCATTGATAGAGTGCTACACGTGGACGAGGCTGCTGTGGCTCGTGACTACGGATCAGATGCTCGCATGCGGTAGGTGCCCACGTTCTCGGCGGTGCGGCAGAGCCCTCTGGGTGCCCATAATCGTCATTCCGGACCCGCCGGGTCCGGTCCTCGCCCCCGCGCCGAACCCGGAGGCCCGCCGCGCCCGTGTTCGCGCCACTGCCCGGCGCTGTCGGCGCGCAGTAGGCGCTCAACCATGCGTAGTGCCTCCGGCTCCGTCTCGAACTCCCAGCGCAGCACCTTGCCCGTCTCGGTGTCCCCGGCGCGGGCGACCACCGTCCAGCGCGTGCGGCGGATGAGCCACACGTCCCGGCGTGCCAGGCGCCCCCAGATTCCGTTCCACCACCGCCGGACCTCCTCATCCACACGATGATCGTACGCATGTTCGATAACGTGGCGGGCTGGGGTGGCGAATCAGCGGGGGAGTGGGTCACTCGCAGCGGTCCTCGGCGCCGCGGCCGTACGGCTCGCAGCAGTCGGGGCGGTGCCGGTAGACCCGCAGGTCCCGGCCGTGCCGGTGGCTGTACTCGGTCGTGATCTCGTAGAGGCAGGCCTGCCACGCGACGGTCTCCCCGCCGCCGGGCACCACCTGTCCGTCACCTGGCCCGCCGCGCAGCAGCACGTCCACCCTTCGACGGTACGTCCCCCGTGAGCGCGCGAGGCGGGACTCTGCTCGCCGGAGCGGGCGGCGCTGCGGCCCGGCTGGTCTTCCGGACTGAACGCGTCGTCCAGGGATCGCCCGTCGGTAGCTGCGGCGAGGGCTTTTCACCTGCACGTGCACCTGGCCCAGCGCGAAGCGCACTACGACCACCCGCTGGCGCCATTCGTTGTCGCGGATCTGGGCCCGGCGCAGCCTGTGTCTCTCCCACGATGACGTGGGGGTGGGCGGAGGATGAGCGGAACGTGCGGCCGGCGTGGTGGGGACGGGAGGTGACTCCCGCCCGCTCGCCGGCGGGCGCCGCAGCGAAGCCGGTGCTGCGCCGCCCAGTCGCGCCGATGCTCGCGGCGCCGGTCGACGTCGTGCCTGAGCATCCGGGTCTTGTGCACGAGCCGAAGTGGGACGGGTGGAGGTGTATCGCCTTCCGCGAGGCCGACGGTGTGTACCTGCAGTCGAGGGCCGGCCGGAACCTAACCAGGTACTTCCCTGACATCACCCGCACGCTGCGGGCGTCTATGCCGTCGGGCGTGGTGCTCGACGGTGAACTGGTCGTGTGGGAGCGTGGCCGGACGAACTTCGCGCAGTTGCAGCGGCGTGTTGCGGCCGGCCGCGGCGTGCTGCGGCTGGCACATGACTGCCCCGCCCACTACGTGCTGTTCGATCTACTCGCGGACGTCGACGGCCGGGTGATCCTCGACATGCCGTTGTCGCAGCGACGGGCTCGGCTCGAGCTGCTGCTCGCCGACGTTCCAGCGCAGCTGACCTTGACTCCGCAGACGGCCGACATGCGGCAGGTGGGGGACTGGCTGATGAACTGGACCGTCGCGGCGGGTATCGAGGGCGTGGTCAGCAAGCGCCTGGTCGGCCGGTACCAGCCCGGCAGACGCGGCTGGTCGAAGTACCGCACCCGAATCGTTACCGAGGCGATCATCGGCGGGGTGACCGGCAGTCTGCGCGAACCAGACACGTTGCTGCTGGGCCGGTTTGATCGGTCGGGCCGGCTCCGCTACACCGGCCGCACCCACCCGCTCAACGTCGAGGGACGGCGGGAGTTCGAGGCGGTGCTGTCTCCGCTGCGGTTCGGGCGGCGCCGGCGGGCTGCCGTGGTGCATCCGTGGCCGCAGCCGTTGCCTGCGTCTTGGTCAGGGCAGCTGGACCGGCCGGAGCCGCTGGAGTACGTGCAGGTGGAGCCGACGGTGGTGGTGGAAATCGAGGCGGACGTGGCGTTCGAGCACCAGCGGTGGCGCCATCGGGTCAGGGCTGTCCGGGCTCGCCCGGACATGTCGGCGTGCGACGTTCCGCTGCTGCTCGGAGAGCAGGAGGGCTACTTCGGCGAGACGTAGAACGACATCGAGCGACCATCCGCATGCTCAAGCAGACCCTCGGCTGGACCAACCCGAAGCTGCGGGACCCGCACGCCGCCGACTGGTAGACCTGGCTGGTGCTGGCCGCCTACATCCAACTGCGTCTTGCCAGCACCGCAGCCAGCGAGCTGCGCCGGCCCTGGGAACGCCCCGTCACTCGGAAGGTTCTCACTCGCCCGTGTCTGCCGCAGTTCCGGCATTTGCCGCTAATAGGTCCTAACAAAGTCGTACGACGTGTCGGTACGTGATGATGCAGGTGGCCAGGCCGAGGAAGGCTTCGTGGATGTCGTCGCGGCGTTCCCAC